>NZ_JAGAYD010000104.1 GCF_017940685.1 Butyrivibrio sp. | reverse complement strand
TCACCCTCCACAAGGATCCTGTCTTTACTTGGTATTCCGTGAACGACCTCGTCATTCACTGATATGCACACAGAAGCGGGAAATCCCTCATAATCCTTACAGTTGGGTATTCCCCCAAGCCCACGGATCGTCTTTTCACCTATCTCATCAAGTTCATAGGTGGAAATGCCTGGTCTTAGAGCGGCGTGAAGTTCTTCATGAACCTTAGCCAAAAGACGTCCCGACTGCCGCATAAGCTCTAATTCTTCATCGGTTTTAATTGTAATAGCCATTTTTTCCTTATGCGTTCAGAATATTAACAATGTTATTGAATACTTCCTGCATATCCTTAGTACCATCGACTGTCTTAAGAATGTTCTTCTTGTCGTAGTACTCGATAAGTGGCTGAGTCTGCTCGTGATAAACTGATAGCCTGTTCTGAACTGTTTCAGGCTTGTCATCATCTCTCTGAACAAGCTCGCTGCCACATGTATCACATATTCCCTCTTTCTTAGGTGGAATATGCTCAATATGATAGGTAGCACCACACTTAAGGCATGCTCTTCTTCCTGACATTCTGCGAACGATGTTCTCATCAGGAACATCTACGTTGATGGCAAAATCAACCTTGTCGCCGAGCTTAGTAAGCTCTTTGTCAAGAACATCTGCCTGTGGAATAGTACGTGGGAATCCATCAAGAACATATCCGTTCTTGCAATCCTCATTAGCAACTCTGTCGAGAAGGATCTCAACAGTGAGCTCATCAGGAACAAGCTGTCCCTTATCCATGTACTCTTTAGCCTTTTTACCAAGATCTGTTCCGTTCTTGATATTTGCTCTGAAAATGTCGCCAGTTGAGATGTGCGGAATGCCAAACTTGTCCGCAATCATCTTGGCCTGTGTTCCCTTACCTGCACCAGGTGCACCTAACATAATAATTTTCATACTCATTCACCCTTCTCTAAAATTAAGATAAGAGGTTTAGGGGCCTGCGTCAGTGCAGGTCCCTGCGCCTCTTACATTGTATCATAGCTTAATCTTCCAAGAAACCCTTGTAATTGCGCACAAGCATCTGTGATTCAATCTGCTTGATCGTCTCAAGTATAACACTTACTACGATGATAAGACTGGTACCACCAAATGATACACGTGCTCCAAATACACCATTGAAGAAAATAGGAAGCACACCGATAATTGTAAGTCCGCATGCGCCAATGAAAATGATGTAGTTCAGGATACCAGTGAGATAATCACTGGTGGGCTTACCTGGTCTGATTCCAGGGATGAATCCGCCCTGCTTCTTAATGTTCTCTGCAATCTCTATAGGATTGAATGTAATCGATGTATAGAAATATGCAAAGAAGATAAGCAAAAGAATATAAACAATAAGTCCGATTGAATAATTCCAATGGTTAGGATTGCACCAATTACTCTGATTGAGATATGCTACGAACCTGCCCCATGCACCACTTCCGTTATAGCCAGTAAGCTGAGTAATGATGATTGGGAACTGGAAAAGTGACATAGCAAAGATAATTGGCATAACACCTGCAGTATTGACTTTAAGAGGGATCTCTGAACGATTTCCGCCATAAGTCTTTCTGCCCTGTATCTTCTTAGCGTACTGAACAGGGATTCTGCGCTCTGCTCCGTTAAGAAGAACAACAAGGATTACCATTGCAACTATAACTGCAATAATTACAACTGCTGCAACTACTCCCCTAGCAATAGGTTTTCCGAGCACGAACTGCTCGAAAAGTGAACTGATATCTGAAGGCATTCTGGAAAGGATGTTAATAGTAAGTACTATTGAGATACCATTTCCTACCCCGTTTTCGGTGATTCTCTCACCAACCCACATCAGGAATGCACTACCAGCAGTAAGTGCTGCAACAATCTGAACTACAAGGAAGATTGACTGCTCTGTTAAGAAGCCTGTGTTCCTGTAGAAACCGATTGCCATTGCGATGGACTCGATAAGCGCTAAAGCTATAGTAATATATCTTGTAAGCGCTGTAAGCTTCTTTCTTCCGTCCTCACCATCTTTCTGCCACTCCTCAAACTTAGGAATAGCAATTGTAAGAAGCTGAATAATAATGGAAGATGTGATATATGGTGTGATGTTGAGAGCAAGGATTGACATGTTCTCAAATGATCCACCAGTAAATCGATCCATGAAGCCAAAAGCATCACTATCTGTAAGTCCTGAGAACCAGTTACGGAAAACTGCTGTATTCATTCCAGGTACAGGAATAGCAGATCCGAGCCTGATCACACAGAGCATAAGAAAAGTAAATAGAATCTTAGTTCTAATTTCTTTGACTTTCAATGCATTCATTAGGGATTTAAACATTAGATCACCTCTGTTGTTCCACCAAGTGCCTCGATCTTCTCTTTAGCTGCTGCGCTGAACGCATTTGCTTTAACCGTAAGCTTCTTAGTAATCTCGCCATTTCCAAGGATCTTTACGCCATCAAGCTCTTTCTTGATGATTCCCTGATCCTTAAGTGCCTGAACATCTACAACTGCTCCATCCTCAAATACGTCAAGGGCGCATACATTGATACCTACGATATTCTTGTGATTGATATTCTTGAAGCCTCTCTTAGGAAGTCTTCTGAACAGAGGCATCTGACCACCTTCGAAACCAGGTCTTGGAGCTCCTGAACGAGCCTTCTGTCCCTTGTGTCCCTTACCAGCAGTCTTGCCATTTCCTGAACCATGGCCACGGCCTCTTCTAAAATTATCGCTCTGTACAGACCCTTCAGCAGGTCTTAAGTTGGATAATTCCATGATATTCCTCCTTATAAATGCCGGAACCCCCAGCGCTATACGCAGCCCTAGCCACTCGCACCTTCGAAAACCGGTCCCGGATACATGTTTTTAGTGTAATTAGATCTCTTCTACCTTAACAAGGTGCTTGATCTGCTGAATCTGTCCTCTTGTTGCAGGATTGTCAGGCAGCTCAACGCTACTGTTAAGTTTCTTAAATCCCATTGATTTTACAGTTGCTACCTGCTTAGGCACAGCACCAATTGTAGACTTAACCAATGTGATCTTAAGCTTCTTCTCACTGTTTGCCATTGATTTTCTCCTTAGTCAAAAGTTATGCGGTTACTTCTGCTACTGACTTACCGCGCTTTGCTGCAACTTCTTCAGGTGTCTTTAACTGTGCAAGTCCATTGATTGTAGCATAAACAACATTCTGCTTGTTGTTTGAACCAAGTGACTTTGTTCTGATGTTTCTGATACCAGCAAGCTCACAAACTGAACGAGCTGGACCACCAGCGATGATACCAGTACCTTCTGGAGATCTCTTAAGAAGAACTTCAGCTGAGCCGAACTTTCCTACGAAATCGTGTGTAATACTGTTGTTCTCATCAAGAGGAACAGTAATAAGGTTCTTAGTAGCATCCTCTTTACCCTTACGGATAGCATCTGGGATTTCAGTTGACTTACCCAGACCAACACCAACGTGTCCGTTGTTGTCACCAACAACTACAAGTGCTGTGAACTTCATGTTACGTCCACCCTTAACAACCTTTGTAACACGCTTGATGGTAACTACTTTATCTGTCAATTCAAGCTGACTTGCATCAACGATATTACGCTTCATTTGAAAATTTCTCCCTTCTTAGAATTCTAGGCCAGCTTCTCTGGCAGCCTCGGCAAGAGCCTTAACTTTTCCGTGATAGATGTATCCTCCTCTGTCGAAAACAACAGTCTTGATACCCTTCTCTAAAGCTCTCTTTGCAACTACATCGCCGATCTTTGTTGCTGCTGCTGTGTCATCTGTATTCTCAAGCTCAGCCTTGATATCTTTTTCAAGAGTTGAAGCAGATACAAGTGTCTTGCCGCTCTCATCATCAATAACCTGTGCGTAAACGTGGTTGTTGCTTCTGAATACAGCAAGTCTTGGTCTCTCAGCTGTGCCGCTGAAACGATTACGAATCCTCATGTGCTTTTTAGCACGAACTTTTGATCTTGATTCCTTACTAACCATTTTGCACTCTCCTTATCTCAATTATTTCTTACCGGTCTTACCAACTTTACGTCTGATAACCTCATCAGCATACTTGATACCCTTGCCCTTATATGGCTCTGGAGCTCTCTTTTCTCTGATGATTGCAGCGTGCTGTCCAACCTTTTCTTTGTCAATTCCCTTAACTGTGATTGTCTGTCCCTCTACAACTGTCTCGATTCCTTCTGGATCCTCAAGCTCTACAGGGTGTGAATAACCAAGTGTCAGAGAGAGTGTCTTGCCGTTCTTAGCCGCTCTGTAACCTACACCGTTTACTTCAAGCTTCTTCTCGAAACCATCTGTAACACCAACTACCATGTTGTTAAGAAGGCTTCTTGAAAGACCATGTAATGCTCTTGTTTTCTTCTGGTCATCAGGTCTCTTAACCTCGATGTTGCCATCTTCCTGTGAAAAAGAAATTTCTGCAGGGAAAACTCTTGTAAGGGTTCCCTTAGGTCCCTTTACAGTCACCTTATTATTTTCTGCAACTTCTACTGTAACTCCAGCAGGAACTGCGATTGGCATTTTTCCGATTCGTGACATGCCCGTACCTCCAATTTACCAAATGAATGCAAGAACTTCGCCACCAACCTGGAGCTCTCTTGCTTTTTTATCAGTTACAACGCCCTGGTTTGTAGAAATGATTGCAATACCAAGACCACCTAATACTCTAGGAAGCTCATCCTTGCCTGCGTATACACGAAGACCAGGCTTTGAGATTCTCTTAAGTCCTGTGATAACCTTATCATTTCTGTCAGCACCATACTTAAGAGTGATGTGAAGATTCTTGAAAGCGCCATCTTCAACAACATCAAGCTTCTTAATATAACCCTCTTCTAAAAGGATGTTAGCTATAGCAAGCTTCATCTTTGAAGAAGGAACATCAACAGTGTCATGCTTTGCAGTATTTGCGTTACGGATTCTTGTAAGCATATCTGCAATAGGATCATTCATTGCCATTTTTATATTTGCCTCCTTAATTATTCTTGCTTCGCCTTACTACTACCTGAATTGAGCAGAGACACGAAGCCGCAATGTTTTAGTTTAAATATTGTGATCCCCCATCCAGGATCACTTAGATTTTCTGCGTCAGCAGAAAATCTTTACCAAGATGCCTTGCGAACACCAGGAATCTCACCCTTATATGCAAGCTCACGGAAGCAAATTCTGCAGATTCCGTACTTTCTAAGATAAGCATGAGGACGACCACAGATCTTACAACGGTTATATGCACGTGTTGAGAACTTTGGTTTCATCTGCTGTTTCAACTTCATGGATAATTTAGCCATTTTGTTCTATTTCCTCCTATCAGTTCTTTGCAAAAGGCATATTGAACAGTGTAAGAAGCTCACGAGCCTCCTCGTCTGTCTTAGCAGTTGTTGTGAAAATGATGTCCATACCTCTTGTCTTATCGATCTTGTCATACTCGATCTCAGGGAAGATGAGCTGCTCTTTGATACCAAGAGCATAGTTTCCTCTACCATCGAATGAGTTAGGGTTAATTCCTCTGAAGTCACGTACACGAGGAAGAGCAAGATTTACAAGACGATCAAGGAAATCGTACATCTTGTCGCCACGGAGTGTAACCTTACATCCGATAGGCATGCCCTCTCTTAACTTGAAGTTAGCGATAGACTTCTTAGCCTTTGTAATAACAGGCTTCTGACCAGAAATGATGGTCATATCGTTAGCAGCGTTCTCAAGAAGCTTAGCATTCTCTTTAGCCTCACCAACGCCCATATTGATAACGATCTTGTCGAGCTTAGGTACCTGCATAACGTTCTTGTAACCGAACTTCTTGGTCATAGCATCAACAATCTCATTTTTGTATAAATCCTTATATCTACTCAACGCTTTCTACCTCCTTTCTTAATTAGTCGATAACCTCGCCAGTCTTTTTAGCGATACGGTTCTTCTTTACAACCTTACCATTCTCGTCCTTCTCTACCTTGAAGCCGATCTTGGTAGGCTGTCCCTTGTGAAGGTAAACTACGTTAGAGATATCAAGAGCAGCTTCTCTCTCGATCACTCCGCCGTTAGGATTCTTTGCTGAAGGCTTCTCATGATGTGTAGCCTTGTTAAGACCCTCAACAACAACCTTTCCGTTCTTTGTATCAACAGAAAGGACCTTGCCTTCCTTACCTATCTCTTTACCAGCGATAACTTTTACGCTATCACCCTTTTTGATCTTACTTGTTGACATCTAGGCGCCTCCTTATAATACTTCAGGAGCAAGAGAAAGAATCTTCATGAACTTCTTCTCACGAAGCTCTCTAGCTACTGGTCCAAAAATACGTGTTCCCTTAGGCGTACCATCTTCATTGATAACAACAGCAGCGTTCTCATCAAATCTGATATAGGAACCGTCCTTACGACGAGTCTCTTTAACTGTACGAACGACAACAGCCTTAACAACGTCACCCTTCTTTACAACTCCACCGGGTGTTGCTTCTTTTACAGATGCAACGATTGTGTCGCCGATTCTCGCATATCTTCTTGTAGATCCGCCCATAACACGGATTGTAAGGAGCTCTTTAGCACCTGTGTTATCAGCGACCTTAAGTCTACTTTCCTGCTGAATCATGATATTTCTCCTTTTTTGATATTACTTTGCACGTTCAATAATGGATACGAGTCTCCATCTCTTATCTTTGGAGATTGGTTTTGTCTCCATGACCTTAACTGTGTCACCAATGCGGCACTCGTTGTTCTCGTCATGAGCCTTAAGCTTATATGTTCTCTTTACGATCTTCTTGTAAAGAGGGTGCTTAACATGGTCCTCAATGGAAACTGTGATGGTCTTGTCCATCTTATCGCTTGTTACTTTTCCAACACGCGTTTTTCTTAAATTTCTTTCCACGATCTTTTCTCCTTATAACTTCCGCTTACTTAGTTAGCTGCTTTAGCATTCTGTGTGATAACAGTCTGGATTCTTGCAATATTTCTTCTTACTTCTTTGATTCTTGCTGTATTATCCAACTGGTTTGTAGCGTTCTGGAATTTCAGATTGAAAAGTTCCTTCTTAGCTGAAACAAGCTCTGTCTGAAGCTCTTCAGCTGACTTAGCCATAAGCTCTGTTACATACTTATTTGTCTTCATTTAGATACACCGCCTTCCAAATCAGCCTTTGAAACGATCTTGCACTTGCAAGGAAGCTTGTGTGTCGCAAGACGAAGAGCTTCTCTCGCATCTGCCTCGGCAACTCCGCCGATTTCGAACATTACACGACCAGGCTTAACAACAGCTACCCATCTATCAGTTGCACCCTTACCAGAACCCATACGTGTTCCGAGAGGCTTTAATGTGATAGGCTTGTCAGGGAAAATTTTGATCCAAACCTGACCACCACGCTTGATGAAACGTGTCATAGCTACACGGGCTGCCTCGATCTGGTTTGAATTGATCCAGCAAGGCTCAAGCGCAACAATTCCGAAATCACCATAGGTGATTGTATTACCACGAGTAATTTTATGAGCCATTGAACCGCGGAACTGCTTGCGGTGCTTAACTCTCTTTGGCATTAACATTATTTATCGCTCCCTTCCTTATCTGAACTCTCACCTGCTTTGGTTGGAAGTACTTCACCCTTATAGATCCATACCTTAACACCAACCTTACCGTAGGTTGTATCTGCTTCAGCAAAACCATAATCGATGTCTGCTCTAAGAGTCTGAAGAGGAATAGTACCCTCGCTGTAGAACTCTGAACGAGCGATATCAGCACCGCCAAGACGGCCAGAGCAGCATGCCTTGATACCAAGTGCATCTGTCTTCATTGTTCTGCTCATGCATGACTTCATTGCTCTTCTGAATGATACACGGTTCTCAAGCTGCTGAGCGATGTTCTCTGCAACAAGCTGTGCATCCTTATCAGGCTTCTTGATCTCTTTGATGTCAACAAGAACCTTCTTGTCTGTGAGCTTTGAAAGCTCCTTCTTGGTTACTTCGATCTCAGCGCCGCCCTTACCAATTACTACGCCAGGCTTAGCTGTGTAAACGATAACCTTTACTCTGTCTGATGCTCTCTCGATCTCGATCTTAGAAACACCAGCTGCATATAACTTCTTCTTCAGAAATTTTCTGATATTGTAATCTTCTACAAGATTATTGGCAAAATCGCCAGACTCAGCATACCACTTTGAATCCCAATCAGCGATAACGCCTACTCTGAGACCATGAGGATTAACTTTCTGTCCCATTTTTTGCTTCTCCTTTCAATTATCTCTCGTCCAAAATAACAGTCAGATGACTCATTCTCTTGTTGATTCTGTATGCTCTGCCCTGTGCTCTAGGCTGAATTCTCTTCATGATAGGGCCATTGCTTGCGGTGCACTCAGCAACATAGAGATTAGTTCTGTTCATGCCCTTGTTGTTCTCAGCGTTAGCTACTGCGCTGCTAAGGAGCTTGTAGATTACGCTTGATGCATATCTTGGATTGTACTGGAGAATTGCCAGGGCAGTCTCAACATCCTTTCCTCTGATGGCATCCATTACGAAGCACGCCTTCTGAACTGGTATTCTTGCGTAAGATAACTTAGCAAAAGGTCTTGTCTCTCTATTGTCACGATTTCTGTTTCTCTTGATTTGTGATCTATGCTTAATTTCCTTTTCCACGTTAATAGACCTCCTTTCATTGAATCACTATTAGTTTATGCTGCTCTTTCTCTCGACGGGAGAATTTCCAGCATGTCCTTTGAATGTTCTGGTAGGAACGAACTCACCAAGCTTGTGTCCAACCATATCTTCTGTAACATATACAGGAATATGCTTTCTTCCGTCATGAACAGCGATTGTGTGTCCAACAAAAGACGGGAAAATTGTAGAACGACGAGACCAAGTCTTGATAATCTGTTTCTGGCCCTCTGCGTTCATAGCATCTATCTTCTTTAACAGGCTTGCGTCTGCAAAAGGTCCCTTTTTAAGTGATCTAGACATTTTATTCCTCCTTATTTGATGGCTTTACCGTTTCTTCTTCTTACGATGAGCTTGTTTGAAGCCTTCTTAGCTTTTCTTGTCTTATAACCAAGAGCTGGCTTACCCCAAGGTGTTGAAGGACCAGAACGTCCGATAGGTGCTCTACCTTCACCACCACCGTGTGGATGGTCGTTAGGGTTCATAACAGAACCACGAACTGTAGGACGGATACCCATGTGACGAATTCTTCCGGCTTTACCATAGTTGATAAGGTTGTGATCACCATTTCCTACTACACCGATTGTTGCTCTGCACTCGATAGGAACCATTCTCATCTCGCCTGAAGGAAGACGAAGTGTTGCGTACTTACCTTCTTTAGCCATGAGCTGTGCAGCGTTTCCAGCTGAACGAACCATCTGTCCGCCCTTGCCAGGATAAAGCTCGATGTTGTGAACGTTTTCACCGACAGGAATCTGTGAAAGTGGAAGGCAGTTACCAACTCTGACCTCTGCATTTGCACCGTTCACTACTGTCATGCCATCTGTTAATCCGTTAGGTGCAAGGATGTAAGACTTTGTTCCATCCTCGTACTGGATAAGCGCGATGTTAGCTGATCTGTTAGGATCGTACTCAATTCCGATAACCTTTGCAGGCATATCGTCCTTATTTCTCTTGAAATCTATAATTCTGTACTTAACTCTGCCGCCACATCCGCGATGTCTTACTGTGATCTTACCCTGATTGTTACGACCAGCCTTGCTGTTCTTTGAAACAATGAGTGATCTCTCTGGAGTCTTCTTTGTGATCTCTGAGAAATCTGATCCAGTCATGTTTCTTCTGGATGGGGTATATGGGCCGTATTTCTTAATTCCCATGATTTATTTCTCCTTTGTTTTTTATCACGTGACTAGTGAATATCACTTGGACCCTGGACTCTTGTAGGGGGATCCGCACGTATAATCATCAGTTATGAATTAGAGTCCCTGGAAGATCTCGATGTCCTTGGAATCCTCTGTGAGCTGAACAATTGCCTTCTTAGTCTTAGCTGTGAAACCAACTGTCATTCCACGTCTCTTCATCTTGCCATCAGCGTTGAGGGTGTTAACCTTCTTAACCTTAGCTCCCTCGAACATCTTCTCTACAGCTTCCTTGATCTGTGTCTTGTTAGCTTCAGGATTAACAAGGAAAGTGTACTTCTTCTCTGCCATGCCTGCCATGCTCTTCTCTGTAAGAACTGGCTTAAGGATTACGTCATAATACTGTAATGCTGCCATTAGCAATACACCTCCTCTATCTTAGCAACTGCATCCTTTGTAAGGACCAGTGTTCTTGCGTTTACGATATCGTAAACATTAAGTGTGTTTGTAAGTGTTGTGTTTGCCTCAGCGAGGTTTCTAGCTGAAAGAACTACGTTCTTATCGTTGTCTGCAAGTACTACAAGAGCCTTACGTGTAGCCTTTAAGTTGTTCATTACCTCTGCAAACTTCTTAGTCTTGATCTCGTCGAACTTAAGCTCGTCAACAACGATGAGGTTGCCTGCCTGAGCCTTGTCTGTAAGAGCAGACTTAAGAGCAAATCTCTTTTCCTTCTTGTTCATCTTGAAAGAGTAATCTCTTGGAACTGGAGCGAATACAACTCCGCCGCCCTTCCACTGAGGTGCTCTGATTGAACCCTGTCTAGCGTGACCTGTTCCCTTCTGTCTCCAAGGCTTTCTTCCGCCTCCTGAAACTTCAGAACGTGTCTTAGCTTTCTGTGTACCCTGGCGGTTATCAGCGAGCTGCTGAAGTACAGCCATGTGTACGAGATGTTCATTTACTTCAACTCCGAAGATAGCATCGCTTAAATCGATCTTGCCAACTTCTTTGCCTTCCATATTGTAAACAGATACATTAGCCATCTGTATGGTCCTCCTTTCGCGTTCTATTAGTTAGTGGCCTTTACGGTCTCTTTGATTGCAACAAGTCCCTTCTTAGGTCCTGGGATTGCGCCCTTAACAAGAATAAGATTCTTGTCAGCGTCAACTCTTACAACCTCAAGATTCTGAACTGTTACCTTAACACTTCCCATGTGACCAGGCATTCCCTTGCCCTTGAATACGCGGCTAGGATCTGAACTTGAACCATTAGAACCCTGATGACGGTGGAACTTGGAACCGTGTGCCATAGGTCCTCTGTGCTGACCATTCTTCTTAATAGCACCCTGGAATCCTTTTCCCTTTGATACTGCTGTAGCATCAATCTTATCGCCTTCTGCGAAGATATCAGCCTTGATCTCAGCGCCAAGTGCATAATCAGCAGCATTCTCGAACTTGAACTCTCTTACATATCTCTTGCAAGAAACTCCAGCCTTCTTGAAATGTCCCTGCTCAGCCTTTGTAGCGCCATGGCGATGGTAGATTGTCTTGTTACCATTCTTGTCCTTGTTAACAACCTTTTCCTTCTTGTCAACAAATCCAACCTGAACTGCGCTGTAACCATCGTTCTCAACTGTCTTAACCTGAGTTACTACGCATGGTCCTGCCTGAAGAACAGTTACAGGAACCAGTGAACCATCTTCTTTGAAGATCTGGGTCATTCCGACCTTAGTAGCTAAAATAGCCTTCTTCATGTGTTTTACCTCCTTATTACGTCTACAGCGGATGCTTACTTCATTCGCAATGTCGTCAATTGTCAGTCGACAATTATCCAGTTATCACGGCATCATGCGTCTCGCATCATACTAGTAGAGGTGATCATTAGTTACATTTATTATTTCATCTTGATATTGATGTTTACACCTGCAGGCATCTCGAGTCTCTGAAGAGCCTCAACTGTCTTAGATGTAGGTGTGATGATATCGATGAGTCTCTTGTGTGTTCTCTGCTCGAACTGCTCTCTGGAATCCTTGTACTTGTGAACCGCTCTTAAGATAGTAACAACTTCCTTCTTAGTAGGAAGAGGTACTGGTCCACTTACCTGAGATCCGTTCTTCTTGACTGTCTCGATAATCTTCTTGGCAGATGCATCAACAAGCTGATGATCATAAGCCTTAAGTGTAATTCTCATTACCTGATTTGCCATAAAAAAAGTCGCCTCCTTTTCGCACTTTTTGAACTAAGTACGACAAGCGGTGACTGTACACTCTCCCGTGTGTGTCCTGACCCTTTACACAAAGTAAGGCATAGAACTCTTACACGTCGTTTCTGCCTAGTTGGCAGACTCAAAATTGTCTGTACAGTGACTTGTCGTCAGTTTGGTTGGCCTTATGTTCCGGCCTCTAGACATTCGCTCCACGGAAAACCTGCTTAACTGGATAAAGCAGCAACCTCACGCTTCATAGCTATCATGTCACAGCGTTTGTTAGTATAAAGCATAATTTGTGCAAATGCAACAAGTTTTTAAAAATTAATCACTTTTAATATAAAATCAGCCTTTTACAACTATTTTGCTTGATCTATTTTAATCTATTTGCCGTTTCAGATGCCAAATAAAGTATATTGTAGTACAATGCACAGTGCATTTTTACCAAAAGCTTAACTATCTTATCATTAATGTATAGAGATAACCATAAACCTAAGGTAAAATGATATTAAATATATTATAAGGAAGAAACACTATGTGGATTGCAGATAATTGGAAAGACTATGAAGTAATAGATACTTCTTCAGGTGAGAAGCTGGAGCGCTGGGGAGACTTCTTATTAATACGACCAGATCCCCAGGTAATCTGGAACACAGACAAGAATCATTTCGGATGGAAAAAACCTAACGGCCACTACCACAGAAGCAGCAAGGGCGGTGGTGAATGGGAGTTTCACAATCTCCCTGAGGAATGGACAATAAACTATGGAGATCTGACCTTTAACCTAAAACCCTTCAGCTTCAAGCACACAGGTCTTTTTCCTGAGCAGGCAGCTAACTGGGATTGGTTCTCTTCACTAATAAAGAAGGCAGATCGTCCTATCAAAGTCCTTAACCTTTTTGCCTACACAGGCGGCGCCACAGTATCAGCCGCCAAGGCTGGCGCCAGCGTAACTCATGTTGATGCCTCCAAGGGTATGGTAGGATGGGCAAAAGAAAATGCCGCTTCCTCAGGGCTTGCTGATGCTCCCATCAGATATCTGGTTGATGACTGTAACAAGTTTGTTCAAAGAGAAATAAGAAGAGGAAACAAATACGACGCCATCATAATGGATCCTCCTTCATATGGAAGAGGTCCAAAGGGCGAGATCTGGAAGATCGAGGAATCAGTTTTCCCATTCATCCAGCTCACAAGTCAGCTCCTGTCAGATGATCCTCTTTTCTTCTTAATTAATTCATACACCACAGGACTTCAACCTGCAGTACTTTCTTACATGCTTCACACAGTCCTTGATCCTATTCACAAGGGAACCGTAGAGGCTAATGAGATCGGACTTCCTGTAAAGAATAACGGCCTTGTTCTTCCCTGCGGAGCCAGTGGAAGGTGGACAGCCAGGTAAGAAACAAAAATAAGACACGGGGGCGATTTGCTGACACGGGGACGGTTCTACTGCTGACACGGGGACGGTTCTACTGTCAGGTTTTATTTTATAAAACCTGACAGTAGAACCGTCCCCG
>NZ_JAGAYD010000103.1 GCF_017940685.1 Butyrivibrio sp. | reverse complement strand
GCATAAACCTTCTGGGTGTTGCCCATAAGAACCTCTGAAGTATCATACTTTTCAAGTTCTACATAAGCCTCATGAAGCTTTTCAAAGTTCTTTTTAACCTTCCATACCCTGTGGATGTTTCCGGTTGCTGAGGCAACCGCCAGCTCTGTCTTAGAGAAAATGTAGATCTTGTGAAGGTTTCTGGCAAGCTCATACTCCATATTAAGGGAATGGATAAGCTCATCGATGCAGTGCTGGGCGTGCATAATGCTCTTTTCCGCATCGCCTCTCTGGCCCACTGCAAATTCATCTATACTCTCCTCGAGATAATCGATCACCATCTCATACAGTATTGTTATGAGCTGAGTCTTATTTGCCTGTGTTATCTTAAGGGTAAATTCCTGTTTCTTTTCAAGGGTCATAGTCTACTCCTATATGTAAAAGCCTGGTAAATAGTTTCTTACTGAAGAAGCTGAAGTACCTGTGAAGGTCTTTCATTGGCCTGAGCCATCATGGAGATTCCTGCCTGGGAGAGAACCTGCTGTGTTGAATAGGTTGTCATCTCCTCAGCCATATCTACATCCATGATCCTTGAGTAGGCTGCTGTCATATTCTCAACTGTTATATCAAGGTTGCTTACTGTGTGCTCAAGTCTGTTCTGATAAGCACCAAGATTTGATCTGATGCTGCTGACCTGAACGATGGCGTTCTTGAGGCTCTCAATACCTTCCCTTGCACCAACCTCATTGGCAAGATCAAGGTTGTAAAGTCCAAGGGTAGAAAGAGATATCTTAGGAATTCTGATATCAAGAGTCTGTCCCTCGTTGGCGCCTACCTGCATTGTCATGGCACCCTTTCCTGTGAGCTCCAGATTCAGAGTTCCGCTGAAGGCTTCGTCTATCTGGATCTTTATCTCTTTTCCTGTATTGTCTTTTAGTGATAATATGTCTTCGTTAATGGTGGCCTGCATGCCATTTGTCATGTAGTCCTCAGTTGTTCCATCTTCGTAGATCTTCTGGATCTTGATATTTGCTTCAGTTCCCTCTTCGAAGAAGATACCCTTCTTGTCTACTCCTGTTGAGCCTGTAAGATTTAAGTACTTAACGTCGATTCCTGTTATCTGGTAGGTTCCTGCTCCAACAGTATCTGAATAAGTAAGCACGCTGATGTTAGGGTCTGTAACTGCTGTCGCCGGGCTGTTTCCTACAGTTGCATATCCGCGAAGATCAAAAGAACCATCCAGAATATTCTGACCATTGAACTGAGTGGTCTTTGCCATTCTTTCGATTTCCTGCTTTAAAAGAGTAACTTCTTCCTGTATTGCCTCCCTGTCGCTGTCAGTAAGAGTTCCGTTACTGGACTTGATAGCCAGCTCGCTCATTCTCTGAAGAACCTCATGGATCTCAGACAGACTTCCGTCTGCCACCTGTACAATTGAAATCGCATCATTAGAGGTGTCATTAGCAACTCCAAGACCTTCGATCTGTGAATTCATTCTTCTGGACATTGCAAGGCCTGAAGGATTGTCCTTGGCGTTTGCAATCTTTAGACCGCTGGAAAGCCTTCCCAGGGACTCAGAAAGAAGCTTGTCATTCTTCTGAAGAGCGTTATTTGCTATCATCGCAGATACGTTATAGTTTACTTTCATGCCTACCTCATTTCTTCTTCATGTGTGATCACAAAGCCTCAATAAAGGCTTTTGCCATAGTTAAAAGTGTTTTTGTGTCTGTCTGCACTGCATTTTCGCCTTCCATGGCATTTCTTGAAACCACACCTGCTAAGGCAGGCCCTGCTTGTGCGTTGTAGATGATCGCTATGTTTTCAGCGCTTACGATAACGCCTTCTAGCTTTTCTGAAATTCTCTCGCACAATCTGGTTCTTACATTCTCCAGATATTCTGATTCCCACTGGTTCTTTCCATTGGTGGTTGTGAGCATTCCCCGGATGCTTTCCTCTTCTACGAAGAGGCTTAAATTCAGCTGTCCGTACTCGTCTGTCAGAACACTGGCGTCCATCCTTGACCTTTTTGTATCGTCGCTAGCAAGTGTCACATTCATTGAAACCACTTCTCCGTCGATCTCAACTGGCACTTCATAGCTGTTTCTCTCTGCACCTTTTGTCATTACAGAGATCTGTTTTTGTAAAAGAGCTATTGCTCTGACATCAATATATGTGTCATCACTACTAAGTAGCTCTCTAGATAAATTATCGGACACTCTCTCCAAAATCTTTACATAGTTATCCTGATAATCATCTTCAGAAAGAGATTCTTTTAAAAGCTCCCTTTCTTCCATATCCTCAGTCTTTTTCCAGATATTTCCAGTCCTTCTGTCTCTCTTTTCTTCAATAAACGCCTCAAGATTGTTGTAAGTAAGCTCAATACCAGTCTGAGTCATTTCTTTTGCTGTGGGCTCTGCTGACTTAAGAGAAACAGTCTGTCTTATCTGTTCAAGCTCGCTCCTTGCAAACTCCCTCTCAAGTTCCTTGTCTATATCGGCTCTCTTAAGGTCATCAGCAAGCTCTGGTAAAAGAGTCTTATCCGTTATATTGGTCTGCATAAGCTTTTCAGGTTCAAGGTTTTCATAAACCGTTTCAGCCTTGGACCTGTAATATCTGAATGCGGCTGATATCTGATCATCAATCCTTGGAGAATAGTCTTTTTCTTTTACTGAAAGACCTCCGAAGTCATCATCAACCTTGTAGTCCATTCCCCGTCTTGACGCTTTCTGATTTCTTGTGGCACCAAGAAGGTTTCCTATAGTCATCTCCTGATCTGTCTTAAGAAGTGATCCAATTGCCTGATAATCAGTGGCCTTTAAGGTGTGGAAAAGTCTGTAGATTCCAATGAAAGAAGCTTTTTCCTCCTTGGTGATCTCACCTTTGTGCTCAAGCTTAAATAAAAACTTTGCGTATCTTTCTTCGCTCTTTCCTTTTTCATTCTCTGAAGACTGTGAATTCTGATCAAGGTTTTGTGACAACTCATCAATTGTCATTGAAAGAGGGTTCTTTCCCTGTCTTATAAGGTCAAATACAGCGCCGGGTTTAAGCCTGTCTATTGTGCTCTGAAGCTTTGCATCCCAGCTCCTTACCTTTTCAAAGTTCTCTTCATTTATCTCCATCCTGTTGTAACCAAGGATCCTTACTGCTCTTCTGTTTTCGTCAGTGGCTTCCTGATCAAGGTCCCCCAGGATATCATCTACATTTCTGAAAGCTTTTTTGATACTGTCACCAAGATCTGCTCTCGGGGCAGTCATAAGCTTCTCATAGCCTTCGCCTGCCTGCCTGAATTTCATTGTGGCATTTTCAGATACCTGGCTTATTTTGAAAAGTGAGGCTTCTTTCAGGTCATCAGCCATTGATCCCACGATATCTGCAGGACCATTTGCTATAAGTGACACTCTGCTTATGGTCATTCTGAAAGCATAGCCCATATTTGAAGGTGTCACATTGGTTATCTCATCGATGGCTTTGCCTGTTACTTCCTCGCCATCCCTTGAAAGAATGCCCTTAAGCCTTTCAATGAGCTCTTCCATAGGCGCTGTATCAATAGAAAAACCGCTGTCCAGAAGGTGCTTATTAGCTTCTACTGTCATCTGCAGCCTTACCTGCTCAAGCTGAAGCCTTGCTGTTACAAGTCTTTCATCATTTTCCGAAACGGAAGCATAGCTTATGGAGAAATTACTTGTAAGGTTTCTGATGGTTATTTCTCTGCCGGAAGCTACTACATCCTTTATGTCATCATCACTTATGTTATCTACAGCATCTTTGATCTCTGCTGCCTTCTCCATGTTGGAGCTTGGATCAAAAACATCTCCCTTGATAGCTTTTTTCCCATCAGCTATAGCAGAAGCTGCTGCCTTCATGGCATCTTCTTCGGATACAGGCAGTTTAAGGCTCTTTATTGTTCTTACCTGCTCAAGGTTTGGTCCTGTAAGAGGAATTCCCTGAGAAACCATCCACAGAGAGCTTTCCTTAAGACCCTTATCCTTTGGATCAAGTCCTGCTTCCTCGATGATCTTCTCAATCTGAGGCTCTAAAGCGCTCTCATCTATTTCTTCTGCCTTCTGGGCAAAATATCCGCCTGCTTCCTGGGCATAAAAGCCATTTCCTGTAACGTTCTGCCCATTTGTGCTGTGAGCTGCAAAGTATATGTTTTCGATGGTGGGCTTCATATTGTTGAGCACCATAAACTTAACTGCAGCATCGCCAAGTTCACCAATGTCTGCAATCTGCTCATAGGCAAGCGTTGCTGCCTTTGCATTTTCTGCTGTTATGGGAATATCTTTCTCATGGAAACTGTCTTTGAGAGCATTGGCCAGAGCATCGCTTCCAGTGATCTTTTTTAACTTATCAATTGAAAGATCATCATTGTATCCAGCAACCACTTCGCCCGATTCAAGAAGAACACTCTTGATCTTATCAACGATCGTCACAGCATCTTTGCTATTTAGATCCTTAAGATCAAAACCATCCTCAAGTGCCCTATTATAGTCCTCTTCAGACATGGTGTTTGCCATAAGGGCCATGAAATTATGCTCAGAGAAAACATCCTTGTTCTCTGCCATCTGACTTATATCATCTATGCTTCTTTGATGCTGCGCATAGGCATTGTTGGTAAAGCCTGTTGCGTCTATATCAAGAGCATAGCTGCTTCCTGAAATTGTGTTTTTTCCGTAGGAACCTGAAACCGACCTTTCTTTCGCTTCCGTGCTAAGAAGAATCTGATCCTGACTGGCCTTCTGGCCTGAGATATTCTGAAAGTTAATGTTCATCTTACTCCTCATCAAAATAAAAAAAGAAGGTAACGGATCATATCCATCACCTTCTATTTCGGCACGTGTTTATTTTTTCTTTAGCTTGGGAGTCTGGAATACAAATACCTCTGCTCCATAGGGTGGAAGGTCAAAGGTTATGCTGTAATCCTTGTAGTCACAAAGCCCTTTAATAGCTTTGATCTTAGGAGGAATATTGCTGCCTGGTCCTCCAAATCTCTCTTCAGCACTGTCAAGAATGTGGGTGTAGGTTCCATCAAATGGAACTCCTACCATGAATCCCTTTCTCTCAACAGGAGTCATATTAAGTACAAATAGTATATTGTCTTTTCCGCTGGACGCTCTTCTGTAGAAGCTATAGGTGCTCCTTCCCTTGTCGTCTGCGTTGATCCATTCAAATCCGCCCCAGTCATTATCAACTTCGTGAAGGGCAGGATATTTTCTGTAGATCTCCAGAAGATTCCCGACATAGGCCTTCATGCCTTTATTAAGGTCATTATCAAGAAGGAACCAGTCAAGCTCTCTCTTTTCGCTCCATTCTCTCTCCTGACCAAAGTCCTGTCCCATGAACAGGAGCTTTTTGCCGGAGTGGCCAAACATATATGTATAGCCAGCACGGAGGTTAGCGTACTTATCTACCTTGTAGCCAGGCATTTTTTCTACCATGGAACACTTAAGGTGTACCACCTCATCGTGGGATAAAGGCAGAATGTAGTTCTCTGAGTCATTGTAGCTCATGGCAAAGGTCATCATGTAATGAGCGCCCTGCCTGAAGTATGGATCCAGCTTCATGTACTCGCAGAAGTCATGCATCCATCCCATGTTCCACTTAAAGGTGAAACCAAGTCCGCCGTCCTCAGGTCTTGCAGTTACCTTAGGCCATGCAGTTGACTCTTCAGCAATAGTAAGGATTTCTGGATATGTTCCTCTTACAACGCTGTTAAAGTGCTTAAAGAACTCGATGGCGTCAAGGTTCTTGTTGTCACCATATTTATTAGGTACCCACTGACCATCCTTCTTGCCATAGTCAAGGTAGAGCATTGATGCCACAGCATCAACCCTAAGACCGTCAATGTGGAACTTGCGGATCCAGTAAAGAGCATTGGCAATAAGGAAGTTCTTAACTTCCGGCTTTTCCAGGTTAAAGATCCTTGTTCCCCAGTCTGGGTGCTCACCCTTTCTTGGGTCTGGATGCTCATAGATACATGTTCCATCAAAGGTTGCAAGACCAAACTCGTCCGGGCAGAAGTGAGCTGGTACCCAGTCAAGAATAACGCCGATACCATTTTTATGGAGCTTGTTAACAAGATACATGAAATCTGTAGGCTCTCCATATCTTGAAGTAGGCGCATAATAACCTGTAACCTGGTATCCCCAAGAGCCATCAAAAGGATGCTCAGCAATTCCGATGAGCTCAATGTGGGTGTATTTCATTTCTTTTAAATACTCAACAATCCTGTCTGCGAACTGCCTGTAGGTATAAAAACCGTCTTCAGTTCCATCAGGATGTTTCATCCATGATCCGATATGACACTCATAAATAGCTATAGGAAGCTTCTGTACATCCTTGCCCTTTAAATTGTCATACCACTTGCTGTCAGTCCACTTAAATCCGGAAAGATCTGTTGTCCTTGAAGCATTGCCCGGGCGAAGCTCAGCAAAATTGGCATAAGGATCTGCCTTGTAGAGCTTTCTTCCGTCCTGAGTTGTTATAAGGAACTTATAAAGTACTCCGATCCCAACTCCAGGAATGAAAAGCGTCCAGATGTTGCCTGTCTTGGTCCTCTTCATCTGATGGGCATTCTCATCCCATCCGTTGAAGTCTCCAACCACGTGAACATCCGCTGCATTTGGTGCCCATACAGCGAAGAAAAATCCCTTCTTTCCCTTTTCTTCTGATGGATGTGCGCCAAGTTTCTCATATATATCGTAGTGCGTTCCCTGACCGAATAGATACTCGTCGTCTTCAGAAATAAATACCTTATGATCCATGTTGCCCCCTGCGTTAAGAAATTTTAATCATGCATAAAGTCTTTTTCTCTTAATATAATCATATCATTTTCGTCGTATCTTTTGTGAACTAATACATCTACAAAATGAGCCACTGATCTCTTTTCAGCATAATAAATAGCATCATCCACAATGTCTTTTACCTCAGATACTGTTACATCGTGGTCAAGAGTCTGTCTCTCGGAGATCCTTGTGTGAAGTGCCAGGATTCCAAGGTTATCGATGGCGTATTCTTTTTCAAGGGCATATTGCCTTGCATATGCTACCAGTGAATCGTCGTCCAGTGCCTCAATATCAACTCTTACGTTGAAGCTCTGCTTAAGAGAAGGGTTCTTATCAAGGAATCTGTCCATATCTTCCTTGGTATCTTCCATTACAAGAACAAGTCCCTTGTTTTCCTCCTGCAAGATCTTAAGTAGCTCGCTTACAGTCTCCTGAGTAAGGTCTGCTGCCCTCTGAATGATAAGTGCACCATTTGCCAGCTTGTCAAAGATACTGGCTGTACTCTTTTTATTCAGAGTATTGGCTGTTATCTTGGCTACCTTACCACTAAAGTTGGAGTCTGAAGCCTGCATGGCTTTTATGAGACCCTTGGCAAGATTTACAGTTCCTGCGCCTTCTTCTCCAGTGACAATGGCATTTCCAGAGAATGGATCCATGCTCAGGTTGTCGATGGCGTTGATGATCTGGCGTCTTGACTTCTTGTGGTGGATATATGGTCCAAAGAGCTCCTTCTCCTCAGGAGTCATGGTTCTTACGCGCTCCTCAAGCTCTCTGTTTCCGATATGCTTTTTACCTGAAGGCTTCTTGGCTGGCTCCTTCTTTTGAACCGGAGCTTCTGCCTTAGGCTCTTCATCGTCCTCATCCTCTTCGTCCTCATCAGACTCAGATTCTTCAGTCATAGAAGCCTCTTTTTTATCTTCCTGAGGTTTTGCTTCTTCAGTTTCTTTTGGCTCTTCTGCTTCTTTAGCCTCTTCCTGCTCTTCGTCAGCAGGTTCTGCCATTTCTTCCGTAGCCTCTTCTACTTCCTGTTCATTATCAGAAGGAAGTTCATTTACTGATGTATCCTCAGCGACCTCTGAAGCTTCCATTTCCTCATCTTCAGGAAGTTCTTCTGGCTCTTCAATATTCTCGTTCTCGATTACTTCAGCAACTGCTGCATTTATGACGTCTTCTCTCTTGACGTTCCAGTTGCCTCTTCCTGACGCCTTCTCATAGCTTTCCTTCTTGATGGCGTCATTTATAGCTTTTTCTATCTTTTCCTGGAGGCCAGCCTTGGTCTTCTCGTCGAAGTCCGCAAACATATCCCCGGTCTCATCAGCTACTCTCTTCTTAACTCTCTCAAGCTGCTTCTGCTGCTGGTCCTTCTTAAACTGTTCCCAGTTATCAAGATACTCTGCAATGCTGATCTGACCTGTGATCTGCTTCTCAACCTCAGGCTCTGGCTCCACTGCAAGAGAAATCTGTCCGTCATACTCCTGGGAAAGCATATTCTCAAAGTGACTGTGCATCTGATAGTTGGCATTTGGATGAATGACAGCTCCAGGCACCTCATCCTCAAGAGGTTTTTCTTCATAGGCAAAAGAGCTAGTTACGGGAGCAGGCTCTTTTTCTAAAGCCTCTTCTTCATTGGAAACAGGTTCTTCATCAGAATCGGCCTCCTCTACAGCTTCTGCCTCTGGCTTTTTCTCCTCTCCAAGGATAGGACCATTTCCGCCATACTTTATCTCGATGCCCATCTTAGGGTCGGTGTCAAAGAATACTTCCTGCATTCCAACAGGCTCTGCAGCTGGCTCTTCCTCCTGAGAATCCTCTTCTGGTAAAAGCTCCTCTTCCTGAGGATATTCTTCATCCTGGATCACAGTGTCATCAGGTATTTCTCCTGTATCCTCAAATATCTCTTCAGTGATAGGCTGCACTGCGCCGCCCTGCACTTCTTCTGGCTGCGCCTTCTCAGTCTCCTGATTCCCTGCAAAGGCCTCATCTCCGATAACTTCCCTAAGGCTCTGCGCCAGTGATTCCTGAAGGTTTATAGTGTTATATGTACTTACATCAACAGAAGGCTCTTTTATCTCGCTTATGTGAGGGTAAACAATCTCATCAAAGTCCCTCTCTGCAGGCTCTTCCTGCTCTGCCTCAGCCTGATCTTCTGTATTATTTACAGCAAAAGAAACTTCACCTGGTACAAATTCCCTTGTCTGTCCAAGATCTTCCTCATCCGTAGCCTGTCCGTTTGCATAGGCCTCAATGACTGAGTCTGTTATAGGAGGCATCTCTTTTGTGGGCTGCTTGATCTCAACAGTTCTGGTCTCATCCTTGCCCACTGCGTCCTTCTCAGCGATGATGGATGGATCCACTATTCCGCCGTGGCTCTGCTTGTATCTGATATATCTGTCCTGCTGTTCAGGTGAAAGGGGTTCATGTAGTGCCTTGAGCTCCAGCGCCTTCATGACATATCTGCCCTCGCCAAACCACAGGAATATCTCATCACATTCCTCAATACACTCTGTAGTAAGTCCTACTCTGTGATAGAGGTAAGCCAGCTCGTAAGCCCACTTCTCCTGGTAGTCATGCTTTTTAAGCTCCTCAAGTACTGCTATCCTCTCCTCGAGGCTGACTTCCTGAGCTTCGTAGAGCTTGTACTGAAGGATATATCTGCCTGTATCCCTTGGTGCGATCCTTACGAATTCCTTGTAATACTCCACAGCCTGAACAAACTCACCCATCTTGATGGCAAGCTCGCACAGTGAGTAAACTATAGGCCTTCCAGTTGGATGCCTGTCATAGGCCATAAGGAGAATATCCCTACTCTCCTGAAGTCGTCTGTTTATCTTATACAGATCACTGATGGTACAAAGGGTCGAAACGTTCCTGACCCTCTTCCAGTCTATGGTATCTGCTATTTTTACCGCGTCGGCATATCTGCCTTCCCCAATCAAAGCTTTTATTTCATCAGCCCTGATCTTATACTCGACCTTATCCAAAATATACTCCTCTTTGGTGCATCAAATACTATATCTAGTGCTAGTTTAACATAGGGCTTTATCTTTGTAAAATATCTGAAAGCTCTGCAAACTGCTCCAGAGTAAGTATTTCTCCCCTTGCTTTTTCATCTACTCCCATTTTTAGAAATGCGTCAGCAACTTCCTGCCTTGAAACCCCGAGAGACGGGTTATTTGAAAGAGAATTGGACAGCGTTTTCCTTCTCTGGTTGAAGGCAGTTCTCACTATCTCAAATAATCTCTTTTCATCCTGGACCTTGACTCTTGGCTCAGTGTACCTTGACAGGTTCACCACAGCAGACCCCACATTTGGCTGCGGTATAAAGCTGCTTGGTGGAACATCCATTACTGTCACAGCCTTGGCATAGTATCCAACTGCCAGTGAAAGTGAGCCGTAGTCCTTACCACCAGGTCCTGCTGCCATTCTGTCCGCAACTTCTTTTTGTACCATGACTGTTATGCTCTCGATCCTGGCCCTGCTCTCGAAGAGCTTCATGATTATTGGTGTAGTGATATAGTATGGAAGATTAGCTACTACCTTAATGGGCCTTCCGCCGTTTTCCGAAACTATCTCATCCAGATCCACCTTAAGGATGTCCTCATTTATCACCGTCACGTTGTCATATTCAGACAATGTATCTGCAAGCACAGGCAAAAGAGTCTTATCTATTTCAACTGCAACAACCTTCCCCGCCGCTTCTGCCAGGTACTGAGTAAGGCTTCCTATTCCAGGTCCTATCTCAAGTACAAGGTCATCATCTGTAACGCCTGCTGCCTCAACAATGCCCTCAAGAACGTGACTATCTATAAGGAAGTTTTGTCCAAACTTCTTTTTGGCACTCATGTTGTATTTAGCCAGCACCTCCTTGGTGCGGGCCGCATTTCCTAAATACGCCATATTTTCTCCATTCTGTTATGTGAAAAGAGCTTTAACCAAGCCTGTACATATCCCTTGCATTACGCTCTGTTATATCAATTACTTCCTCTTCACTTATGCCCTTTATCTCCGCCATGGCCTTTACAACATATGGAAGATTTAAAGAGCTGTTGCGCTTTCCTCTGTTTGGCTCTGGCGCAAGGTAGGGACAATCTGTCTCTAAGATGATCTTCTCGATTGGTATCTCAGATACCACTTCCTTCATCTTTTTGCCATTCTTAAAGGTAAGTACTCCGCCAACTCCAATGTAAAATCCCATCTTGACGCACTCTATGGCCACTTCCTTGGAATAAGAAAAGCAGTGTACCACTCCTCCTATATCGCCGGCATTATTGTCCTTAAGGATCTGAACTGTATCTGCTGCTGCGTCCCTTGAGTGAATAACAACAGGAAGCTTAACTTCCCTGGCAAGATCAAGCTGTCTTACAAACCACTTTTTTTGTATCTCGTGATCTGGCTCTGGCCAGTAGTAGTCAAGTCCGATCTCTCCTATGGCAACACACTTTTCATCTGCGGACATCTGCCTGATCCTGTCAAAATTGTCATCACTTAGCTCAGCGCTGTCACTGGGGTGAACTCCAACCGCCCCGTAAATGAAGTCATATTTATGGGCAAGCTCAAGTGTAGTCTTAGACGATGCCAGATTAGCACCAATATTTACAATAGTTCCAATTCCATTCTCCTTCATGGACAAAAGGAGGCTGTCTCTGTCTATATCAAACTGCTCATCATCATAATGAGCATGAGTGTCAAAAATCATGTGAAATCCTCTTATTTCCTCATTGTTCCCCATATAATTTACCATAAATAATCCCCTGTGAAAACGCATAGAAACAATGGTTTTAAAAAAAATTGAAAAAATTTTAAAAAAGTGCTTGCATTATTCTTCATGCCGTAGTAAGATATCACTTGTCGTTAAGACAGCGCAAGCTTCTAAATAACGAATGCACCGCTAGCTCAGTTGGTAGAGCACCTGACTCTTAATCAGGTTGTCCAGGGTTCGAGACCCTGGCGGTGCACGCCGAGTACTGTTTTCGTGGGTATATCCTACGGGGATGGTACTTTTTTTCGCGTTAAAGTGAGCCACGCAATATAAAAGAGATACCAAAATGCCCGTGAGGTGCTGGCACATCTAAGGGTATTTTGGTATCTCTTTTAATTTATGCGGCGAACGCCGCGTAAATGAGGAATCCATTTATGGATTTCGAATATTGCGTGGTTCACGCATGGCGTTTCGAGTGGCGCTGCTCTAAGTGAACCCTGCCGACAGACTCGGAAACGCTTACGCTTATTCCTCGTTGTCGCGGCGTTCGCCGTATGAATTAAAAAAACAGGTAACAGTTGTGAGCAAGCTCCCACTGCTACCTGTCTTTTTAATTCGCATGGTTCACTTTAACGCGCATATTACTTTTCGCATGCCTCTGGGTGCTCCAGCATCTCCTGCATTGTATGCCATCCCAGCACCGCACACTTAACTCTTGCAGGCATATGAGCCACATCCTGAAGAGCTGCTGCCTCATCAAGGGCCTCCAGACTCTCCTCATCAGTGATCTCTCCCTTTATCATTCCCATAAAGGTTCCAGCAAGCTTAATAGCTTCTTCCTTATTTTTTCCAATGATCTGGTCCACCATCATATCAACAGATGCCTGTGATATAGCGCATCCAGATCCCTCATAACCAGCGTCTGTAATAACACCATCTGCAATCTTAAGGCTAAGTGTAATGTCATCTCCACAGCTTGGATTAACGCCTCTCATTACAAGATCAGGAGACTCTATAGCTTTTTTGTGTACCGGATGAAGATTGTGTTCGTTTACTATTTCTCTGTATAACTGCTTAAGCTCCATAGCCCATTACCTCCCTGACTTTTGAAAGCTTGTCCAAGAATATTTTAACCTCTTCTTCGGTATTATAAAAGTACACACTTGCTCTTGCTGTGGAACCAGCTCCAATAAACTGCATAAGAGGCTGAGCACAGTGATGTCCTGCTCTGATGCAGACCTTGTCATCGTTAAGAACTGATGAAAGATCGTGTGGATGAACGCCATCCATTGTAAATGTTACAATACCGCAGTGCTTATTAGGGTCCTTGGAGCCATATACCTTGATATAAGGGAGTTTTGCAAGTCCTTCCATCAAAAGAGCTGTGAGCTTCTGCTCCTGCTTTTCAATAGCCTCAAATCCTATTTCTTCTATATATTTGATTGCAGCTTCAAGTCCAACTGCGTCACCAGCGTTTACTGTACCTGCTTCAAACTTGTGCGGAAGTTCGGCGTAGGTTGCATCTTCTCTTGTTACGTACTCAATCATCTCGCCGCCAGTAAGAAATGGCTGCATGTTCTCAAGAAGCTCTTTTCTGCCATATAAAGCCCCAATTCCCATAGGTGCTAACATCTTGTGGCCAGAGAAGGCAAAAAAGTCACAACCTATATCCTGCACATCCACCTTCATGTGTGGAGCAGACTGGGCGCCATCTACTACTACAATCGCCCCTTTGGAATGGGCATATTCAGTAATCTCTTTTACCGGATTGGTAACGCCCATAACATTTGAAACGTGACCAACAGCCACGATCCTGGTCTTATCTGTGATCTTGGAGGTGTACTCTTCTCTGGATATAACACCTTCCTCATCAGGCTCAAGGTAAATGAGCTTTGCCTTGTTTTTCTTTGCTACCATCTGCCATGGAAGCATATTGCTGTGGTGCTCCATTACTGTAATGACGATCTCATCGCCTTCTTTTACATTATCAAGACCATAGCTGTATGCAACAAGGTTTATTGATTCTGTGGTATTTCTTGTGAAAATGATCTCTTCCGGAGTCTTGGCACCAATAAAAGCAGCTACGGTCTTCCTTGCGCCTTCATAGCGCTCTGTAGCACCCATGCTCCAATCGTACAAGCCCCTTAATGGATTGGCGTTTGTTGTTTTATAAAACTCAGAAACAGCCTCCAAAACCTGCCTTGGTCTTTGGCTTGTAGCTGCATTATCAAAATAAACGTACTCTCCGGATTTTAAGATATCAAAATCCTTACGGCACTCCAAAGGTGTCTTCATAAGTTCTCCTTACCTGTCATACAATCTGCTGAACATAGTATATTACCAGCTGTTTGATCTCCTCGTCAGGAATAAGCCTTGCCACGCTTTCAAGACGAGCCTTTATCATGATCCTCTTAGCCTCTTCCTCGTCAATGCCTCTTGTCTGCATATAGAATAGAATATCCTCTCCAAGCTGGCCAATTGTAGCGCCGTGTCTTCCTTCAACGTCCTCTTCCTGGCACAGGATAACTGGCATAGTGCGGTTGATCACATCTTCTGATAAAAGAAGCGCATCCTCCTGCTCATCTCCAACAGATCCTGAACTTCCAGTCTTAAAATCAAGAGTTCCTCTAAGGGTCTTTTTCGCTGTTCCCATAAGAACGCCCTTAAACTGCATAGAAGCATCAGTCTTTTTGCCCCTCTGATCTGCCACATAGTTCATATCAAGACTGTGGTCATCTCTTGAGAGGTAACCAAGATTACTGTAAAAAGCGGACTCTTTTTCGGAGAGGTTTACATATGCTCCGTTAAATACCTCTTTTCCGCCAAGCTCGAGAGCTGTCAGGTTGATCTTACCGCCCTTAAGACATGCTCCGCCAATATCATCAAAGTGAACATAACCATCTCCAAGAAGCTGGACCTTAACAAGATTTATTGTGGCATCTTCCTCTGCAAGAAGTCTTGTGCTGACGCCCAAAAATCCAGATGCGCTGCGCTCAGAATTATATGCCAGGATAACTGTAACTTCTGATCCTTTTTTTGCATGAATGACCTGACCTGCAATACCTGTAAAGCCATCCTCAAGATCCTGACGAAGTACGATTGGCTCTGTAACTTTGGCATTTTCATCTACTGTATAAACATCACAGGTTCCACCATTTTCCAAAAAGAGCGCATCCACATCAGCTCCCATACCGGTTCTTATGGGCTGAGCCTCATCCCTTTTAGCAGTCTCGCAGTTTGGGCTTACCATCTCTTCTTTTAAAGAAAGGATCCTGTCTTTATTTGCCCTGAATATCTCTCCTGCCTCATCAAATGAAACATTTTCCTTGAGGGTAACTCCAGAAGGAACTTCTTTCTTACTTGAAATAGCCTTATTTTTTAGTTCAATGTCTTTTATCTCAAGTCTGCCGTCATTTACATGAAGAAAATTGTAAGTGGTAACTGGCAGAACATTGACTTTCATATTTAAATCCTTACTCATCATCTGTCCTCTTATCAGCCGTTTCCGCTCATCTCGAGCTTGATCAGGTTATTCATCTCTACTGCGTATTCCAATGGCAGTTCCTTGGATACAGGATTTGCAAAGCCGCTGACGATCATTGCCTTGGCATCCTCTTCACTGATTCCCCTGCTCATCAAATAGAAAATAGCTTCATCACTGATCCTGCCGATCTTGGCCTCGTGTCCCACATCTGCATCATTGGTCCTTATGTCCATTCCAGGAATTGTGTCTGCTCTTGAAATACTGTCGAGCATCAGTGAGTCACAGGAAATAGAAGCCTTAGCTTTTTTAGCTGTACTCTGTATAGTTACGCTACTTCTGTAGGTACCGATACCACCGTCCTTGGAAATAGACTTGGTATTGATAACTGAAGATGTCCTCTCACCCTGATGTACCACCTTGGCACCAGTATCAAGGTTCTGGCCCTTACCAGCAAACGTGATACCTGTAAACTCCATCTTGGAATTATCACCCTTAAGGATAGTCATAGGATACAGGTAAGATGTGTGGGAGCCAAAAGAGCCTGAAACCCACTCCATGATCCCGTTCTCCTCAACAAGAGCCCTCTTGGTGTTTAGGTTGTACATATTCTTGGACCAGTTCTCGATCGTTGAATAACGAAGTCTGGCATTTTTTCCAACATAAAGCTCAACGCAGCCAGCATGAAGGTTGGCAACGTTATATTTAGGAGCAGAGCATCCTTCGATAAAGTGAAGATCTGCACCCTCATCTACTATGATAAGTGTATGCTCGAACTGACCTGCTCCGGCCGCATTAAGTCTGAAGTAAGACTGAAGCGGGATCTCAACCTTGACGTTCTTTGGTACATATACAAAGGATCCGCCAGACCATACAGCGCCATGAAGTGCTGCAAATTTGTGGTCTGTTGGAGGTACGAGCTTCATGAAGTGAGATTTGATCATGTCTGCATATTCACTTCTAAGAGCGCTCTCAAGATCTGTATAGATTACGCCCTGGGCTGCTACCTCATCTTTTACGTTGTGATATACAAGCTCTGAGTCGTACTGGGCACCAACGCCTGCAAGAGATTCTCTCTCAGCCTGAGGGATTCCCAGTTTTTCGAAAGTGTTCTTGATATCCTCAGGAACATCTTCCCACTTTCCCTTCATATCAGACTTATGTCTTACATAGGAAGAAATCTTGTCCATATCAAGGCCTTCAATACTTGGGCCCCAGTTTGGCATTTTGATCTCGTTGTAGAGCTTTAAACACTCAAGCCTAAAATCTCTCATCCATTCAGGATCATTCTTTTCCTCAGAAACCTTAAGAACAGTTTCTTCAGTAAGACCTTCTTCCATTCTGTAGAAGTCTTTTTCATTTTCTATATCTTTAAAATCATATAAGCTGTGGTCAATATCTGCCACAATCTGCTTGTTGTCGCTCATGTTAATCCTCTTTTATAAATCTCTCAAATCCGTTCTCGTTGATCTCGTCAACTAACGCTGCGCCTCCAGTGTGGACAATGCTGCCCTTTACCAGTACGTGTGTGTAGTCAACGTGAAGTGACTCTAAGATCTTGGTGCTGTGAGTGATAATAAGAAGAGCTCCGTCCTTCTTTTTCTGATACTCCTCAATACCCTTTGATACTGTGCGGACAGCGTCAACATCAAGTCCTGAGTCTGTCTCATCAAGGATTGCAAACTTAGGATTCATCATAAGGAGCTGAAGTATCTCAGCTTTCTTCTTCTCACCGCCTGAAAATCCAACGTTGAGGTCTCTGTCTGCATAAGACTCATCCATAGAAAGAAGTTCCATAGCAGCCTTAAGGGACTTCTGGAACTGAAGGAGCTTTACTGGAGCACCAGTCTGAGCGTGATATGCGTTTCTGATAAAGCTTCCCATTGAGATACCTGGTACTTCGTATGGGTTCTGGAATGATAAGAACATTCCGGCTTTAGCTCTTTTGTCTGCAGAAAGATTTGTGATATCCTGACCATCAAAAAGAATCTGTCCACCAGTTACGCAGTAGTGTGGGTTTCCCATAAGAGAAAAGCCAAGAGTTGACTTGCCTGCTCCGTTAGGTCCCATAAGTACATGGGTCTCACCTGGCTTGATATCCAGATTGATGTTATTAAGAATAGGTAATTCGTTATCAATAGAAACTGATAAATCCTTAACCTGTAATAAAGACTGCTCTGACATTTTTAATTCCTTTCTCTATAAAAACAATTAAGTAAATACGTAAACGAGCGCTGCCATGTTTTCCTAGCAACTTGGTAGGAAAATGATAGCACCGCTACTTTCTATTGTCAATTGGCTCTTTTTCTGGCAATTCACCTTTTGCAAAAAGCCAAAGAAAAGTTTAACATAAAAGCCCTTGACATACCACACAAAGTTAAGTAAAATAACATCTTGTCAGCACCCTGCGGGTGTAGTTCAATGGTAGAACACCAGCCTTCCAAGCTGGATACGTGGGTTCGATTCCCATCACCCGCTTAATGCTTATTTTTTTGCCCTAAACCCAAATGCAAATGATTTGCATTTGCAACAAATAAGGAGATCACCATGGAGCTTATATTAGATATCGTACTGGACGCAGTCATCGACTCAGTAAAGATACTGCCATTTTTGTTTATCACTTATCTTTTAATGGAATACTTAGAGCACAAGACTGCAGAGTTTACAGAATCTGTAGTGCAAAAGACTGAGCACTTTGGACCTCTTCTTGGAGGTATGATCGGTATCTTCCCTCAGTGTGGTTTCTCAGCAGCAGCTTCGAACCTCTACGCTGGTCGTGTTATCACTTTGGGAACTCTTATTGCGATCTATCTTTCAACATCCGATGAGATGATACCCCTTCTTATATCAGAGCAGTTCCCTGTAGGAACCATGATAAAGATCCTTGCCCTTAAGGCTCTTGTAGGTATCGTAGCCGGCTTTATCATTGACCTTATCGTTCACGCTCACCACAGAGCAAAGGGAAAAGCAATCGATGATCCTGTCCGCATTTCTGAGCTTTGTGAAAAGGAACACTGCCACTGCGACGATGAGGAGGACACTTCACTTCTTGGAATTGCCAAGTCTGCATTTGTCCACACCTTCCACATTTTCCTTTTTGTGCTGGGTCTTACACTTGTTCTTAACGCCATAATAGAAGTTGTTGGAGAGGATAACCTTGCAGTTCTTCTTAAGACCAATCCTATAATCAGCCATATACTTGCAGGACTTATCGGACTTATTCCAAACTGTGCACCATCAGTTCTTATCACAACCCTTTACATGGATCAGATGATCACTCTTGGAACTATGATGTCAGGCCTTTTCGTAGGCGCAGGTATTGGACTTTTGGTACTCTTTAGAGTTAATTCTGAGAAAAAAGAGAACATCAATATCGCAATTTTATTATTCCTTGTTGGTACTATAGCTGGTATGCTTGTAGATCTTTTTGGTATCGCGTTCTGATAAATAAGAGGGAAAAGACATGAACAGCAAAATACACGCAAGTTCATTTGATGAAGTAATTGATAAGTTCTATCCGGAGACCATAAAAAAAACGAGACAGAGAATAGACATCTTTAAAGTCCTTTACTCTGCCTCACAGCCACTATCTGCGGCTGAGATCTTTGACGCCCTTAATAAAAAGGGCGCAAAAGAAACCTATGCTTTTTCTACTGTATACAGGAACCTCCTCGCTTTTGAAAAGGCGGGAGTTGTAATAAAGTCGATTTTATCCACAGAGGACAACGCAGTTTATGAGCTTAAAAGAGACTCTCACAAGCACTACGCCGTATGTCTTAAATGCCATGTGAAGATCCCAATCAAAGCCTGTCCCTTACATGATATTGCCCACGATCTTGAGGGAACAATTCCTGATTTTCAGGTAACTGGTCACCAGCTGGAGATCTATGGCTACTGCGCAAGCTGCAAGGCTTCCATGGACAGCGCAGACTGATCAGTTATCTGAAGAAGTATCCGTAGTAGCTTCACTACTTTCTTCTGTAGGCTCATCTGCTGCCTGATCATCCTTAAAGGTGGCGCTTCCAGTTCCTGTGGCAGCATCATACTTAAATATAATAGACTGATTGTCACTGCTGCCTGTTCTTAGATCATCGCAGGGGAGTATGTGATCCGTATCTGCTTCGTCAGTTACGATAAATTCCCATTCGCTGCTATCCTTGTAGATATCAAGGGATACTCCCATAAGGGTATAGCCACTTCCAAGACTGACCCCGTCTCCAAGGAAGTTATCGCTTTTAGTGTCAGTTGTCAGATCATGAAGAACAATCTCTGTAAGATTAAGACCGGTCTTATTAACAAAGTACACTGTAAGCTCAGTGTGCTTTTCTTTTTCTTCCTTAACTTCTGTCTCTGACTTAAGAGTATCCGAAAGACTTCCTAAAAGATCCTGATAGCTGTCTGTAAGTTCTTTTATCTCAGGAAGCACCTCATCGATCTTCTTATCATTCATCTTTTTAAATTCAAGAGCTTCAATTCCAGCTTCTTTTTCAGAGAGCTCATCAAGAGCGCTCCTTAAGGATTCATCTGATATATCAAGGTAAGTCTCTTCTGCACTGTTTTTTGCCTCAACAAGAAGACTTCTTGCTGTCTCTGCCTCAGAAAGCTTCTCATCAGAAGGCCCGCAGGCTGTAAGTGCCAGCATGAGTGCTGCTGTTATTATCGGTAGTAATATCTTTTTCCTGGTCATTTTCCCTCCCAAAATCCTCTAACAAGCTCTAATTATACGGATTTTCGCTGTAATAGTCCAGAAGAAGCCCCACCACATGGCTGTAACTGGCCTTTCCGCTCGATACTCCGTTGACCTTAAGGTTTGTGTCAATAAATGTATCTGCTGCCTTTTTCACAGTCTCAGTCTCAAGCACAGCTTTCTTTTCCACCTCATCCCAGGCTTCATCTGTAAGAAACTGGCTGTCGTACCTTACCTTCTTTGATATGGCCACGTGGCTCTTATATTCTTCCTCAGATACAGAGTTATAAAAATCATTGTTAACGTAGGCAAGTACTCCCAGATACCCACTGTAATTAAACACAATATCATCTGACTTTATGCAGCCAAGAAATCCTAAAAAGTTTGCCTCATCCTCGTAGATGTATCCATGGGTATGTGACAATTCATGGCACATGGTAAAGGGCTTATTCATGATGTACATCATGGAATTTATGTTGGCCTCCATGGAAAAAGGAAAGTAGTAGCCCTGCATGTACTGCTGGCTCATAAAGCCTGAAAACTTAAGATCCTTTGGCACTGTATAAAAACCAGAAAGCCTTTCGTACTGATCCGAAAGACCAAGCATAGAATCTCTCGCTTCCTGCCTCATATCACCGTCATAGACAACATTCCCCTTATCGTCCCTTGGCATCTGCTCTGAAAGTTCGTTGCACTTTTCTACTATGTAGTCCCGTAGCTGCGCCAGTTCCCCTATGGTGTAGTCGTCCTTATGGTTCATGGATACTTCTATTGGACTACAGTGGTACAGGATAAAGCAGTTCAGGGTCATAAGAAGCACCACAAAAGACATGAACACTGCCATAAAGCTGTGAATCCCTCGTCCATGCGCTTTTTCTTTTTTGCCGCCAAGGCTTCTAAGCCCTGGAAATAATCTTAAAAGCACATATATCAAATACGAAAGAAGAATAAGTACAAATACGATCAGAAGAATCTCTCCAACAGAAAAGCCTGCTCTAGAAGTAAGCTCTGCATAAGGCCTTGTAATTACTGGAAATATCCTGTCTGTGTAAAAATCTGAAAAGTTACAGGACAGCCAGGCTGCTACATTTAGAAAAACGCTCATGCCAAGGAGCGCAGCCACTATTGTCCTTAAAAATCTCTTTTGTTTCATCTGCTTCACTTTTCCGTAATAGCCATTAAACCTTTGATTTGGTAAAATTAATGTTAGTTTAATCACTTTCAATTATATCGCAAGGAGATCACATATGAAGCTTCTTTTAGCTGACGATGAAAAAGAGCTGTCAAACGCCCTGGTTGCCATACTAAAGCACAGCAACTACACAGTGGATGCAGTTTATAACGGAACTGATGCCTTGGACTACGCTCTTACCGGGGACTACGACGGAATAATACTGGATATCATGATGCCTGGAATGGACGGAATGGAGGTCCTTAAAAGAATAAGAGAAAAAGGCCTTTCAACTCCTGTGCTGTTTCTTACAGCAAAGACCGAGGTGGATGACAGGATAAAAGGGCTTGATCTTGGTGCAGACGACTACCTTCCAAAGCCCTTTGACATGGGAGAACTCCTTGCAAGAGTCAGAGCCATGTTAAGGAGAAAAGAGGACTTCGCCCCCTCAAACCTTACCTGCGGAAATCTCACACTAAACCGTTCGGGCTACGAACTCACAACGCCGAGTCACGAAAGCCTTCATTTGTCCGGAAGAGAGTTCCAGATGATGGAAATGCTCATGACATCACCAGGCAGAATAATATCTGTAGATTCCTTCATGGACAGGATCTGGGCAGATGGTGAAGCTGATGTTAACGTTGTGTGGGTATACATCTCAAACCTTAGAAAAAAGCTTACAAGCCTTGATGCCACCTGCGAGATAAAGGCTTCAAGAGGCGTTGGCTACTCAATAAATGAGCTTCCTTCATAAAGAGGTACCATAAATGGTAAAAAAACTAAGAAAAAAGTTCGTGATAACTGCTACTTTGTCACTCCTTCTTATCCTGGTCATCATGATCGCCGTCATTAACCTTGTTAATCTCTTCCAAATGGTAAGTGACGCTGACAATCTTTTAAATATCCTGTGCGACAACAATGGATATTTCCCGGGAATGCTAAAAGAAGAATTTCATAATGAGGAAGGCAGTGGTGATACAACCTTTGAGCCCGGAAAAGATCCTTTCAGGGGCCCTGGTGATCCCTTTGCTTTGGGACGCCTTAACAACGCAAGAAGCGCTGAAATGCCTTATATGTCCAGATACTTCTTTGTTAAATTTGATCCTTCTGGAAATGTAACAGAAACTGACACCAGGCACGTGGCATTTATTAGCGAAGAGAACGCCCAGGAATATGCAAAAGCTGTTTATTCCGTAGGAAAAGAGAGAGGTTTTTACCACTCCTACAGATACAAAGAAAAGAATCTGGAGGATTCTTCAAGAATAATAGTCTTTACTGACCTTAGCTCCCAGATCATAAACGTCTATAAGCTCCTTGGTCAGTCACTTTTAATTGGCGCCTTTGCTCTAATTGCCATGTTCATACTGGTATTTCTTTTCTCAGGTCAGGCAGTTGCTCCAGTTGTTGAATCTTTGGAAAAACAAAAAAGATTCATCACTGATGCCGGTCACGAGCTAAAAACTCCCCTTGCTGTCATATCAGCAAATGTGGACGTCCTTGAGCTTGAAAGCGGGAAAAGTGAGTGGACTGGCAGCATAAAAAACCAGGTAAAACGTATGAATTCCCTGGTCAAGAACCTGCTTACCCTTTCCCGCATGGACGAGGAGCGCATGCATGTTGTGTATTCTGATTTTGATATGAGTGCTTCAGTAAAAGAAACTTCTGAATCCTTTGAAGCCATTGCAGAGTCAAAAAACAAAAAGTATCAGGTAGATATCGAAGATGGCATACACATAACAGGTGATAAAAACGCAATTATGCAGCTGTCATCACTACTTCTTGATAATGCCATGAAGTATTCCTCTGAAAATGGAAGCATCCACGTACTGCTGTCTAAAGACAAGAACATCATTCTTGAAGTTTCCAATACCTGTGATGCTATTCCTGAAGGAAATCTTGACCGTCTCTTTGACCGCTTCTACAGAGCCGATTCATCAAGAAGCCGCGAGAGTGGCGGCTACGGAATAGGGCTTTCAGTAGCCCGCGCCATT
>NZ_JAGAYD010000102.1 GCF_017940685.1 Butyrivibrio sp. | reverse complement strand
ACGAGGTTTTAGACAGAGTAAGAAACGCAGAGTACCTGCAGGTTCTCTACGATATGAACACCGGATATCCATTTATTGATCACGGTTTTGCATGCGTTTATTTTGACAAGGACATGGCTGAGGAGGCAGCAGCTCTTTTCGTCAAGCAGTATAGAAAGCTCACTGTAAGACAGTGCCTTGTTGAGGATAAGGAAAATCCAAACAAGATCGGATTCTTTGATTTCCTGTATTATGTGGGAATCGAGAACCTTATTGTTGACAACGGTGCCTACAGAGCAAGGTTTAAGAGAAATGAGATCGTGGCAGCTCCAGGCGACTGGGGTCAGGACAAGCACAAGATGCCTTCAAATCCAGCCCTTAACTTCGCAATGCTGGACTGCATAGCGGAAAAGAAATGGCCGGTATCCTACGAGAAGAGAGAAGAGGTTGTTAAGGCCAAGGAAATGAGGATGTTCAGCCTCATGAGAGCCGGACACTTCATCGTGCCAATGAAGCACGAGGGACCAGCAGAGGTCCTTGAGGATGGCAGGATCAAGATCGACAAGGACTCCAAGATCGAGTTCCTTATAATCAAAACTCCAGACGACAAGCAGTTCCTCCCTGTCTACACCGACGGCTTTGAATTTGCCAAGGTTAACAAGGGAAAAGAGTGGAACGCAGGAGTATTCCGTTTCGCCGACATCATCCGTTTTATTGGTGAGCGGGACGGAGTAGTCTTTAATCCTGACGGCCACAGAGTTATCATGACCGGCCAGCAGATGATGGCAATTGAGGTTGCAGCGCAGCAGGCTGAGGCCCTGAAGAACAAAAAGAGCTAAGGATGCCACTGGGGCCGGTTTTCATGACACGGGGACGGTTCTGTTGTCAGCTCCGCCGCCTCACCGCCCGGAGCTGACAACAGAACCGTCCCCGTGTCATGAAAATCGGCCCCTTTTACTGCCTCTTGTTTGTGTACGTAATTTAGTCTAAAATTGAAGTGTACTCTATTTATCTTTTACCCGTAGTTCATGGAACGTGAAGGAGCAAGAGATATATGTTAGATCGATTGATGGGAAGTTATCTTGCGGAGCAGGGACTTTTGACAAAGCACCAGCTTTCCGAAGTTTATAAGGTACAGGATGCAAGCCGTGCCAAGCTCGGCGTTATAGCTGTGGCTGAAAAACTCATGAGCATTGCACAGGCTGAACAGGTGAACATGCTGCAGGCTTCCATGGATATGCGATTTGGTGACATTGCGATCGACAGAGGGTATCTTTCTGAGGCCCAGGTGTCAAGGCTTTTGGAGCTTCAGGGCAATACATATCTTGCATTTCTCCAGGCAGTTGTGGACCTGGGATTTTTGACCATGCAGCAGCTTGAGGAAGCTGAAGGCAAGTATCAGAGCCTTCACGGTTTTACTGAGAGCGATATGGCTGCTCTTAAGACAGGAGACGTAACCCAGGCTGTACCTGTATTCGTAGATACCGAAGATCCGCTTTATAAGGGCATGTTCGCCATGGGCGTCAAGAACATGTACCGCCTTGTGGACAATCACTTATATATTGGAAAAGCTTATACTGCCACGGTGCTTAAGGAAGAGGTCCTTGGCTATCAGAAGTTCCACGGCGACGTAAGCGCAGTGGTGGCAATCTCTGGAAGGTACGAAGATGTCCGGAAGATGGCCATTGCCTACACCAAGGAGGAATTCATTGAGACCAAGGAGGATGCTCTTGATGCAGTTTGCGAACTGATCAACTGTATCAATGGCCTCTACGCCACAGAGCAGAGCCAGTCAGATCTCAGGATAGAACTTGAGCCACCTAATTTCTCTGTGAATTTTGAGAAAGCTACCAGCGAAGAAATGATCGTTTTGCCAGTCTACATTCGCGGCGGCGAGATCAAATATATGATTGCTGTATCCAAAGACTTTGCATTAGGTTAATGGAGGACAAGAGATGAGTAGCAGCGTACTTGTAGTAGATGATTCAAGAACATCACGCAGAATCTTAAAAGATATTTTGGACAGAGCGGGATATAAGGTTGTGGGAGAAGCTATTAACGGCAAGGAAGGCGTGGCTTACTATGTAAAGTTCCAGCCTGACATTGTCACCATGGACATTACTATGCCTGAAATGGACGGCATTGAGGCCCTTCGCCAGATAAAAAGAGAAAACCCTGAGGCCAAGGTCATTATGATCACCGCAGCAGGTCAGAAGGACAAGATGATGGAGGCGGTCAAGCTTGGCGCAGCTGAGTTTGTCTCAAAGCCCTTCGTTGAAGAGACGGTGCTGGAAGCATTAAGGCACTGTTCGCAGCCAGAATGATAAGGAAAGTTGTGGGCCGGGGGCTTTTGCCTCCGGCTTTTTTTAGGTATAATTTTCCTGACGCTTTTTCTATATTTATTGGAGTTTATTATGAAAAGAAAAGTACTCATCACAGGAGCAAGCCGTGGCATTGGCAGGGCTATCGCAATGTCTTTTGCCAGAGAGGGCGATGAGCTGTTCCTGACATGTAAAGACAATATTGAGATGCTGGGTGACCTTAGGCGGGAGCTTGAAGAGGAATTCGGTATTTCCTGCAGCATATTTTCCTGCGACATGTCTGACTATAATAAGGTAAAAGAGCTATCTGAGAAGGTGGGAGATATCGACATTCTTATTAATAACGCGGGTATTGCATGGATAGGTCTTTTGACAGACATGGAACCTGCGGACTGGGATAGGGTGATATCCAGTAACTTAAACAGCGTCTTTTATACCTGCAGGCTCTTTGTGCCAGCAATGGTGAAAAGACAAAGTGGCAGGATCATCAATATCTCCTCGGTCTGGGGGAATGTTGGAGCATCCTGTGAGGTAGCATATTCAGCTTCAAAGGGCGGAGTCAACTCTTTTACAAAAGCCCTGGCAAAGGAGCTTGCGCCAAGTAACATTCAGGTCAATGCCATTGCCTGCGGAGTTATCGATACTGATATGAACAGGAAGCATCTGACCCGGGAGGACCTTGATGAGCTTGAGGAAGAGATCCCTGCCGGCAGGATGGGAGATCCTCTTGAAGTTGCGGACCTGGTACTGAGGGTAAGCGAGAGCCCATCTTATCTTACAGGGCAGGTGATAACCTTTGATGGTGGCTGGATTTAACAAAATTAAAAAAAGTTCTTTACAAAATACAAATATGTGATACTATTTAATTGCACACAATCTAATATAAAAATGAAACAGGAGGAATACATTATGTACGATCTTATTATCATTGGTTCAGGTCCTGCAGGTCTTTCAGCAGCTGTTTATGCTAAACGTGCAGGTCTCAATATGCTTGTTATAGAGAAAAATCCAGTTAGCGGTGGTCAGATCATCGACACCTACGAAGTTGATAACTACCTTGGAATTCCAGGTGTAAACGGATTTGATCTCGCCATGAAGTTCAGAGAACACGCTGATAAGCTTGGTGCAGAATTTGCTGATGGCACAGTTACTTCTATTAAATGTAAGGAAGAGGGCACAGATACCAAGGCTCCTGTATTTACAGTTGTTACAGACAGCGGCGAGTATGACACACACACAATCCTTCTTGCTACAGGTGCTCACCACTCCAAGCTTGGAATTCCAGGTGAAGAGGAGTATATCGGAAAGGGAGTTTCCTATTGCGCAACCTGTGACGGTGCTTTCTACAAGGGCAAGGTTACAGCAGTAAACGGCGGTGGAGATGTTGCTGTTGAGGATGCTATTTTCCTTGCAAGATTCTGCGAGAAGGTTTACCTCATCCACAGAAGAGATGAGCTTAGAGCAACAAAGGTTCTTCAGGATGAGCTCTTTTCACTGCCTAATGTAGAAGTTATCTGGGACAGCGTGGTAAGAGAGATCAAGGGTGAAGATAAGGTAAAGGCCCTCAGAATAGAAAACGTTAAGAAAAATGAAGAGAGCGATCTTAATGTAGATGGTATTTTCGTTGCCATCGGAATCCACCCTTCAACAGATCTTTTTGCAAGCTTTGTAAATTGTGACGAAGGTGGTTATGTGATCGCAGGTGAAGATGGCCAGACCTCAGTACCTGGCGTATTTGTAGCGGGCGACTCAAGGAAAAAGCGCTTAAGACAGATAGTTACAGCAGTGGCAGATGGCGCAAATGCGGTAACTTCTATACAAGATTTCATGGTTGGAAAAGAGAAATAAGTATATTCATGTTGACAAAAAGGCATTTGTGGCGTATATTTTTAAAAGATGTAACAAATTCGTAACAATTTGGAGGTCGGTTTTGAAAAAGCCATTTCTGCAGCTTACTGCATTATCTATGGTAGCTGCAATGACATTCACAAACTTAGATATAGTCGCATATGCTTCAACTAATAAAGTAACAAGCGTACTGCCACAGGCAGGTTTCACTTATGCTCTTGGTAACAACCAGGTATCTCTCTCAGGACTTCAGGAGACTGTTGAGACTGAGAAGGCTGAGTCAGAAGATGCTTCTTCAAACATCAGCAAGTCTACAGCAGAGGCTGCAGATTCAGATGAGACAGTTACCAATGTAACACCACTTGCTTCAACTATTACAGACAGTATCCTTTCTGATATCCAGAGCGCTACCGGTGCTATCATCAAGAACTCAGATATAGCCAAGGAGGTAGAGGAGGACTCAGAGGAGGAACTCTTTAAGACATTAGTTATTGCCAAGGTTCACGATTACGTCAACGTAAGAGATCTTCCCAGTGAGGAGGACGGTGAGATCATTGGTAAGCTGTACGACAAGTCTGTTGGTACTTTCGTTGAAGAGGACAACGGCTGGTACAAGATCAAGTCTGGTTCCGTTGAAGGCTATGTTAAGGCAGAGTACTGCGTAACCGGTGATGACGCTGTTGATCTTGCCAAGGAAGTTGGAACAAGGATCGCTACAGTTACTACTACAACTCTTAAAGTTAGAGGAGGCCCAAGCCTTGAGGATGAGGTTCTTGGTCTCGTACCTATAGAGGATCAGCTGGTAGTTGAGGAAGAGCTTGACGGATGGGTTAAGGTTAGTATCGAGGAAGGTGATGGTTATGTATCACTTGACTACATAACACTTTCAACTGAGTTCGTTAAGGCTGAGTCCAAGGCAGAAGAGGAAGCACGTCTTGCAAAAGAAAAGGCTGCAAGAGAAGCTGCTACTAAGGCTGCTAAGGCTAGTACTTCAACAAAGAGCTCCAGCTCAGGATCTTCAAGCTATAACTCAGCAAGCTCTTACACAACAGCTACAAGTTCAATTGGTAGCGCTGTTTCACAGTTTGCTCAGCAGTTCGTTGGCAACCCATATGTATATGGTGGTACATCACTTACAAATGGTGCTGACTGCTCAGGATTCGTAATGAGCGTTTATTCAAACTTTGGTGTAAGTCTTCCACATTCATCTGGTGCAGACAGAAGTGTCGGTGCAGCAGTTGACGGACTTGCCAATGCACAGCCTGGTGACATTGTTTGCTACTCTGGTCACGTAGCTATCTACATTGGTAACGGACAGATTGTACATGCATCTACAGCTAAGACTGGTATCAAGATTTCAGATGCCAACTACCGTACAGTACTGGCGGTACGAAGGATATTCTAAAGCCAAGTTGAGACGTGCAGACTCGGAATGCAAGCATTCCGGGTCTGTTTTTTTATGACGACGCGCACATTTCTCCCTTATGCACATAAATCTGAAAGTCAACAGTAAACGTTTACTTTTTTTAAAAAAAGTTATCCACAATCCTCGAAATAAAAATGGCTATTTTTCGACTTATACACGAAGTTATCCACATTGTCCACAAAAATGTGGATAAAAAGTGGGTTTTGCACAATAGAAAGCAATAGATATTTTTTGTGCACTTTTAACAAAAAGTGTTATTGAGGGAAAAGAAAGTAATTCATTTTCTCTAATAGCCCCTTTTAAATGTTATAATTATCTCAAACATAAACGTCTTTCATAGACGCAGTAAAGGGGATGATTGCATGAAATTTACTATCGTAGGCAAGAATATTGATGTAACACCCGGACTTAAGGCAGCTGTAGAAGACAAGATCGGTAAGCTTGAGAAGTACTTTACCCCTGATACAAATGCCGAGGTAACACTCAATGTAGAAAAGGAGAGACACAAGATCGAGGTTACAATACCTGTTAAGGGCAAGATCATCAGAGCAGAGCAGGTTAGCAATGACATGTATGTTTCTATCGACCTGGTTGAAGAGGTTATAGAGAGACAGCTCAAGAAGTATAAGAGCAAGCTGGTTGACAAGCAGCAGGCAGAGGCCAGCAACTTCAAGAAAGAGTACATTGAATCTGATTATATGGACGATGAGGACATCCGCATCGAACGTATGAAGAAGTTTGATCCAAAGCCTATGTATGCTGAGGATGCATGTGTTCAGATGGAACTTCTTGGTCACAACTTCTTTGTATTTGTAAATGCAGAGACAGATCAGGTCAATGTAGTTTACAAGAGAAAGGGAAACACATACGGTCTTATTGAACCTGAAGTGTAAGTTGGTTAACAATTTATCAATTTATAGATATTTTATAAAATAGCTCCCCATGGGGAGCTATTTTTGTTGCATTTGACTAAGTGCTGTGCTACAATAAATCTGTTCTGATAAAAATTTATCAATCAGAATGAGGAGAGGTTTTCACAAGAAAAGATGGGCGATGGCCCAACAAAATGGAGGTAATACAATATGGCACAGAAAGTAGTTTTAGCTGGTGCAGTAAGAACTGCCATCGGCAAAATGGGTGGAGCACTTTCAAACACTCCAGCTGCAGAGCTTGGCTCAATTGTTATCAAGGAAGCACTTAATCGTGCAGGCGTTAAGCCAGAACAGGTTGATGAAGTCCTTATGGGGTGCGTAATCCAGGCTGGTCTTGGACAGAACGTAGCAAGACAGGCATCAATCAAGGCAGGTATTCCTAATGAGATCCCTGCAGTTACAATCAACGTAGTTTGCGGCTCTGGTCTTAACTGTGTCAATATGGCAGCTGACCTTATCAAGGCTGGCGAGGCTGATATAGTCGTAGCTGGTGGTATGGAGAACATGTCAATGGCTCCTTACGCACTTCCTAATGCGCGTTTCGGATATCGTATGAACAACGGAACAGTTGTAGATACCATGGTAAACGACGCTCTTACAGATGCATTCAATCACTATCACATGATGATCACAGCAGAGAATATCTGCGATAGATGGGGCCTTACAAGACAGGAACTTGATGAGTTCTCAGCTAACTCTCAGCAGAAGTGCGAGAAGGCTATGGCAGAGGGCAGATTCAACGACGAGATCGTTCCTGTTCCTGTAAAGGTTAAGAAGGAAATGGTAGAGTTCAAGGTTGATGAGGGCCCTAGACCCGGCACAACAGTTGAGACTCTTTCAAAGCTTAAATGCTGCTCTGGTAAAGAGGGTGGACTTGTTACAGCTGGTAATGCTTCAGGTATCAATGATGGTGCTGCAGCAATCGTTGTAATGAGCGAAGAGAAAGCTAAAGAGCTTGGCATCAAGCCTATGGCTACATGGGTAGGTGGAGCTCTTGCAGGTGTAGAGCCTGAGGTTATGGGAATTGGTCCTGTAGCTGCTACAAGAAAAGTACTCGGCAAAACTGGTCTTGATCTTAAGGACATCGATCTTATTGAGGCTAACGAGGCATTTGCAGCTCAGTCTGTAGCTGTTGCCAAGGACCTTGGCTTTGATATGAGCAAAGTTAACGTAAACGGTGGTGCTATCGCACTTGGACACCCTGTAGGAGCATCAGGATGCCGTATTCTTGTTACACTGCTTCATGAGATGGCCAAGAGAGACAATGCCAAGAAGGGTCTTGCAACTCTTTGCATCGGTGGCGGAATGGGATGCGCTACTATTGTTGAAAAGTATGAGTGATAAAGGGATTCAAACTGAAGCAGTCTGTTGTGCTTGCACAAAACAGGCTGCTTTAGCTTGAAGACCTAACGGATATGAGGAAGTAGGCCGATAGGCCGGATTCCGAATGTCCGTAGCATGGCGAGAACGCAGTGGAGCCATGCGGTTATCACGGATGAAATATAATCATTTAAGGAGGAATTTCAAAATGGGTTTTGTTAATTGCGAAGTAAAAGATAAGATCGCAGTGATCACCATCAACAGACCTGAAGCATTAAATGCTTTAAATTCTCAGGTTCTTGATGACCTGGATGCAGCTTTTTCAGGTCTTGACCTTGAAGTTGTAAGAGCTGTTGTTCTTACAGGTGCTGGTGAGAAGTCTTTTGTTGCAGGTGCAGACATCGGAGAGATGAGCACACTTTCTAAGGCAGAGGGCGAAGCTTTTGGT
>NZ_JAGAYD010000101.1 GCF_017940685.1 Butyrivibrio sp. | reverse complement strand
GATGTATCCCCCGTTGTAGCCTCGTCTGTAGTAACAGTACCATCATTTACCTGATTTGTTTCAGCAACAGGTTCCTCTTCTTTCTTCTTTTCAAGAGTTTCCTCTTTGCCTTCCCTGGACTCTACCTGGATGTCAGTTCCATCCGCTTCCCCAGCATAGGCGATGGTTGCATTCGTCATTATTAAAATTGTCATCAAAAGGAGCGCTATAGCTCTTTTTACACTGACCATCATATTCCCTCAAATAACCTGCACTTTAACACACTAGTCCATCATACCAAAAAACCAATCATAATCACAATCATATTTGGTTATAAATTTGTCATTTCACAGAATTTTCATGGCATCAGCTACAGAGCTGACTCCGATGATCTCGATGTCTTTGAAAGTCTTTTTTAGCTTGCTCTCAAGAGCCTTGGGAACGATACAGGTCTTAAAGCCAAGCTTTTTAGCTTCAGAAACTCTGGATTCGCCCATACTTACGCTTCTTACTTCTCCGGACAGTCCCACTTCCCCAAAAGCTATCACATCATCACTTATTGGCTTGTTTTTAAAGCTGGAGACAAGAGCAAGACAAATTCCAAGATCAAGGGATGGCTCAGCAACCTTCATGCCTCCTGCCAGATTTACGTAGGCGTCGAAATCACTCATTTGAAGCCCGATTCTCTTTTCAAGAACAGCCATAAGGAGATTTACTCTGTTATAATCTGTTCCATTTGCCTGACGCCTTGGGAATCCAAAGTTTGTTCTTGTGACCAGGGCCTGAACTTCAATAAGAATAGGCCTTGTTCCCTCAACTGAGCAGGTAACGATAGATCCGCTGGCGCCTTCAGGCCTTCCGTCCAGCATAAACTCTGAAGGGTTGGTAACCTCCACAAGGCCCTTTTCCTGCATCTCAAACACTCCAATCTCGTTAGTTGAGCCAAACCTGTTCTTAACAGCCCTTAGTATCCTGTAGGAGGCATGCCTGTCTCCCTCAAAATAAAGAACAGTATCTACCATGTGCTCAAGAACTCTGGGGCCAGCCACCTGGCCTTCCTTAGTCACATGTCCCACGATAAATATGGAAATATTCATGCTCTTTGCAATGCGAAGCAGCACCGACGTTGATTCCCTTACCTGGGAAACACTTCCTGGCGCTGAAGAAACAGACTCATTGTACATGGTCTGAATAGAATCCATTATGACAACCTGAGGTTTAAATCTTGAAATTGTCTCCTCAATATTTGAAAGATTGGTCTCGCACATGAACTTTAGCTGTTCGTTAAAGCCGCCGATCCTGTTAGCCCGTAGCTTGATCTGCTGAAGGGATTCCTCACCTGAAATGTATAGAACATCTCTTTTGTCCCCTGAAATATTTCCTGCAACCTGCAAAAGAATTGTGGATTTGCCTATACCTGGATCGCCGCCCACTAAAATAAGAGAGCCTTTAACAAGGCCGCCGCCCAGCACTCTGTTAAGCTCACCAATGTGGGTATCGTATCTCTCCTCATCGTTTAAGACGATCTCGGAAAGGTTCTTGGGACTCTGAGCTTCTCCGCCAGAGGTAACTGCGCCAACGCCCTTTGCAGCCGCAGCCTTGGGCTTTACTGTCTCCTCCACAAATGTATTCCACTGCCTGCAGCCCGGGCACTGCCCCATCCACTTTGATGACTCATATCCGCACTCCTGACAGAAAAAAACTGATTTTATCTTTGTTGCCATTTAGCCTCCCAACAATTCTTCCGCCCATATTTCTTTTGCGGAAGCAGAACTTTTCCTCTAGTATACACTTACTTCCAAAAATGAACTACCCTCACCGACTCCACGTCGGAAAGGGTTTCTGTTATGCCGCATGGCGGCATGAACCTGTAGGATGCTCTATGCATCCTGCAGAACAGGGCATGTCCACTATGCCTCTATCCCATTGGCTTACCTTTGGGAAT
>NZ_JAGAYD010000100.1 GCF_017940685.1 Butyrivibrio sp. | reverse complement strand
GCACAGGCAATGATAAGCTGTTTGGTTGAAGCTGAGTAATCGAGCTTTTCTTCAAGCAGAGTTTTTACATAAGCTTCTCTTTCATTCATTGCGTCGTCCAGGACTTTTGTCTCTTTTTCTTCTTCAGTCTTCTCAACGAGCTTTACATCTTTTCCGCCATTTTCAATGTATCCGCCCATCATATCTTCGTATACGGACGCCTCGCGAATAAGTCTCAAGGCAGTCTCCATCCTCTTATCACCGACCTTGGTGACATGGCTGGATATTCCGATAACGCTAAGAACACTCTTGTGAGTTTCTCTGTAATGATTGGCAGTTTTCTTAAGCTCAGCAAAAGCATCTTTGATGTTTTCGTTCCACTTATCATCAACAGGACTTCCAAGGAGTCTGATGCACTTATTCATTGCAGCAGCCATTTCCCTGTACTCAGTACCACCGTCATTTTCAAAGAACTTATTCCAGGCTTCGCTGTTTGGCTGGAACTTGGAGTTCTTCGCTGCTTTCTTGAATGTACTTGTGCTCTTGGTACACTGAGTTACGAAAACATTCCGGAGGTCTTCCAGCTTCTTCCTGATATATTCAGGAGTGAAGTGAGATTCTGGCTCTTCCTGCTCCTTTGTAGTCACATCGCCCTTAAGGAGCGTAGTCATCATGGAGTCGCCCTTAATGGCATTCTTCTCGTACCTCTCAAGAGAATCGCTCTTAATGGCATTCTTCACCAGAGAGTCACCCTTAACAGCATTCTTCTCGTACCTCTCAGTCGAGTCGCCCTTAATGGCATTCTTCACCAGAGAGTCAACCTTAACGGCATTCTTGGCATACTGCTCGGGCTCTTTATTCTCTACCTTCTTTTCTTCTTTCTTATCTTCCTTCTTTCCGACCTTCTTCTCTTCTTTCTTATCTTCTTTCTTCTCGACCTTCTTCTCTTCTTTCTTCTCGACCTTATCTGCCTTAGTTATAGTCTTCTTGGTCTTCTCGGTCTTCTCAGTTTTCTTTGTGGTTGTCTTCTTCAGGCTCTCAGCTTTTCCAAGCTTGTTGACAGCAAGCGCTTCCTCAACTGCCTTCTGTTCTTTATCGCTGGCTGCTTTTCCGTCTTCATCTGCAACAGATATTGTGTTGTCAGCATTCTTGACAACCCTGTAGGACTTTCCACCGATGGTCTTCTGCTGAAAAAATTCTCCGTTTCCAAGATCGATCTTTTTGCCAGCCTTAACCTTGGTCTTGTTCTTCTGAAGGATCTCAAAATAATGCTTAACAAGAAGGAATGGTGAATCCGCTTTATCAAAGCCTTCTTTCAATTTGACATAGTTATTCTCAAAGTCCGCAAGCTCCCTCAATGCTTCCCTTTTTTTGCTGACTGCCTTCACTGCATTTTTCACAGAGGTGTTCTTGATCTTTTTTCTAAGGTCATCATCAAACAGTTGGTACTTGTCCATGAAAGTGCAAACACCGTTCATACGCATGGCTCTGTTGATGCCATAAGAAACCTTGACCTCATTGATCTTCATGCTGTTGTACTCTGCCTTGGGCACGAGGTTCTTGATCTCGCCCACATAGTCACCGGGCTCTAAGCCTTTTTCCTTAAGAAGATAATATACAGACCTTAGTATTCCCAAAAGAGCTGGATCTATAGCCTTGTCATCTCCTGCAATTTCCCTGCAGAAGTCGTATCTTTTACTCTTATCCGTATCTGTCTCCTTTGCTCTTATTGCATCGCCTGCCTCTGTAAGTGCAAAGTTAATTGTGAGCATTGAGCTTACATATCCCTTATCATCCATAAATAAAAATCCCCTTCATAAAATTAGTGATCCAAACATCATTAATTTTATACGAAGGGGATATCTGACGGATATTAAATAAGTATTAAAAACGCATAAAATAATATGACCCATGTAAAAGCTTAAGAATTTTCATAGAAGCATTCCAGTTCCCTTCGTGTATCCAAAAGAGCTTTCTTC
>NZ_JAGAYD010000099.1 GCF_017940685.1 Butyrivibrio sp. | reverse complement strand
TTGAACCCTTGCATTTGGGTAGCAGCTGTACTTGTGGCAGTAATGCTTATCGTAGTAGTAGGAGGTGCTATCTGATGGAATACGGATTTATTATTAAAGCTTTACTTTATTTGATATTAGCACCGCTTCTTGGCGGATTATTATCAGGAACTGACAGACTCTTTGCAGCTCGTATGCAAGGAAGACAGGGTCCTCCGATCATTCAGCCATTTTATGATGTAAACAAGCTCCTTCATAAACAGACCACTGTTGTTAACAGTATCCAGATCCTTTTTGTAACAGGATACCTTATCATGACAGTATTTACAGGATGTTTGTTCTTTGGCGGCGGAGATATGCTTCTTGTATTCTTTGCGCTTTCAATGTCAGAAGTACTTATGGTCATGGCTGCTTTTTCAACCAATGGACCTTACAGTATCATGGGCGCACAGAGAGAGCTTCTTCAGATGATGTGCTATGAGCCTATGACACTTCTTGTTGCAATAGGATTTTACTATGCCCAGGGAAGTTTTATGGTTTCAGACCTTGTAAAGGCTGAAGCACCTGCAATCATCCAGCTTCCTGGCTTCTTTATCGGATTTGTGTTTATACTTATAATCAAGCTTCGTAAGTCACCATTTGACCTTAGTACTTCTCACCATATGCACCAGGAGATGGTAAAAGGTCTTACGACAGATCTTTCAGGTAGCAATCTTGCTTTTGTTGAGATCGCTGAGTGGTATGACACAATACTTATGATGGGTATCGTTGGAATGTTCTTTATTACAGCCAACCCTATCAGCAGAGTATGGGCTATAATCGCCATTATTGTTGTATTCTTCATTGAGACACTTATTGATAATATATTCCCACGAGTTAAATATATTACAATGCTCAAGGTAACATGGGCTGTAATCCTTGTATTTGCGGGAACAAATCTTTTGATTCTTAATGTACTTAAGTAAAACGAAAGGGATATAAATCAATGAATATAGCTAAATCACCATGGGTGTTACATTATGATGGATCCAGCTGTAATGGCTGTGATATAGAAGTTCTTGCAACTATGACTCCAATGTATGATGTGGAGAGATTTGGAATTATCAACACTGGTAATCCAAAACATGCAGATGTTCTGCTCCTTACAGGCGGTATTAATGCTCAGACTGCTCCTGTAGTAAGACAGCTCTACAATATGATGCCAGATCCTAAGGTAGTAGTTGCATGCGGTATTTGCGCCTGCGACGGAGGAATCTTTAAGGACTGCTACAACATTTTAGGTGGCGCTGATAAGGTAGTTCCTGTTGACGTATATGTACCAGGATGTGCAGTAAGACCTGAAGCGCTTATTGAAGGCGTTGTTAAGGCTGTTGGACTTCTTGAAGAAAAGAGAAAGAAACTTAAAGAATCACTTAAGCAGGGCTACTGCTCAGTTGATTACAGCAAGATGGCTATTCATATGACTGCTGACGACTATGATCCTAGCAACCAGTATGATGCTGTCCTTACAGAAGAAGCTCTTCGCCAGCAGGCAGAAGAGAAGATCAAAGCTTCTGCAAAACCTGCAGCACCTGCAGCTAAACCCGCAGTAAATGCAGCAGCTGCACCAAAGCCTGCAGCAGCACCTGCAGCTCCTGTTGCTGAGAAAGGGGATAATGCATAATGAATACAGAATTTATAAATGTAAATCCTGAGAGCATCATTGATGAGTCTCAGAAGCTTAAATTTGCTGGTTATCATCTTATTCAGCAGTGCGCTACAAGAGTTCCAGATGCTTACGAGCTTATCTATACTTTTGGTAAAGATCTGGAGATGAAAAATCTTAAGATGACACTTCCTGAAGACCAGGAAATCTCAAGTATCACAAGCATTTATCCATGTGCTTTTATATATGAGAACGAGATGCATGATCTGTTTGGTGTACAGATCAAGATGATCAATATTGACTATGAAGGTAAGCTCTATAGAACCGCAATAGAGACACCATTTAAATAATCGGAGGGAAGAAATGTCAACAAGAAGTGTAATTCCATTTGGACCCCAGCATCCGGTTCTTCCAGAACCAATCCACCTTGACCTTGTAATGGAGGATGAGAAGGTTGTAGAAGCAATTCCATCAATCGGCTTTATCCACAGAGGTCTTGAGAAGCTGGTAGATAAAAAAGACTTTAATGAAATGGTATATGTAGCAGAGCGAATCTGCGGAATCTGCTCACTTGGCCATGGCCTTGGATATTCTGAGGCTGTTGAGCACATCATGGACATTGATGTACCTTCAAGAGCTAAGTACCTTCGTACAATCTGGTCAGAACTTTCAAGAGTACATTCTCACCTCCTCTGGCTTGGACTTTTAGCTGATGCTTTCGGTTTTGAGAGCCTTTATATGGAGTGCTGGAGACTTCGTGAAGAAGCTCTTGATATGTTTGAAGCATCTACAGGTGGCCGAGTTATCTTTTCAGTAATGAAAGTCGGCGGCATCAGAAGAGATGTATCAGATGAGATGCTCAAGGACTTCTATCAGAGAATTAACAAGATGGAAGAGCAGCTAAACACAATCGCTAAGCCATTCCTTAATGATATGGCTGTTCAGACCAGACTTCGCGGCGTTGGTGTTCTTACACCAGAGCAGGCTGATGCTCTTGGATGCGCTGGACCATTCCTTCGTGCCAGCGGAATAGCAAGAGATATCCGTACTACTGGATACTGTGCATATGGAGATGTGGATTTTGAGCCTATCATCAGCACTGAAGGTGATTCATATGCAAGAACTGAGTGTCGTATAAAAGAGATTTTCCAGGCCTTTGATATTATCCGTCAGTGCATTGACAAGATGCCTGCTGGTGACATTGATGTTCCTGTAAAGGGAATGCCAAATGGCGAATATGTCATGAGAATAGAGCAGCCTCGTGGTGAAGCAATTTACTACGTAAAGGCTAACGGAAGCAAGTTTATAGATAGAATGAGAGTCCGCACTCCCACATTTGCAAATCTTTCTGGTCTCGTTGAAACTCTTAAAGGTTGTGACCTTGCTGATGTGCCAATTCTTGTACTTACAATTGACCCATGTATCAGCTGTACTGAGAGATAACTAGTAGATGGTAGGATGAGAAGGAGTATAAGATGGCTTTAATAAACTTTAATAAAACTGTATTACATAATCTTGTGTCCAAGCCTAAGACTAGAAAGGCTGAGAAGGAATATCCTGTTGGCACAAGAGGACATGTTGAAAATGATATGGATCTTTGTATTTTATGTGGTCTGTGTTCAATTAAATGTCCTACACATGCAATTACAGTTGATAAAAACGAAAAGACTTGGTCAATCAGGCCTATGAGCTGTATTCAGTGCAGATGCTGTGTTGATAACTGCCCTAAGAAATCACTTTCCATGGGGCTTAGATTCCAGGAACCTGGCACTGAAAAGTTAACTAAGACCTTTAAGCAGTCAGAAAAGGCTATAGCTGCTCAGGAAGCTCTTATGAAGGCTGCAAAAGAGCGTGCAGCAGCCGCAGCAGCTGCCAAGGCAGCGGCAGCAAACGCAGCAGGCGCACCTGCACCTGCAACTGCAGCACCAGAAAAGGCACCTGCAGCACCTGCGCAGGCAACTCAGGATCAGAACAAAGAATGATAAAAGAAATATTGGTTAAAGGGGCGGTACAGGGTGTTGGTTATCGCCCCTTTATTGCTTATAAAGCAGAAGAACTGAATATTTCAGGTTTTGTAAAGAACATTGGAGCCGCAGTTTTGATCCTGGCAATTGGTCCGGAAGATAAACTTAAGGCTTTAGTTTCGTTTATTAAAACAGATTCCCCTGCAGGTTCATTTATTCTGGATGTTAGGATTAGGGACCTCGATGAGATACCTGATGAGCTAAAAGGCCATGAATCTTCATTTAGAATAATTGATAGTACAGATCTTGACCTTTCATCTGATATTCCTGTTTTTTTACCTGACATCGGAATATGTGATGACTGTATAAAGGAAATATTTGAAGGTACAGATAGGAGAAAAAGATATTACCTTAACAGCTGCGCAGTATGTGGCCCAAGGATAAGTATTTTGAATTCGCTGCCATATGACAGGCATAATACGACCATTGGCAGATTTAAAACCTGCAGTAAATGTGATAATGAATACAAAATTGGACGAAGGAGATTTGCTCAGGGGCTTTCCTGCAATGACTGTGGACCTAAGATCTGTCTACTTTATAAACATGAAAATGTTAGACTTAGTGCAGAGAATGGACAAGCAACAGAAATAGCAGAAAATATCCTTAAAGAAGGCGGAGTAATAGGTCTTAAAGGTGTTGCCGGATATCAGCTTGTCTGCAAACCCACAAGAGAAAATGCCATAAGACTAAGAGCATTAAAGCATAGAGAAAATAAACCCTTCGCAATCATGTTCTATGATGAGAGCGTAGTGTCAGAATATGCCTTTGTTTCGGAAAAGGAAAAGGATCTTCTAAGATCCTCTGCAAGACCCATAGTTCTTTTAAAAAAGAAACATGATTTTGATGATGAGGTGGTAAGAGGCAGCGATTATATAGGTGCATTTTTACCATCAGCAGGAATACACTGCGTTTTAACAAAAGAAGTTGGTCCGCTTATTGTTACAAGTGCCAATTCATCGGATGAGCCCATAATCATAAACGACGATGAGTTTATGAATACATTTTTTGACCTGTCAGATGGTGAAAAGACTTCCGTAGATGGATGCTTGTATCATGATCTTGAGATAAATATGCCAATGGATGACTCTGTGGCATTTGTTATATCAGACACTTTTGGAAGTACCAGCCAGTTCATAAGAAGAAGCAGAGGGTATGCACCGCTTCCGGTTCTTTTGGATGACAGATGCGAAAAGCTCCATAAAAACAACGTAGTTCTTGCTTTTGGCGGAGATTTAAAGAGCACCTTTTCTATAGGCCACAATGATAAGATACTATTAAGTCAGCAAATCGGCGATCTTGAGGACTATGGCTGCCAAAAAAACTATAAAACTCTACTTCAGCAGTACTTTGATATATTTAAGCAAAACCCAAATATTTTTGTTTGTGACATGCATCCCTTATATAATTCTGTAAGAATTGCCAGAGAAGAAGCTGTTAAAAAGGGCATTAAGCTGGTTGAACTTCAGCATCATTTTGCCCATACCTACAGTGTCATGGCTGAAAACAACCTGGAAAGTGCCATTGGTGTTTCCTTTGACGGAACTGGGTACGGTGCTGATGGTGCAATTTGGGGCGGAGAGTTTTTGTATTGCAATGGCCTTAAAATGACAAGAATGGGCCACTTATCTTACATCAATATGGTTGGCGGCGATAACGCTTCAAAAAATGCGCTTCAGACAAGAAAATGCTATGAGAATATGGCTATCAAAGCAGGCCTTTTAGATAGTAATTGTACTGAAAAATCCGGTAATGATGCTATTTTATCTGCTGCTCTTAATAATAAAGAATTATGTTTTTACTCTTCAAGCATGGGAAGGCTTTTCGATGCGGTATCATCGCTTCTTGACTTAGGGGATTACAATTCCTATGAGGGCGAATGTGCAATAAACCTTGAAAAGATAGCATCCAAATTTGAAGAAGGTAACCTGGAAAGTCACTACCCGGATCTTAAATTTGATATTACAATATCCGAAAAGGGAATCATACCGGACCAGACAAAGCTCTTTTCAGATATGATTAAATGCCAGGCTACTGGTAAATATGACATAATTGCAATATCTTATGGCTTTCATATGGCAATAGTTGATATGATAGTCAGATGTTGCATGATCATAAGAGAAGAAAATGGCGAAAATAACGTCTGCCTCTCTGGCGGTGTATTTAACAACAGACTAATTCTGACAAAGAGCATTGTAGCTCTTACGGAGCAGGATTTTGAGGTTTTCTGGAATCAGAAAGTGCCTCTTGGAGATGGCGGTATTTCACTTGGACAGGGTTACTACGGCCTAATGTATGAAAAGGAATAATAATATGTGCGTTGCAATACCAGGAACAGTAATAAAACTTGATGGAACAAAAGCTACCGTTGATTTTAGCGGTAATATCGTAAATGCAGAGGCGGGACTTGTTAATGTAAAAGTCGGCGACAAGGTCCTTGTTCATGCAGGCTGTATCATCCAGACCATGGATGAGGATATGGCAAATGAAATGGAAGAGCTCTATAAAGAAATCGAGGATCTTGCATAATTTATGGATAACAAGTATCTGGACAATATTATAAACGAACTAAAAAACTATGATGGTCCTGAAATCCGTTTGATGGAGGTTTGTGGTACCCATACAGCTGCAATTTCTGAAAATGGTATCCCGTCACTTTTATCTGACAAGATAAAGCTCATATCAGGACCTGGTTGTCCTGTCTGCGTAACAGTTACAGCTGTAATAGACAGGCTTATTGAGCTTTCGCTCATGGAAAATACCTGTGTTCTTACATTTGGTGATCTCATAAGAGTAAAGGGTACTAAGGGTTCCCTTGCAGATGCTAAAGGTGATGGAGCCAGGGTAAAAATGGTCTATTCGCCAATGGACAGCATTAAACTTGCAAAAGAAAACCCTTTAATGAATTATGTCTTTGCTGCAATTGGTTTTGAGACAACAACGCCAGTTTATGCACTGCTGATAGAAGAAGCAAAAAAGCTTGGCCTTAAAAACCTTAAGATCCTGACCTCTTTAAAAACAATGCCTGAAGTTATCAGGTGGGTTGTCAAAAATGGCAGTAATATCGACGGATTCATCGCGCCAGGCCATGTGGCTGCTGTAACAGGTGGCAAGATTTTTGAGGAGCTTTCAAAAGAGCTTCAGATACCCTTTGTGGTTTCGGGCTTTGAAGGAGAGCAGCTCATCTTAACCATCTATGCCCTTGTAAAAATGGCTGGCAAAGGCGGATACAAGAACCTTTATAAATCTGTTGTCAGTGAAGCAGGTAACCTGCAAGCAAAGGAAATGGTTGAAAAGTACTTTGAAACATCCGATTCTTTCTGGAGAGGAATAGGAAAGATCAAGGGCTCAGGAATGACTCTTAGACCTGAGTTTATGGAATTTGATGCTGGAAGTATCGGTCTTGATGAGGATCATGAACCTGCTGGCTGCAGATGTGCCAGCGTTCTTGTGGGAGCTATAAGTCCCCACGAATGTCCTTTGTTTGGAAAAAAATGTACTCCGGACAATGCACATGGGGCATGCATGGTTTCTACAGAAGGAAGCTGCTATAATTACTTTATTTCCGGGAGATAAAAGATGAAGATAACAATGGCGCATGGAAGCGGCGGAGAATCTACTTCCAGGCTTATAGAAGATGTTTTTGCAAAATACTTTAATAATGAATTTCTTTCTGAACTTTCAGATTCTGCTGTAGTTCCAGGATCCTCAAAACTTGCCATAACAACAGACAGTTTTGTTGTGACACCTATTCTTTTCCCAGGTGGAGATATAGGAAGGCTTTCAGTTTGCGGAACAGTTAACGACCTATTAATGAGCGGGGCAGTTCCCAAGTATATAACCTGCGGATGTATCCTTGAAGAGGGTCTTGATATGGAAATCCTTGAGAAGGTCATAGCATCTATGGCTGAGACTGCTAAAGAAGCGGGCGTCATAGTTGTAACAGGAGATACAAAGGTTGTGGAAAAACACAGCGATGTTTCAGGGCTTATCATCAATACATCAGGTGTTGGCTTTATTCCTGAAGGACAGATCATACCAGGACCTTCAAAGCTTGAAGATGGTGATAAGATCATCGTTTCTGGTAATCTTGGAGACCATCATGCTACAATCCTGGGAAGCAGAATGGGCATAGAAAATGATATAAGATCAGATAATGCACCACTTGTAGAAATGACGAGAAAGCTCATGGATGCTGGCCTTATAGTTCATGCCATGAGAGACGTTACAAGAGGCGGACTTGGAACAGTACTTAACGAATTTGTAAACGCTTCAAAGTGTTCAATAATACTTAATGAGACAGATCTTCCAGTATCAGCTTCAGTTAAGGATTTTTGCGGGATTTTAGGTCTTGACCCTATGTACATGGGCAATGAAGGTAAAATGGTTATCTCAGTCAGTGCTAAGGATGCAGAAAAAGCTCTTTTGCTCATAAAAGAATCAAAATATGGGGAAAACGCAAAAATCATCGGAGAGGTTAAAAAAGAAAAGGAAAGTTCCGATAATACTAATGTGATCGTGACCACGAAAATTGGCGGAAAGCGCGTGGTTGGGCCAATGTATGGTGAGGGACTTCCAAGAATCTGTTAATTGTGTTATCATACGGCAAGAAGAGTAGACTTTTAATTTATAGGTGAAAAATGGAATTTAAGAGAATCGATAAAGATACAGTAAATTGCATCATCACTGAAGATGATATGTTTGAACAGGGCATTAAGCTGGAGGACCTCTTTGAAAAAAAGAAAGAGGCTATGGACTTTTTGCATGAGGTAATGAAGAAAGCAGAAGAAGAGGTTGATTACAAACCAACAGGATCATTTATGCCTCTTCAGATAACAGTGCTTCCTGATCACTCAGTATCCCTTACACTTTCTGAAAATGCCTCAGCTTCTTTTAGTGAGATACTTAAAAATCTTACAGATAAGGCTGGGATCAAACTACCTAAGCAGGTTCTTGAAGATATTGGAGATTCTGCCAATGAGGAGAGGCTTAACAGACTTAATGAGTATTTAAAGAGCCTTAAACAGATCACCAATTCTGTTAAGGATATGATAGAAGAAAACGATATCGTCAAGGATAAGTCTGATAAGATAGCACTTAATAGCAATGCCACTGTTGAGAGCTCAGGTAAGCTTGCTGACAAACTTACTACCAAGGCTTCCAAAAAGGATTCTAAAGATGCTAAGGATAAGGATCTAAACAGGCTCAAGTTCCATGAATACGTATTCACTTTTGCGGATCTTAAGACTGTTTCAAGGTTCTGCGTTAAAGTTCCAACTGGAGTTAATATCATAAGCTCCTTATACAAGAATAAGGCAGATGGCCAGTATTATTTAGACCTTAAAAGAGATCAGGAAGATCCTAAGATTTTTGCTTCACTCTTTACAATGGCTTATGAGTTTGGACATTTCCAGGCAAGCAATCCATACGTGATCTCTCATATCAAGGAGAACTTTGAGTGCCTTATTGAGGAACATGCAATTGAACAGCTGTCATCCCTTTCTACTATGTGAGTTTAACGTCATATTAGGAGCGGTCCATAAATGTGACCGTTCCTTTTCTTTTACGTGATATAATGGAAAAAGATTTTATGCGCCTTAATAAATTCATCTCTTCCTGCGGAATATGCTCAAGAAGAGAAGCTGACAAGTTAATATCAAGTGGACGTATCACAGTAAACGGACTTATTCCTCTTCCAGGGGACAGTGTAAGTGATACAGACAGGGTCTGTCTTGACGGAAAAGAGATAACCCTGAAAAATAACAGCACATATCTCGCTTACTATAAGCCTGTTGGAACTGTATGTACCAAAAATGATCCGCATGCTAAAAGGACCATATATGATGATCTTGGTGAAAGCGGTTCTTTAACCTATGCTGGAAGGCTTGATAAGGACTCTGAGGGCCTTCTTATCATTACAGATGATGGAAAGCTTATAGATGCCATGATGAGAGGCAGAAATGCCCATGAAAAAGAGTATGTTGTTACTGTAGATAAGAAGCTAAGTGCTGATTTCTTATCTAAAATGGGTAAGGGCATATATTTAAAGGACCTTGATAAAACAACAAGGCCCTGTAAGATATGGGCTACTGGAGAGGATTCTTTTCACATTGTGCTGACACAGGGCCTGAACAGGCAGATAAGGCGAATGTGCAGCGAGCTTGGCATGGACGTTAAGAGTCTTAAACGAGTAAGGATCATGAGTATTGTCCTTGATGATCTAAATCTTAAACCGGGGGAGTTCGTCAGTTTATCTGACGAAGCGGTAAAAAAACTATATCAGGAAACTGGTATTTGATGGGGAGGCTTTTTATGGCATCAGAAGAAATAAAAAGTGAGTATTTAAAGCTAGTTGGGGAAATCAGGCACCATATGGACCTTTACTATAACCAGGATACTCCTGAAATTTCTGATTACGAATACGATCAGCTTATGCAGCGCCTTAAGGCAATTGAGAAAGATAACCCGGAGCTTGTTACCAAGGATTCTCCAAGCCAGGTGGTTGGCGGAACTGCAAAGCGTGAAGCAGGGGTAAAGATAACCCACAATGTTCCTATGCTTTCTATAGAGGATGTTTTCAACTACGATGATGTCAGGGCTTTTATTAACAGAGTCCATGAAAAGCATCCGGATGCAAAATTCTCTGTTGAACAAAAAATCGACGGTCTTTCATTAACCCTTAGATATAATCATAGTGACCATGATGGAAAGTTACATCTGTCTCTTGCAGAAACAAGGGGAGATGGGCTTATTGGCGAGGATGTTACTGCAAATGCCCTTGTTATCCCTGACGTTCAAAAAGTCATTGATCTTCCTTATGACTATTTGGAGCTTAGGGGCGAAGTTTATATGTCCCATGACTCTTTTGAAGCATACAACTTAGCCCAGGAAAAGGAAGGTAAAAAGCTTGCAGCAAATCCAAGAAATCTTGCGGCTGGAACCTTAAGACAGCTTGATCCAGAGATAACAAAAAGTCGTGGCCTTAAGATGTTTGTCTTTAATGTTCAGGATGGACCTGTAGATTTTCGCTCATCCCATTGCAGATCCATGGATCTTCTTGAAAAGAGCGGTGTTAAGACAGTTTTTCACAGGCTTTGCGAAAATGCTGATGAAGTGATATCTGCAATTGAAGAGATTGGAGAAATGAGGCAGAACCTTGAGTTTGATCTTGATGGCGCTGTAGTAAAGGTTGATAACGTAGAGTGGAGAAACGAATTTCCAGCTGGAAGCAAGTATTCAAGCGGACATATTGCATATAAGTATCCTCCTGAGGAACGCATAATTGAGATGGACGAGATCCTTGTTGATGTAGGAAGAACTGGAAAACTTACATTTACAGGGAGCTTCCATGATCCTGAAACAGGTAAGCCGGCAAGACTCTGTGGTACCAGTGTTTCAAGAGCTACACTTCATAATCAGGACTATATAACAGACATGAAGATTGGTATTGGCGGCCATTATAAACTCTTTAAGAGCGGAGAGATCATTCCCAAGCTAAATGGCTGCGTAAAAGAACCAGCTGTAGTTTATAAAGCTCCTGATAAATGTCCCGTTTGCGGAGGACATCTTGTAAGGGAAGCTGATACTGCAGATATAAGGTGTGTAAATCCTACATGTCCGGCACAGATAACAAGAACAATTGCATACTTTGCTTCAAGAGATGCAATGAATATCATGGGGCTTGGTGATACACTAGTAGAAGCACTTGTAGGTGAAGGTTATCTTCACAGCTATGTAGATATTTATCATCTGAAAGAATACAGAGATGAGCTCATAGCTAAAGGCATTATTGGTAAAGAAAAAAATACCGATAAGCTCCTTTTGGAAATTGAAAGATCTAAAGAAAATGATCCTGTAAGACTACTTACTGGCCTTGCTATAAGAAATGTCGGTAAATCCACAGCACGTGAGATCATGAAGCATTTTGACAACCTAATGGATCTTGCCAAAGTCACAAAGGACGGATTTTTGCAGATACCAGATATTGGTGAGACTACAGCTGATGATCTCTATGAGTTTTTCCATGATGAAAAGACTCTGATGATACTTACCAGGATGCAGGAGCTTGGACTTAACATGACAGCCGTAAAGGACGAAGGAGCTTCTGATAAGCTTGCAGGGATGACTATAGTTGTAACAGGAACCCTTCCAACACTTGGCAGAAAAGAAGCTGAAGAGCTCATTGTTAAAAATGGTGGAAAGGCTTCAGGAAGCGTTTCCAAAAAGACAAGCCTTGTACTTGCAGGAGAAGCTGCAGGCAGTAAGCTGACAAAGGCTAATGAACTTGGAATAAAGGTTATTGACGAACAGACTTTTCTTGATATGCTTAATTAATAAACTCTAGAAGTGGAGAGACCTAAGATGCCTATCAAAGTACAAAATGACCTGCCAGTCAGGGACATATTAGAAAAAGAAAATATATTTGTAGTTGATGAAAACAGGGCTATGCACCAGGATATCAGATCACTTCAGATCTGTATCCTGAATTTGATGCCCCTTAAGGAGGACACTGAGCTTCAGCTCCTTAGGTCCCTGTCAAATACACCTCTTCAGATAGATGTTTCCTTCATGCAGATGAGTTCACATCATTCATCTAATACATCACCTAACCATCTGAACAGGTTTTATAACACCTTTGATGAGCTTAAAGAAAATACCTACGACGGACTAATAATTACCGGAGCTCCAGTGGAGCAGATGGCATTTGAAGAAGTTGACTACTGGGATGAACTCTGCAGAGTCTTTGAATGGTCAAAAGTCAATGTAACATCAACTTTCCATATTTGCTGGGGTGCTCAGGCTGGTATCTATTATCACTATGGCATCGATAAAAAGCCTCTTTCAGCCAAAAGATTTGGCATCTACCAGCACAGAGTTCTCAATAGAAAAGTTCCTCTTGTAAGAGGCTTTGATGATGTTTTTTTGATGCCTCATTCAAGGCATACTGAGACTCCTGCTGATGAGATACATGCATGTGATGATCTTGTAGTTCTTGCTGAATCCGAGGTGGCTGGTGTTTTCCTTTGCATGAACAGATCAGGAAGTCAGATCTTTGCAATGGGTCATGCTGAGTATGACAGACTTACCCTGGACTCTGAGTATAAAAGAGATCTGTCAAAGGGCCTTGAGATTGATATGCCAATAAATTATTATCCGGACAACGATCCAGAAAAGAAGCCTGACCTTGTCTGGAGAGGACATGCTAATAATCTTTACTCAAACTGGCTTAACTACTACGTATATCAGAATACTCCTTATAAGTGGGGGCAGATCCTGGATGAGGAAAAGAGAGTAATGGCTCATAAAGATCTCACCCAGAAAGTTTGAAAAAAGCTTTAAAGAAAGGAAAAGTACAATGTCAAAGGCGCGTAAACTTCGAAATATCTATACAACTTTTCCTGAGGGAAGGCACAAGGTACTGACCCTTAGCTATGATGATGGAAAAATTCCCGACAGAAAGCTTGTAGCTCTTTTTAATGAGCATGGATTAAAGGGAACATTTAACGTTAATTCTGGCCTTGAGAAAAATAAGTTCAAAAATGATTATGATGAGCGGATTCCAATGTCAGAATATAAAAAGCTCTACAAAGGCCATGAAATAGCCTGCCACAGCGTTTTGCACCCAACCATTGCAAGAAGTCCCAAAGAGCAGATGGTAAGGCAGATAATTGAAGACAGACGAAGTCTGGAAGAAATCATGGGATACACTGTTAGAGGCTTTGCTTATCCAAATGGTTCATGTAGCGAAGATGTAAAAGATGCTCTTAAAGCCTGCGGAATCAGACATGCAAGGACAGTTGTTTCAACTCACAGCTACGATATGCCAACGGATTTTCTTATGTGGAATCCAACATGCCATCATGGCGATTCCTCATTCGAAGACCTTTACAAGGATTTTATAAAAGTCCACAAAAGACAGTATATGTACATGCTCTATGTCTGGGGACACAGCTATGAGTTTGAAAGAGATAAAAACTTTGACATAATCGAAAAGTTTTCTAAAAAAATTGAGAACAAATCAGACATCTGGTATGCAACCAACATTGAAATTGTAGATTACCTTGATAGGGCAGAGCGGGTACAAGTCTCTGTTAATGGGGATTTTGCCTATAATCCAAGTGCTGAAAGTATATGGCTTGAAGTTGATAAAAAAATAATTGAGCTTAAGGGTGGCAAATGCACTGAGTTGTAATTTTCTTTTTAATAAGTTAAAATATATATGTTAAGTCGTTAACTTTAAAAAAGGAGAATTGCTTATGCCTCTTAATATTGAAAACGATGATGCTGCAGTAAAAACTGAGGAGCTTAAGAAAAAACCTACTAAAAAGACTAAAGAAATGCTTGAGGAAAACTCAAAGCAGATCGAAGAACTTGAAGCTTCACAGAAAGAGTTAGGTGAAGAACTGGCAGCTCTTATGAAGGAAGAAGAGGCTCTTGGGGATAAATCTGCCCTTAAGATGAAGGTTACTCATAAGAAATATGGCGAAGGCGTTGTTACAAGCCAGGATGGCAAATACATCGAGGTTAAATTCTCTGATGTAGTTAAGAAGTTTGTGCTTCCGGGCTGTATCGCAGAAAAATACCTTGAAGTTGACGATGATGCTATCCTTGAATACTACATCAAGTGCAACGAGATCCATCAGAAGAAAATGGCCATTGAACTTAAGATCAAGTCTGCAACCTATGCGATCCAGAGACATGAGGATGCAATAGACAGACTTAAATCAAAACTTAAATAATTAAAAATTAGACAAGACACGGGGACGGTTCTACTGACACGGGGACGGTTCTACTGTCAGGTTTTATCTAAGTAAAACCTGAC
>NZ_JAGAYD010000098.1 GCF_017940685.1 Butyrivibrio sp. | reverse complement strand
TTGGCTGCTGCCCCCACCACAATTGTGGTCATTCCTATAACTGCATAGCCCTGGGCTGTTATAAAGGGATTCATTCCTGTGGAGATCATGGAAAAGATCGTTCCAAGCATGTAGATCCTAAGATAAGGAAGAGCATAGACCATGGCTGCCTCTGAAGTTCCAAAGGCTGCAAGGATTGGCCTTCCAAAGATCTCTCCCACAATGATAAGGATGATTCCAGTAACAATCAGTAAAAAGAACGAGGTGTTCTGGATCTCCCTCGCTCTTTCTTCATTCTTTTGTCCTCTTGCAATTGAAAATAATGGCGCTCCGCCACTCCCGAACATATTGGTAAATGCTGTAGTCAGGATCACTATAGGAAAACAAAGACCAACTGCACCAAGGGCTACTGTGCCTATATCCGGGATACGGGCTATGTATATTCTGTCAACGATGTTGTACAAAAGATTTATGATCTGGGCCACCAGCATTGGAAGGGCTGTAGCCAGAATGTTATTTAAGGTTTTTCCATTTTCAAAATCAACGCGTTTCATTTTATGTTTTTCTCTTTAAAAGATGTACTTACTCATATTATCAAAAATGATCTCGTAGGCCTTCGGCCACATGTGTATTCCGTCTGTAGAATACTCCTTACGGGTTTGCCCGTCAACTCCGGCAAGGCCGTCGTTAACGTTGATAAACTCATATCCCATCTCCTTTGCAAGGCTCTCTGCAATTGCGTTTGCTTTATCAAGTCTCTGAAGTCGAAGCTCTGCTGCCAGTGGTGCCTCAGGCCAGGCAACTACTTTTTTCGCAAGTTCTACGTTAACCGGATAATAGGCCATTACGTAGACTTTTGTTTTTGCCAGTCTTTCTTTTATCTGGGAAAGAACATTCCTGTAGTCAGCTTCAAATCCTTCTGCTGTCTCTTCAGGCCGGCTGATATCATTAGTTCCGATGTTGATAAATATCACTGATGGTTCAAGGTCAAAGATCTGCTCGTCCATGGACTCAAGAAGCTCAGGAATAGTATATCCGCTGATCCCTCTGTTATAAATTACAGTACTAAGGCCTCTGCTCATGAGGATCTCGTTTATCGGAAAATGCTCCATCAGTGATGAGCCCACAAAAAGGATCTGCCCTTTTTGGGCAAATGCATTTAACTGTCTGTATTTTTCAACCATGTATTCGTTCATATATGTCACTCCAGTTTGCAAATGTTTTTTATATTGTATTGTCATTTTCAACTGGTTACAATTTGTCACCAGTTGACTTTCTTCTTCCTTATATACCAGCTGTATCCATTGAATACAAGATGCCTTTCTCTCCCATCAAAGACCGATGTCAAGGATTCCATCATCCATTTCCTTATCTCATAAGCGCTGACTCTTCCGCTCTCTATCTGAGCATTAACATTGGACTGGATTAACATAAAATCCACGAACTTATCCAGGGTAAAAGAGTATTCCATGTCATATTCTGTCTGCTTTTCCATTACAAAGCCATTGACCAGATCAGCCTGAGTCCACTTATTCTCTTTTCTTGGTGGCTTAGGAAATCTTCCAAGATACTCATCCCGGTACCATCTAGTATAATCATCATTTCCTACCATTCTGTCTGTAATGCCAAAATCATAAATTACAACAAGCCCATTATCATCCAAAACTTCAGCCATATTACTCATGAATTTCTTTTCATCCACCCAGTTGATGCATCCTACTGCCGTTACAATATCATATTTTATATTTGGGATTCTTGTTTCTTCTGCTTTAGCAACATAAAAGGTGTAAGAAGGATCTGTGCCATAAATCTCTTCGCATACTTCAACCATTGATTCTGCTATATCTGTTCCTGTTACCCTGTCACATATGAGCCTTAGTGCCTTGGTTGAAAGACCTGCTCCACAGCCCACGTCAAGACCATTTTTGAACATAAAATCCTTCGGAAGACTGCAATCTTTCTTAATCTGTTCTATTACAGACTTATGAAGCCAGGGTCTTTTGGCATAACCCTGTGCTATCCTTTTAGAGTCAAATGCCTTATTATCCATCAATTTTTTCCTTTATCTCCACATCAATATTCTTTTCTACCATAATCAACTATTCTTTCTTGGCAAGCTGCATTTTGTATTCTTCTTCTGCCAAAGCAATCTGCCGCTGTATCTGCTCTGCTGTAGGAAGGTGCTCCTGTATCTCTCTGATTTTCACATTGTCATATGTTGCTACTCCCATAGGAGTGGTTATTCCCTGAAATGCGAGTTGTACCTCCGTGCGATCCATATCCTTGCAGATCAAAAGTCCGATTGTCGGATTATCGCTATCCCGCTTTATAAATTCGTTAACTGCATTCACATAGAAGTTGAGTTTACCCGCGAACTCAGGATCAAATGGCTTCACCTTAAGTTCCAAAACCACATAACATCGAAGGTAAATATGATAAAACAGCAGGTCGATTTTCCGGGTCTTTCCGGCAATAATAATTTCCTTCTGTCGTCCCACAAATGCCCAGCCCTCACCGAGCTCCAACAGGAATCGCGTCATACGCTGCTCTAACACACCTTCTAAAGCATCTTCATCAAAACCATCTGGAAGACTGACAAATCCAAAATCATAATTGCTTTTTAAGATTTCTTTCGCTAACGCACCTTGAATAGGAGGAAGTTTTTCTGCAAAATTGGTAATCGCCGCTCCCGATGTGTGGTATAAATCAGCCCGAATGCAATCATCCAGGGCACTACGACTAAGCCCTATTTCGATCGTACGACGGAGATAATAGAGAGCCTCATCTACTTCCTTACATTTCGTTATTATCAAACAATGATGCCCCCAAGGCACAAAACTAAATCCTGCGGGGAACGGAATTTCTGCAACAACTTGTTGCAGTTTTTGCCTGTCCGGCTTTTCATGTATTTCTGCAGCAACTTGTTGCAATTTTTCACTTTCAGTATTGATGAGCGAATTAAAGGTCTGAAGTATATCTGATACACCATCGTTTTCAGCATAGAATAGATACCATTTTTTCATATTCCACAAATTTCTTGCAGAAAAACCCTTCGCTTCCGGAAATTCCGCCTGAAGATCAAGACTGACTTGATTAACAATCCCCGTTCCCCATTTTTCCTCGGCTTTTCGAACAACTAAATCCCTTCCTAGTTGCCAGTTGAACAGTAGTTGTTCTGAATTCACTTTGACAGCAGCTTTAATCTGAGAATTTCGAAATCTTGATTTTAACTCATGTATCCATTCGATATATTCTTTATCCAGGCTCACATCCTGCGAAGTCACAAGCCCCCTTTTATTAGTCGTAGCTTTATCCATAACGATACTCCCATTGTTCTACGCGATGCAAATTGCTGTGAAATCATGACACCACAATCATTTATGAATCTGTATTCTCAAACTTCTCCTCAAGCTGCATAATATACGCCATCATTCTAACCAAGTATTCCGGAGGGGCACTTATACCCTGTTCCCATTGCTGAAGAGTTCTTACAGGGATTCCAAATTTTGCAGAAAACTTACTTTGCGATAGTCCAGTTTTCTTTCGTAATTCCTTTATTCTTGCTGAAATATCCATATTGTCATCTCCAATGCATTCTTATACTTTATCAAAGTATACAACTGTCTATATACGTTGTCAACGTATGCTTAGCTGTTTCCTTAGATATTCCACTCCTCTTATAGAAATCGCTAAAAAGCAGCGATTTCTATAAGCGTCTGTTGTCGCCAGATACTCTCCGTATCAATAAGCACACTGCTTCGCAGTGCTTACCCAAATAAAAAGACAGCACCCTTCATGCAAGCATGAGTTGCTGTCTTTATTATTTGGGCAGGTACTTCGTACCTGTGCTTATTGATACTTGTGAGTGCCTGGCTCGTTATCACTCCAGCTCCACAGTTCCTGGGGGCTTACTTGTAAGGTCGTACATTACGCGGTTTACGCCCTTTACTTCGTTGATGATGCGGCTCATGACCTTCTGGAGAACTGCAAACGGGATCTCGGAGGCCTCGGCTGTCATGAAGTCCACGGTCTCAACAGCACGGAGGACTACAGCGTAGTCGTAGGTTCTCTCATCACCCATAACGCCTACTGAGCGCATGTTGGAAAGAGCTGCGAAGTACTGGTCAGGGAGCTTGGAAAGGCCAGCTGCTGCAATCTCTTCTCTGTAGATAAAGTCGGCGTCCTGAACGATGCGGACCTTCTCTGCAGTAACCTCGCCAATGATACGGATTCCAAGACCTGGGCCAGGGAATGGCTGACGGTATACAAGATACTCTGGAAGGCCAAGTTCTAGCCCTGCCTTTCTTACTTCGTCCTTGAAAAGAGATCTTAAGGGCTCGATGATCTCTTTGAAATCAACATAGTCAGGAAGTCCGCCAACGTTGTGGTGGGACTTGATAACAGCAGATTCTCCGCCAAGACCTGACTCCACTACGTCTGGATAAATCGTACCCTGGGCAAGGAAGTCAACTGCGCCAATCTTTTTAGCTTCTTCCTCAAATACCCTTATGAACTCTTCGCCGATGATCTTACGCTTTCTCTCAGGCTCTTCAACGCCTGCCAGCTTAGCGTAATATCTTTCAGCTGCATTAACTCTTACAAAATTGATGTCGAAGTTTCCATTAGGGCCAAATACGCTCTCAACTTCATCGCCCTCGTTCTTACGAAGAAGACCGTGGTCTACAAATACGCAGGTGAGCTGCTTACCAATAGCCTTGGCAAGAAGGGCTGCAAGAACTGATGAGTCAACTCCGCCTGAAAGAGCAAGGAGGACTTTTCCATCTCCTACTCTGTCTTTTATCTCTTTGATGGTATTTTCAACGAAGGAATCCATTCTCCAGGTACCTGCAGTATCACAGATTTCCCTTACAAAGTTATGAAGGATCTCCTTGCCTTTTACAGTGTGAAGAACTTCCGGATGGAACTGGATGGCATAGAGCTTTTTGGCTTCATTGCACGCAGCTGCTACCGGACAGTCAGCTGTGTGGGCAATTATCTCAAAATCAGGAGCAACCTTGCTGATATAGTCAAAGTGGCTCATCCACACAATGGTCTTGTCCTCTACTCCTTTAAAGAGCTTGTCCTTGCTGCCATCAATGAAGGTCTCGGTCTTGCCATACTCCCTTACAGGAGCCTTCTCGACTTTTCCGCCAAGGATGTGCATCATGAGCTGAGCTCCGTAGCAAAGGCCAAGAACAGGGATTCCCAGTTCAAAGAGCTCTTTTGTATAGGATGGTGCGCCCTCTTCGTAGCAGGAGTTAGGGCCTCCTGTTAAGATGATACCCTTGGGGTTCATCTCCTTTATCTTGTCAATTGGTGTGCGATAGGAATAGATCTCGCAGTAGACGTTACATTCTCTCACGCGCCTTGCAACCAGCTGATTGTACTGGCCGCCAAAGTCGATGACTATGACCTTTTCTTCTGTAGCCATGGCTCCTCCTAAATTGAATTATAAAAATCTTCTGACACTGATAATGGATCTGTAAGTGGCTGGACTGTACTTGATACCAGTCTTCTGAGTGCTGGCATGTACGATCCTTCCTCCTCCTATATATATTCCAACATGTCCGCCGTAGTAAATAACATCTCCAGGCTGGGCATCTGAATATGACACTTCTCTGCCGTAGGACCCTTGTGCCCAGCTGGTTCTGGGAACTGAGATTCCAAAAGCTTTATATACTGACATTACGAAACCAGAGCAGTCTGCTCCGTCTGTAAGGCTTGTTCCACCTGCTACATATGGATTACCAACAAACTGACACGCATAGTTGGCAATATTCTGGCCAGTTGCACTTCCTGGTGCTGAGTATGACTTAGAGCTTGATGAGCCAGATGAACTCGATGAACCCGATGAAGTATAGCTTGATGAGGTGTAATCTCCGTCTGACTCTGCCTGAGCCTTGGCAGCTTCCTCCGCAGCCTCAGCATCTGCTGCCGCTTTTTTGGCTGCATCTACTTCCTTCTGCTTGGCCTCTATCTGCTTCTGAAGACTTGCAATGCTGGCCTGCTGACTCTTGACCTGAGCTGTGTAAACTGCAGCGTCCTGCTTGGCCTTGGCAAGCTTAACTTCATAGTCTGCATATGTTGCCTTGTATTGTGCAAGAAGCTCTTCCATATAGGCTTCTTCTTCCTCAAGCTCATACTGTGAAGCTTCAAGTTCTGACTTTTCTTCTTCAAGCTGCTGTCCAAGTTCTTCAGCTGCCTCCTTGGCTGCCACGAACTCCGCAAGCTTGATCCTATCGTACTCATACAGCTCTTCTACGTAGGATGCCTTGTTGAGGGCATCTGCATAGCTTGTAGCTGTTAAAAGAATCTGTACATAGGAGAAGTTACCCTTCTCGTACATGAACTTTACTCTCTGGACCATAGCTTCGTAAAGAGTCTCTTCCTGATACTTGGCTTCTTCGTACTTGGCATTGGTCTCTTCTATCTGCTGGGCCTTAAAGGCGATGTCTTCTTTTATAAGCTCGATATCGGTCATTAGACCAACGATCTCAGCCTGGGTCTCGTCAATAGCTTCCTGGGTTTCACCCATAGCTTCAGTGTTTTCACTTATCTGGCTGTTGGCCTGGTTGAGCTTACTCTGGCTGGCATTCTTCTGATTTTCAGCAGCCTTCTTTTGCTTGTCCAGAGCCTTCTTTTCATCCTCGAGCTTTTTTTGTGTTTCCTTGAGCTCCTCGCTGGTAGTAGCGTAGGAAGAAACTGGAGTGAGCATGAAAAAAGCAAGGGAAAGTATCACGGCAACGACAGAATAAATCTTTTTCATTCCAATACCCCCTTGCTTATTTTTAATATTAACAGGTTACTACATTTAGTATAGCATAATAGTTTTTATATCAAAATATAGATTAGAGCTCGCAATTACCAACAGTTCTTGGGAAGGACTCAACGTCTCTGATGTTGCCCATACCTGTAAGGTACATTACGCAACGCTCAAATCCAAGTCCAAATCCTGCATGGCGAACGCTTCCATATTTTCTGAGGTCAAGATAGAACTGGTAGTCCTCCTTCTTAAGTCCAAGCTCGTCCATACGCTTTTCAAGAATCTCAAGATCATCCTCTCTCTGGCTTCCGCCAACGATCTCACCGATTCCAGGAACAAGACAGTCAGCTGCTGCAACAGTCTTGCCATCCTCGTTGAGCTTCATATAGAATGCCTTGATCTCCTTTGGATAGTCTGTTACGAATACAGGCTTTTTGAAGATCTCCTCTGTAAGGTATCTCTCATGCTCAGTCTGGAGATCACATCCCCAGCTTACCTTGTAATCAAACTTGTCGTTGTGCTTTTCAAGAAGCTCAACAGCCTCAGTGTATGTAATTCTTCCAAAGTCGCTCTCAGCAACGTTCTTAAGTCTCTCGATTAGTCCCTTGTCGATGAACTCGTTAAAGAATGCCATCTCTTCTGGGCAGTGCTCTAAAACGTAGTTGATAACGTACTTGAGCATAGCCTCTGCCGTATCGCAGTCGTCCTTAAGATCTGCGAAGCACATCTCAGGCTCGATCATCCAGAACTCTGCAGCATGTCTTGTGGTGTTGGAGTTCTCAGCTCTGAATGTAGGTCCAAAGGTATAAACGTTCTTGAACGCGAATGCGTAAGTCTCAACGTTGAGCTGTCCGCTAACAGTTAAGTTAACTGGCTTGCCAAAGAAGTCCTTGGAATAATCAACTGCGCCTTCCTCAGTCTTTGGTACGTTGTTAAGGTCCATGGTTGTAACCTGGAACATCTCACCAGCACCCTCACAGTCACTTCCTGTGATAAGTGGAGTGTGAACATATACAAATCCTCTCTCCTGGAAGAAAGAGTGGATAGCAAAAGCAGCAACTGAACGAACTCTGAAAACTGCCTCGAAGGTGTTAGTCCTTGCACGGAGATGCGGAATTGTACGAAGGAACTCAAGGCTGTGTCTCTTGGGCTGAAGAGGGAAGTCAGGTGTTGAAGCACCCTCGATCTCAATGGTATCTGCCTGCATCTCAAAAGGCTGCTTAGCCTCAGGAGTAGCAACGATAGTTCCTGTAGCGATTATTGCTGCACCAACATTGAGCTTGGTGATATCTCCAAAGTTTGAAAGTGCATCAGTATAAACAACCTGAAGCGGTTTAAAATATGTTCCGTCATTTAAAACGATAAATCCTACAACCTTAGAATCACGGGAGTTTCTGATCCAGCCTCCAACTGTGACTTTCTTGCCAACGAAATCTTCCTGTTTTTCAAATAGCTCTCTGATATCTGTTAAATCCATAATATTGTCCCCTTCCAATATTTATGATCATTGTGGCTCGACAACCTGGGCATTCTCAACTATGAAGTCTGCAACCTTATCTGCCATGATCTGTTCTCTGTAGTCCTCAGAATCAAATGATTCCTTGTAAGCATCAATGGTCTCATAGCCCTGATAGAAGTATGTGTCATAATCCTTCTGCACATACTCATCTATAATATCCTCAGTGATCTCGATGTTTTCCTTGTTGGCTATAGCCTGAAGCACAAGACATCTCTTTCCCTGCTGATTGGCAATATCACTTAAGTAGTCCTTAGGCTCTCCTGAGAGACCATTTGACTGCATGATATTCTGTACATACTCTTCAACTGAAACCTCTACGCCATATGCTGCCTGAAGCTGCTGAACATAGCTCTCAACTGACTTGTAGATCATTACGAAATATCTGTTGTAAAGCTCTTCTGGAAGCTCTTCAACTGTGGCATTGTTTACAACAATCTCAACAGCTGCGTTTCTAACTTCATCATCATAAGACTCCTGAGCCTCATTCTCCAGGTCCTCTTTCATATGAGCCTTAAGCTCTTCAAGGTTTGTTACACCCTCAACTCCAAGGCTCTTAGCCCATTCATCTGATGGTTCCTCAGCAGGTGTCTTGATTGAGTTTACTGTTACTGTGAAGATAACATCCTTACCTGCAAGATCAGCACTTCCATAATCCTCTGGGAATTTGAGGTTTAAGTCTACTGTCTCACCAGTTTTAACTCCAACAAGTCCATCCTCAAAGCCGTCAATAAACTGCCCTGATCCAATAGCCAGATCATACCCTTGAGCTGTACCGCCCTGGAAAGCTTCCTTGGTGTCAGCGTACTTGCCTTCATAGTCGATATTGGCTGTATCGCCCTCTTCTATAGCTCTGTCTGTTACCTCGAGCATCTCAGGATTTGCTGAGTAGGTGCTGTTTAATGCATCCTCAACGTCCTGGTCAGTAACCTCTTTCTTTTTAGCCTCAACAGTAATGCCCTTGTAATCCCCAAGCTTAACAAGGCTGTCAACGTCCACATCAAGAAGTGATGTAGTCTTAAGGCCCTCAATGTCTATCTTTTCAGGTGCCTGTGTAAGCTCATTGTCTGTATTTACTGCTGTATCATCTGCAGATGCCTCTGTAGTTGATGCTTCTGCTGCTGGCTGAGTTTCAGTCTCTGTTGTGGCATTAGAACCGCAGGCTGTCACAAAGGTAACAGTTGCTGCTAACACCCCGTAAAACAAGTAATTTTTTTTCATAATAGTACTCCTTTAAACAATATTTTTTATACTACCACACTCTTCCTTCTTATTAAAGTATTTTATTGCCTAAAACCCCAAAGAATGGTAGAATATGTAATGCATTTCAAGTATTGGAGGATAGTATTTTGAGTACCGGATGGATTGTATTGATCGTATTGGCTGTCATCCTTATTGCAGCCATAGTTGCACTGATAATTCTTGGCAGAAGAGCTCAGAAAAAGCAGGCAGAGCAGCAAGAGCAGCTGGATGCCATGAAGCAGACTGTTACCATGCTGATCATCGACAAAAAGAGAATGAAGCTTAAGGACGCAGGTCTCCCTCAGGCAGTAATGGATCAGACCCCAAAGCTCCTTAGAGGCAGCAAGCTCCCTATCTTAAAGGTAAGAATTGGAAACAGAGTAATGAGTCTTATCTGCGATGAGAAGATCTTTGATTCAGTTCCAACCAAGAAGGAAGTTAAGGCTTCAGTAAGCGGCATCTACGTAACAGAGGTCAAGGGCCTTCACGGCAAGACCAAGGCTCCCGAGCAGAAAAAGAGCTTTTTCAAAAACCTTATTGCTAAGGCTCAGGAAAAAGCTGGAGCTAAGATGGTTAAATAACTTAATATCAAAAAGAACGCGGTGGCATTTATTTTGCCACCGCTTTTTTTATCTCTATCACTATCATGGATCTTGAGACCACGTCTCCGCCGATCTCCAGGTCATATTCTGCCACGACCTTTATCTCTTCGTCGTTTTTGTTGCTGTAGTCAAAATCTGTGGTCCTGACCTTCATCTGCATTGAACCATAGGGCGTGTTGTACTCTGTGTCATATTCAAGTTCATGGCCAAAATACAGCTTGGAGCTTGTAGCACCTTCTCTTATTACAGCCATCTTAAGCCCATCCGGTTCTATCTTTACCCTGTTGTGGACCTTCATGGACGCAGCTTCATCATGATGCTCATCATATTCCACAATTCTGCTTCCGTCTTCCAAAATCTCAAAGCTTCCTGTGGCGTTTTTCTCCACCTTCTCAGTGGGTTCGCCCTCTCTTACATGTATGCCTGTGACAAAAACCTCTACTTCTCTGCTCATATGGTTCACCTTCATACTTGTGTTGGATCAATAGGTTTTGTTAAAAAGAGCTGTGGTGCCAGTCCGCTTTTTTTAACTGCTTCAAATCCCTTCTTAGCCGTATTCTCATTGTCAAATACTGCAAACACTGTAGGTCCGCTGCCTGTCATGAATGCCTTTACTGCTCCGTTGTCCTCAAGGATCTTTTCTATGTCTTTGATGACCCGGTATTTTGCTGTAGTTACAGGCTCAAGAACGTTGTGGATCTCGTCGCACATTCTTTTGACATCGCCCTCAGAAATAGCTGCCTTCACGGCGTCGATGTCTGGGTGTCTTGTAATCTCTGTGCTGTCAAGCTCTGTGTATACCCATCCTGTGGAAACCATGATGTCTGGCTTAGCCACAACAAGGTGGTATTTCGCCTTACCATCTATCGGTGTCAGTACCTCTCCGATGCCCTCAGAAAGAGCTGTTCCGCCAACAATGCAGTATGGAATATCGGCTCCAAGTTTAACTGCAAGTTCGCATAACTCTTTATCAGAAAGCCCAAGCTCCCACAAGTCATTTAATGCCCTGTATGCTGCCGCACCATCTGTGCTGCCGCCAGCCATGCCCGCTGCCACTGGTATCCTTTTTACAAGTTCAATCTCTGCTCCGTATGTGACGCCATATTTTTCCTGGAGCTGTTTTGCCACCTTGCAGATAAGGTTGCTGTCATCAACTGGTATGGTATCGTCATTGGCCCTAAGGGTTATTTTGCCATCTGTTGTCCTTCTAAATGTCAGCGTGTCATATATATCAACGTTTTGCATTATCATCTTTACCAGATGATATCCGTCATCTCTTTTTCCAAGTACATCAAGCCCTAAATTGATCTTGGCGTAGGCTTTTTTCGTTATTTCCATGATCATACTCCGCTCTGCTTCTGACTTTTTGGGGCCTTAGAAGCCCTAAATTCCTGCTATATCTCATCTTCTCACCTTGGCAAATTCATTACAAGAAAAAAAATACAAAAAAATTGAAAAATTTTTGTTTAACCCCTAAAGTTTTTGAAAAAATAGCCGATACGAAGATTAGGTAAACTATAGTTTCGTTTCAAGCGCGGTACTTTAGGTAACCTTGCGCGGAAAAGGAGTTCTATATGGGCGTAAACGGAGTTACCGAGGTTACTAACAACATCGCGACGACCTATGCTTCCACCATCAATGCTCCCGCGGAGAGCAAGAAAAAAGATGATGAAGAAGTAAAGGTCAAAGCAGAAGCGGCAGCGGTCTATGAAAAATCCGATGAGAAAGAGGCCGAAAAGCCTATAATCTCAAACAAGGAGACCGACAGGACCAAGATCATCCAGCAGCTGAAGGCAGATGACGCGCTTCGCCAGCAACAGCTTTTGGACATAGTCCACAAGATGATGGGCAAGCAGGTCAAAGCTTATGGCATTGCCAATTCAGACAGTGATGATGAATCTATCTGGAGATTCCTTGCAAAAGGTGATTTTACAGTAGATGCTGCAACCAAAGCACAGGCGCAGGAAGACATATCAGAAGACGGCTACTGGGGCGTTAAGCAGACCTCCGAGCGTATTCTTGATTTTGCCAAAGCGCTTGCAGGAGACGATCCTGATAAGCTTGAGCAGATGAGATCTGCATTTGAGAAGGGCTACAAACAGGCTGAAAAGACCTGGGGCGGAGAACTTCCAGAGATCTCTAAAAACACCTTCGACGCTGTAATGAAGGGATTTGATCAGCTTACAGGAAAGGATCAAGTAGAGTAACTGTTGCTAGTAACGAAAAGAGGAAGAACCGTCAAAAGTTCTTCCTCTTTTTTTGTTTAGAGTTGTTTACCAAAAAATGTCCTTCTTTAGACAATCCCTCTGATCTCACCTATATCCCCAATGCCCTGCTCTGTCATGTAGCGCTCAATGCCTTCTACTATCTCTGCGGTAGCATAAGGGTTGTGGAAGTTGGCTGCTCCTACAGCTATTGCTGTTGCGCCTGCCATTATGAACTCTACGGCGTCCTCATAGTTTGAAATACCACCCATTCCGATAACCGGGATCTTAACTGCATGGGAAGCTTCATAAACCATGCGGACTGCCACAGGCTTTATAGCTGGTCCCGACATTCCACCGGTTCTGTTGGCCAGGACAAATTTCTTTTTATAGATATCTATCTTCATTCCGGTTATGGTGTTGATCAGGGATATTGCATCTGCACCTGCCGCCTCTGCAGCCTTAGCCATTTCAGAAATGCTGGTAACATTGGGGCTGAGCTTCATGATGACCGGCTGTTTTGCCTTTTCCTTGATCTTCTTTGTAATATCGAAAAGGGCGTCCGCCTTCTGGCCAAAAGCAATAGCTCCCTCTTTTACATTGGGACAGGATACATTTATCTCAAGCATATCAACTCTCTTTTCATCAGAGAGCCTCTCTACAACCTCAAGATAATCTTCCACTGTCTTACCACATACGTTAACAATTACCTTGGTGTCAAATCCTTCCAGGAATTTAAGGTCTCTTTTTGCAAACACCTCAACTCCGGGGTTCTGAAGGCCGATGGCATTTAGCATTCCGCCGTAAACTTCTGCAACTCTTGGCACGGGATTACCTTCCCATGGGATATTAGCTACGCCCTTTGTAACCACCGCTCCGAGCCTGTTAAGATCCACAAAGTCAGAGTATTCCATTCCTGAACCAAAAGTTCCGGAAGCTGTCATTACCGGATTCTTTAATTTTACCCCTGCTATTTCAACTGATGTATTCATACTTAAGTTCCACCTTCCATCTCACATATCCAGATCATCTGCATCAAAAACCGGACCGTCAGTACAGATCCTTGCATTTTTGACGTGGGAGTGCTCATCCACCTCTTTGGTTTTGCAGACGCATCCAAGGCAGGCTCCAACTCCGCAGGCCATCCTCTCCTCAAGAGACAGATATGCCTTGATGCCCTTTTCCTGAGCGTAGGCCTTGATGCCCCTTAGCATTGGCATAGGTCCACAGGCAAAGATCACATCGCAGGGAACATCCTGCTCCTTCATGGCATCAATGACATTTCCCTTGGTTCCCAGGCTCCCATCTTCAGTTGCCACATATACTTCTGCAAAATTTGTAAATTCATCATCAAGGAAGGTGTCGCTGTTTCTGTAGCCCATCACTGCACTGATTTTGGCAGGCGCCTTGCTCCCCTGTGCCTTTGACAGGCGCTTTGCTGTCTCAAGAAGTGGAGGAACTCCGATTCCGCCTCCGATGACAACAGCTCTTTTCCCTGCTGCCTTATCAAGTGGAAAGCCATTTCCTAAAGGTCCCAGCACCATCATATAATCTCCTGGCTGATACAGCGCAAACTCCGCTGTTCCTGAGCCCACTACCCTGTACACCAGCCTTATGGCGCTGCCATTTGTATCCACCTCGCAGATACTGATGGGTCTTGGAAGGAGCGTTGCTTTATTAAGCGGAAACACTCCGACAAACTGGCCTGGAACAACGTCCTTGGCAAAAGGAACCTGAAGCCACAGGTCATAGATCCCCTCAGATAAAAGCTCCTGGCTTAATACTTTTGCCTCGCATTTCATTTTCCCTGACATACTTATTTCTCCTCTTTTGCCTGATAAACAATCTTGCCCTTGCAGATTGTGTCATATACTTTTCCAGGAAGTGACTGCCCTAGGAACGGGGTGTTTGTAGCCTTTGAAAAAGAGCTGTCAAACTTCCACTGGTCTTTTTCCCCAAATACCACCAGGTCTGCAGGGCCTCCCACAAAGATCCTTCCAGCAGGAAGCTCATAGATCCTTGCTGCCCTCAAAGACAATCTTTCTATCAGGGTCATAAGGGTCATGTATCCTGGTTTTACCAGCTCTCTTATCCCAAGGGAAAGAGCTGTCTCAAGTCCTGTTATGCCGCTTGGCGCTTCTGTTAATGGTTTTTCCTTTTCCTCCTTGGAATGAGGCGCATGGTCTGTTGCAATAACATCAATGCTTCCATCCCTAAGGCCCTCAATGATGGCCTTCCTGTCACTCTCCAAGCGAAGCGGCGGATTCATCTTGGCGTTGGTGCCATGCTCAAGTACAGCCTCGTCAGTAAGTGTAAAGTGATGGGGCGTAGCCTCTGCGAAGATGCTCAGGCCCTCTTTTTTTGCACGCCTTATCCTGTCCACTGCTTCCTTGGTACTGATATGCTGAACCGTAAGCTTTGCCCCGGTTTTTCTGGCGATCTCGATATCTCTTTTCACCATGGAGATCTCAGCATCCCTTGGAGATCCCTCAATTCCCAGTTTCTTGGATACCTTTCCGTGGTTGATTCCATTGTCTGTAATAAAGGCAGGGTCCTCCTCGTGAAGGCTTATGACCTTATTAAGGGAAGCTGCCTTTTTGCAAGCTTCTTCCATTATCTTTTCATCAGTTATGGGTTTGCCATCATCGGTGAAAAGAACTGCTCCTGCCTGAATGAGTTCCTCCATGGGAGTTAGCTCTTTTCCTGCCATATCCATAGTGACATTGGCGCAGGTATAGACGTTGAGGCCAGTCTTTTTCCCTCTTTCAAGGACATCCTTGATAGTTTCCACATTGTCCATGTGGGGGTTTGTATTGCCCATCATGATGACGCTGGTAAAACCGCCTCTTGCAGCAGCCTTAGCACCGCTCTCAATATCTTCCTTGTATGTAAATCCCGGATCTCTGAAATGAACATGAGGGTCCACAAGGCCCGGAGCTACTGTCCTGCCCCTTGCATCGATGACTGTCACATCCTTGCCCTTAAGGAGCTCAGCAACTTCCCTGCTGCCCTCCACATATATCCCGGCTATTATTTCTCCATCAATAACTATGTCCCTTACGCCCTCAGTTTTTGACGCAGGATCTATCATGTAACCGTTCTTTACTATAAGCATAGCTTTCTCCTTGTCCCTACCGTATCTCATTGTATCAATCTTTTCAGTAAGGTGCTATTACATCTTTCAATTTTTTCCCAATCATGAGAAAATAGACAAGGAATTTAGAAACAACAATGAATCGAGGCGCTTAAATATGATACGTTTGATACTTGCAGTAGCATTTGTTGCTATATTTCTGATAATATCCATTCCGATACAGCTCGTTCTCTGGATCATCTCGAGGTTCAACGAGCCTTTTAAAAAGAGGGCTTCCCTTGCCATCGTAAGCTGGGCCTTCAACGTTGTAATATTTATCTGCGGTGTGAAAAGAACTGTCATCGGCGAAGAGAATGTTCCGAAGGACCAGGCTGTACTCTACGTAGGTAACCACCGAAGCATCTTTGATATAGTCCTGTGCTATCCAAGGGTTCCAAATCCTACTGGCTTTATTTCCAAGAAGGAAGTCCTTAAGGTACCGCTTCTCAATGTCTGGATGATCTTTATGGATTGTCTGTTCCTTGACAGAAAAGATATCAGAAAGGGCCTTGAGATGGTCCTTACAGCCATAGAAAAAGTAAAAAATGGAATCTCGATCTTTATTTATCCTGAAGGAACAAGAAACAAAACTGACAAGCCTCTTGGCGATTTCAAAAAAGGAAGCTTTAAGATTGCCCAGAA
>NZ_JAGAYD010000097.1 GCF_017940685.1 Butyrivibrio sp. | reverse complement strand
TTGTGGATACTGCCCACCAGGTTTCTCCACTCATCGTAGTTGGGCTCTCCCATCATATCTTCAGCCTCTTCAAAGGGAAGTCGTCCTGATGTTACCGGTCTTATAAGGATAAAGAACTTATCTCCCTTTTCAAGTGGAACATCATCATCAAGTTCAAATGTGTGGTAACCAGCGCTTATAGCTGATATCTTCTGGGATATTGCTGGAACAGTCTGGTCATTAAAGGTAATATTACCATCTGTCACATCTGGATTAACATAGATATCAAGCTCATACTGCTGATACAAATCTATGCTCATAAGTCCAACAGCCTTAAGATCCTGGTTTCCTGTTGTTTCATACAGCATTCCATAGGGATTCTTGGCATTGGAATAGGCTCTCATCATGTTCTCAGAATCATCAAGGCAGCTTACAGTATTGGTCAAAAAGCCAGCGCTCTGATAATTGTTGTCATACCAGTTGTCTTCTCCCGGGGCAGCAACCTCGTAAGCAGCTGCATTGCTGACATCAACTGTCTCGTCATAATATGAAAGATAGAAGCACCCTTCCTTACCTGAACTGGTACCCCAGCTGTTTTTACAAAGCCATGCTCCATCTCCTTCTGGAGCAGTTACAAAGTTTGAAGCACTGTAATCATCGTCCCAGCCAATTATAAGAACCTCGTGATTGGCAGTCTCTGCCTTTTCTCCTCCAAAGGATGAATAATTACTTGAGCTGTGGTTTTTCCAGTACTTGGAATCAGCATTTATTCCTATAGTTGCAGCGCCATGTTCCATGATCATTTGCTTGACCAGTGTGTTATTGCTTAGCTTTGCAGGCATTTGATCCACTGCCTGTACATGATAGAGACTTTCGTAGGCTCCTGAAGGCGCATCTGCATTGTCAGTAAAGATATATTTTGCTCCGTAGGTGCTCTTAAACTCGTCATTTCCAGTCTCAGCAACAGGACCCTTCCAGGCAGTCAGCATACTTATGACAAAGTTTGTTACGCCGCCGCAGTCGATATATCCTGTATCATAGTCAAAGAGCCACGCATCCGGCTCTTCATCCCTGTTTACAAGCTCGCGATAGTCTCCATCAATAGTTCCATTAAGGGATCCATTTGCCTTATGAAGGTTATAGTATGCAAGATGTTTTTCCGAAAGGTCGATGTCTTCTGGCTTAAGATCAGCGTGGTGCCTAAGGATGTCACTCTCCACCGCTCCAAGAGCTGCAAAGGTCCAGCAAAGTGACGTGTAGCCCTGATCCTCCACCTCTGTCACAAAACACTTTCCGTCCACATTTCTGGAATCATATTTAGAAGGAATCTCTTTTTCTGAAAAAGAATTGATATCAACCGGGATAACATCAGTAAAATCCTGGTTACTATAGAATGCGCCAATATCGCCGTCTCCAATCTGGACAGCTTCCGGCAAAAGAACCTTTCTCACCTGCTCAACATCGCTGGTAAGAGGGTTATTGACTGTCTCTGATACTACACTGCTGATAAAAGAGCTGCCACCTGATGCAGCTGCAGCCTCCTTATCAAAGCTCTCATTATCCTCAGGAGTTCCAACAAGCCCCTGAAGATCTTCGTCGGCATTATAGTCTGAAGATACCTCATCCCGCCTTGATGAATTAGAGGAAGTATTTTTATTTTTGATAACAACAAAAGAAACCACTCCTCCTATCACTAAAGCGATGGTTATGGCAATGATGACATTTCTAAGACTTTTCTTCACTTTTTTCCGCCCTCAAAGATCAGATTACAGTTGTGTTAAAGGAACCAAATATAGACTGGGAAATATCCCTTGCAAAGGACTCATAGTCGATAAAGTGAATACCTTTTTTCCAGCCATCTATAACCCTGAGCATAGGAAAGAGCTTGTCTCCCACGCGCCAGATGCTGTAGCCACACACAACAACAGTGTGGTCCTTGTAAAAGCCCCTTGCAATATTCATTATAACAGGTCTTCCTGCAGAAATTTCTTTAACTACGTGTTTTTCAAAGCTCCAAACATAGATTCCTCTGCATCTGGCCTTGATGTTATATTCCTTGAATGCTTCTCTGGTGATCGAAGCGATAAAAAAGGGAACAGTTCCTCTCTTATCAGTATAACCATAAGCCTCCGCAATATCCTCAACCTGCTTGTACAGCTCATGTATATCTGAAGGGATTCCTGTAAGCCCAAGTGTCTGCCTATAGTAGTCCATGACTCTTGTAACAGCCACTACGCTGCAGTTCCTGGTGCGCCGGCCGCTTATTTCTTCCATGGACATCTGGTTCATAAGAAGGGTCCTGCCTCTTTTCACAAGAACTCCCTTCTCTCCGTACTGTTCCATCAGATATTTAGAAATATTCTTAATGCCGCCATAAGGTTGTTTCATATAATAGTCATTTCCTGATCAGTTATATGGATAAAGCTCTCCGCTTAGAAGTACAAATTCTTTGCCACTTGTATCTACGATACAAATGACTTTTTCGTTGTAATGCGGGTAACCAAACTCTTTAATATCTATATCATATGACTCTGTCGTATCTACGCTGTCATAGACAGAGTACAGCTTTCCCTCTTTAATATAATAGCACTTTCCATCCTGAGGATTCCATTTGAAATTAAATAATTTATCCGATAATCCGTCAGCTACTTTCACGGGATCCTGTCCCTTCTTGCAGTAGTAAATTGCGGGATCGCTATATACTTTAAACCAGACTTCATCACCACTATCACTTACAACTTTATCATACAGAAACTTTCCCTCTTCAGTAATTGCGGTCTCTACCATATATGTTCCATCGTAGTCTGCTCTATAAAGAATGCAGTCTTTTTCGTAGTAGCAGACAGGTCCGTTCTCTCCGATAGTTGGTGCGATAGCATGCATACCGTCTTTGCTTGAGGCAATAGGGAACAAAACCGGAGTATCGCCTTTAAGAGTGAAGTAGTTTTCGTAGTCATAGATGACAAGTACATCTGAAAAGCTGTCAGTATCTATTATGTAATGTCCAAGGCTCATATCAGTCCTTTGCTTTTTCGCATTGCAGACATTGTACTCCATATAAGAGCTGTCAAAGAGAGGAAGCGCAACGGTGTCTCCAGCTTTATAGTATTTTACCTTGCCAGGCTCTTCAAAGAGTATCTGTTTGCAATCTCTGTCGAAAAAGGCATTGTAAGCATATTCTCTGCTGATCTTGATAGACTGCCCTCTGTTGTAGCAGTAAATACCGTCATTTTCATCTATAGACTCAAAATAAACTGTGTCACCGTCATTGGAAACAGTTATAGGGGTTGTTCGAAGGCCACTGTAAACAAGTTTTGGTTCTCCACCTATCTTGCAGGTATAAAGCTCTTTTTCAGTAATGTAATTAAAATAGGCAACAGTCTGTCCATCTGGAGAAATAGCCACATTATTAAGGTTGGTCTCTGCAACCTTAGTTGCACTTCCAGCAGCCACATCATAGATGTAGACATCCCTCATGTATGACTCAGAAAGCGTGGTGTAGTAGAAATACCCACCTTCATAGCACATTCCTGCCCCCTCTACTTTTTCAGTAATGATCTTGACGTTCAGATCTGCATCTATGTAATAAAGAGTCTTATCCTTTAACACGATTGCTTCTGATGCATCCACATTCATGGATATAGGCAGTGACAGATCGTCTTCATTATAGAATCTGTCTAATACTTTTCCTTCCGAATTATATAGATATGTCTCTGTGGTATGGATTGTAGTACCTGTATAGGTTCTTGTATTCTGAGATTTGTAAGTGTAAGGCTTGTTGCTGACAATCTTCTGATATGAATCAGGACCTTCGCCTGCAACATCATCTCCTGTCTCTACATCTGAAGTGTCTGTACCTTTGCCATCTTCTTCAGGATTTTCCTTAACATCTCTGGTAACCTCAATTCCAAATGTATCCTTAAGGGTACTGTTAAAGGTCTCATCAACCTTCGGGCTTACTGCAGTGATAAACTTATATCCTAAAGTAGAGGAAACAACCATTAAAGCCGCAATTCCAATCCCAATTACCACTCCACCACTATTTTTTCCATTACTCATAATAAAACTCCCTAAAAAACTCTTTTCTCAAACCACGATATTATATAACAACACGTATCAATTGTCAGTAGTCTGCTATCATAGTAAAATACACAGTAGACTAGAAAAAATATAGTTTACTTTTCCGATTTAAAGTGGTATAGTATTCCACGACTGTAAATTATGGAGGAATCATCATGTCTTTCGATTATATACAAAAACTGCCAACTCCAGAGGAGATTAGATCTGAATTTCCATTAAGCAGGGAGCTTACCGCCCTAAAAAAAGAAAGAGACGCCATGATCTCTGACGTTTTCACAGGTAAGAGCGACAAATTTCTTGTTGTGGTTGGACCTTGCTCTGCTGACAACGAGGATGCAGTATGCGACTACGTCTCCCGCCTTGGCAAGCTCAATGACAAAGTTAAGGATAAGCTGATCCTTATCCCAAGAATATACACCAACAAGCCTCGTACAACAGGCGATGGCTACAAGGGTATCACTTCTCAGCCTGACCCTGAGGGAAAAACAGACTTCCGCGCAGGTCTTGTTGCCATGAGGCACATGCAGATAAGAGCTATTGAAGAGTCAGGGCTCACTGCAGCTGACGAGATGCTCTATCCTGAAAACTGGGGATATATCGCTGACATTCTCTCCTACGTGGCAATTGGAGCCCGCTCAGTTGAGGATCAGGAACACAGAATGACAGCCAGCGGCTTTGACGTTCCTGCTGGTATGAAGAATCCTACCAGTGGAACACTTTCTGTAATGCTTAATTCCGTTTACGCAGCTCAACAGCCTCATACCTTCGTGTACAGAGGATACGAAGTTTCAACCAACGGAAACCCTCTTGCTCACTGCGTCCTTCGTGGTTCATCCAACAAGCATGGCCAGTCCCTTCCAAACTACCACTATGAGGACTTGAGCCTTCTTTTAAAGCTCTATGAGCAGAGAGAGATCATCAACCCTGCTGCTATCATTGATGCCAACCACAACAACTCTGGCAAGCAGTTCAAGGAACAGATCCGTATTGTAAAAGAGGTGCTTCATTCAAGGAATTTAAATCCAGATATCAAGAACCTTGTTAAGGGCGTCATGATAGAGAGTTACATAGAAGAAGGTTGCCAGAAGATTGGCGAAGGAATATATGGTAAATCCATTACTGACCCATGCCTTGGATGGGAAGATACAGAAAGGCTCCTATTAGAGATCGCAGAGACCTGCTGATCAGTTTCTAATACGAGCCCACTCATATGGATCCTTGGATCTGACGTTTTTACCCATATATCTTGAAATTGTATTACTGTCGGAATATCCCATCAGCTCCTGTACTGATGAGGCGTCTGCCCCATTATCTACCAGGTGCACAGCAAAGGAATGACGAAGTGTAAAAGGCGTGATGTCTGAACTTTCTCCCGCTTTTTTTACATAAACTTTAATAAGCTTCCATAGCCCCTGTCTGCTGAGGGGAGTTCCATTGCAGTTTAAAAAAACTGTCTCATCATCAGAATTTTCTAAAGAAAGCTCTTTTCTTGCATCAGTAAGGTATGCAAAAAGAGCTTCTTTTGCTTTTTTGCCATAAGGAATGAGCCTCTTTTCAAGTCTTAGGCATGAAAGGCCAAGATCAACGTTAGAGAGCTTGAGATTCACCACCTCGGAAGCCTTAAGGCCTGTGGCGTACATAAGCTCAAGGATTGCCTTATCTCTTTTGCCCTTGGCGTCATCCCCAAAATCCTGGGAAAGAATATTCTCTATCTCAACTGCATTAAGAACTCTTGGCTCTTTAGCAGTTACCTTGGGACTTTTTATATTCTCTGAAGGGTTGTCTTCTATCGCGCCAATCTCTAATAAATAACGGAAAAAATTCTTGATAGATGTATTGTGTCTTGAAATAGAGGAAGGAGCAAAATGCTCCTCCCTAAGGCTACTACAATAATCAAGAATCTTATCCTCAGTAATATCTTTTGGATCAGTTATCCCCCTAAGGCTCATATAATTCATCATCCTGACAAGGTCTCTTTTATATGAGATAAGGGTATTATCCGAAGTCTTTTTTACATTTCGAAGGTAATCTATGAATTCGTCAATCTGCCTGTCCATAGTTTGTTTTAAATGCCCTCTTCCTTCATGATGGTATCAAGCTTGTCGTAGATACTAAGGGTGTCTAAGGTTGAAAAATAATCTCTTGCAGTCTCTGCTCTTCTTATGAGCTCAACTGATCCGTCCTTCTTAAGAAGAAGCTCTGCGCTCTTAAGCTTACCATTGTAGTTATATCCCATAGCGTAGCCATGTGCTCCGGTATCATGAATGTAGATGTAATCTCCCATGTCGATCTTGGGGAGCTGTCTTTCTATAGCAAACTTATCGTTATTTTCGCAAAGAGATCCAGTTACGTCATAAACCTGATCTGCAGGAGCATTTTCTTTTCCTAAAACTGTGATGTGATGGTATGCGCCATACATAGCAGGGCGCATAAGGTCTACAGCGCAGGCGTCAACTCCAATGTACTCCTTGTAGATGTGCTTTTCGTGGATAGCAGTGGTCACCAAGGCTCCATAAGGGCCCATCATGAATCTGCCCATTTCTGTGTAGATTGCTACATCTCCCATTCCTGCAGGCACAAGGATCTTGTCATACTGCTCGTGAACACCCTTGCCAATCTCTGCAATATCGTTGCCTGTCTGATCTGGTCTGTATGGAATTCCTACACCTCCAGAGAGGTTGATAAATGCTATGTCTGCTCCAGTCTCTTTTTCAAGCTTAACTGCCAGCTCAAAGAGCTGTCCCGCAAGTGTAGGATAATACTCATTGGTCACTGTGTTGCTGGCAAGAAATGCGTGAATGCCAAATCTCTTGGCGCCCTTTGCCTTGAGGACCTTAAATGCCTCAAAGAGCTGCTCAGTTGTCATACCATACTTGGAATCTCCTGGATTATCCATAATGCCATTGCTCATCTGGAAAACTCCGCCAGGATTGAATCTGCAGGAAATGGTCTCAGGAATCCTTCCTATGGTCTCTTCCAGGTAGTCGATATGTGTAAAATCATCCAGATTGATGATGGCTCCAAGCTTGTCTGCATAAGCGAATTCGCTGGCTGGAGTATCGTTTGATGAGAACATGATGTCCTCTCCAGATGCTCCTACTGCACTGCTAAGCATCAGCTCAGTCATTGATGAACAGTCAAAACCGCAGCCACAATCCTTTAGGATCTCCAAAAGCCTAGGGTTTGGCGTTGCCTTAACTGCAAAGTATTCTCTAAATCCCTTGTTCCATGAAAAGGCATCGTATACTGCCTTGGCGTTATTTACAATTCCCTCTTCATCGTAAATATGAAAGGGTGTGGGATATTTCTTTACTATCTCATCTACTTTTTCCTTAGTAACGAAAGGTTTTTTCATAATGTCCTCCTGATGCATAAAACTTAACTCACACTTTAGCATAGTAATGCATCAATTTGCAATAGTTAAATATTCTCAATCTGCCAATCGATGGGGCTTACACCATTTTTTGACAAAAATTCATTGCACTGACTAAAGTGCTTGCACCCAAAAAAGCCTCTGTAAGCAGAAAGAGGGCTTGGATGAGGAGCCTTAAGAACAAGGTGTTTGGGATTATCAAGCATTGGCGCCTTCATCTGTGCCGGTCTTCCCCACAGCATATAAACTATTGGTCTGTCCTGGCTGTTTACTGCCCTTATGATGGAATCAGTAAACTGCTCCCATCCTTTTCCCTGATGGGAGTTTGCAGCGTGAGCTCTTACAGTAAGTACTGTGTTTAAAAGAAGCACACCCTGATCAGCCCATTTTTTAAGATATCCGTTATTAGGGATATAACATCCAAGATCATCATTTAGTTCTTTATAGATATTTACAAGAGAAGGCGGTGTATCTGCCTTGCCTGGAAGCACAGAAAAAGAAAGGCCATGAGCCTGGCCTGGCTCATGGTATGGATCCTGCCCCAGGATCAGAACCTTTACATCCTTAAGGGGAGTAAAGTGCATGGCATTAAAGATATCCTCAGATGGAGGGTAAACAACGTTCGTGCTGTACTCATTTTTCACAAACTCATATAGATTCTTATAATATGGCTTTTTAAACTCATCCCCAATAGCTTCAAGCCAATCCCCGGTTATCATGCCCATCTTACCGGAACACCTCTCTCTCCTAAGTATTTTTTAACTTCTGAAATCTCAAGTTCTTTAAAGTGGAATAAGGATGCTGCCAGTGCCGCGTCAGCTTCCCCTTCTGTAAGGGCGTCATAGAAATGCTCAAGGGTTCCAGCTCCGCCAGATGCAATGACAGGAACAGAAACAGCCCTGGCTACCGCTCTCGTCAGTTCAATATCATAGCCAGCCTTGGTGCCATCACAGTCCATACTAGTAAGAAGTATCTCTCCTGCTCCAAGCTCAACTCCCTTTTTAGCCCATTCCACGGCATCCAGTCCTACATCGATCCTGCCACCGTGCTTGTATATGTTCCAGCCGCTGCCATCCTCTCGCCTCTTGGCGTCTATTGCAAGTACAACGCACTGACTTCCAAACTTATCAGCTGCCTCAGCTATAAGCTCTGGCCTGTCAATGGCTGCTGAGTTCATGGATACCTTGTCTGCACCTTCTCTAAGGATTGCCCTGACATCATCAACAGTTCTGATACCGCCGCCTACAGTAAAGGGGATGAAGACTTTTTTCGCAACTTCTCTTACCATGTCGGCTACAGTAGCTCTTCTCTCATTGGAAGCTGTAATATCAAGGAAAACCAGCTCGTCTGCACCAGCCTTGGAGTAGGCTTCGCCAACAGCTACCGGATCTCCTGCATCTATAAGATTAACGAAATTTACTCCCTTAACTACCCTTCCGTTATTAACGTCCAGGCAGGGAATGATTCTTTTTGTAAGCATATATTACTCCTCTTATGTAGTCATCAAACTTCAAGGAAATTCTTAAGTATCTGCATTCCAACCTCTGCACTCTTTTCCGGATGGAACTGACACGCAAACACATTGCCGCACTCAACGGAAGCATCTACTGTTACGTTGTAGTCTGTGGTTGCCTTAACAATGCTCCTGTCCTCGGCGCTTAAGTAATACGAATGAACAAAGTAAACATATGCCCCTTCATCTATGCCCTTAAAGAGCCTTCCCTGACTTGGAAAATCAAGGCTGTTCCAACCAATCTGGGGGATCTTGTACTTTTTACCATTTCCATCAGTTTCTGGGATCTGAAGGATCTTACCACGCAAAATGCCCAGACCAGTTACTCCTTTTGACTCATCACTAAAGTCAAAAAGCAGCTGCTGACCCAGGCATATACCCATAAAAGGAACATTCTTTTTAGTCACTTCTCTTATTACATCTTCAAGGCCATATTCCCTGATACGGCCCATGGCGTCGCCAAAAGCTCCCACTCCTGGAAGGACAACGTGATCTGCCTTGTAGATCTCTTGTGGATTTCTTGTTACAAGAGCCTTGCTTCCAAGATACTCAAAAGCCTTCTCTACGCTCTTAATGTTACCTGCATCATAATCGATAATAGCTACCAATTTGCATCTACTCCATTTTTAAGGTATCGATGCTCCTTGGCTGTTATGACTCCAAAGTTCCCACTATTTCCATAAGTCTGATAGTATAGTCCCTATCCTTCTTGATAGAGTTGATCTCTAAAACCTCAGCTTCTGTAAGGCCATAACTGTTCGTAAGCAACGATTCTATACTATCGTACACGCTATTAACTTCAATTTCAACACTATACTTCGCTGCCTCGCTAAGGAGATCCTCTCTGTTACGCATTGCCATAAGAAGCATATCAAGGGCTTCTTCCTTCATGTTCATAGCAGTATAGTTCTCGTAACCATCAAGATATCTCTGTGCCCAGGCAAGGACTCTTGACTGCTCGTAGACTATTGTCTCATCTTCAGTCATGTTTTTGCCGTACAGCATCTTGTAAGCTGTTGTGTATTCCTTGCGGGTGTAAGCTGCACTAGCCCTCTGGGATGCTATTCTGTCAGGAAGTACAATAGCCGGTATCAGGAAAAGAATTCCAAGGCTGGCTGCAAATATTCCTGAAAGAGCAATCTTCTTAGGAGATATAGCCTTTTCTGGAACGCCATCGTCCGCCTTTGGAGGCTTTGGCTTTTTCTCCTTCTTTGGCTTTGGAGGCTTTTTCTCCTTTGGTGGCTTTTCCTTTTTCGGAGGCTTCTCTTTCTTTGGCTTCTTCTCTTTCTTAGCCTTCTTTTTCTTGCCGTCTCCCTCTTCACCAAGTTCATTTAAAACCTGCTGATTTTCATCAGTTAAGCTGGCAAGACCTTCATTTGTTGCCTCATCATCTTCCTTGGTAAGAGTTTCAATGAGTTTTGCAAAAAAGCCTTTCTTCTTTTCTTTCTTTTCCTTACCTGCTTTTTTGCCCTTTTTATCAGCCTCATCATCTTCAGAATCAGCGCCTCTCTCCGGAATAGAAGCAAGATCCTCAAGGGAAGGCTCCTGTCCAAGATCATCAAAGCCATCCTCTGTAAGAGCGCCTAATATATCATCTTTAGGGATTTCATTCTCCCCTTCTCCTCCTGCAGCATCGCCCATTCCTGCAGAGTTTTCTATATCCTCTATCTCATCGTTGGCAAGAGAATTCATAAGGGCATCCAGATCCTGCATGGATACTTCCTCAGAATCAGATGATCCAGCATCTTCCCCTGCACCAGAATCAGCCACCTGTGAAACCTCGCCATCCACTGCAGCATCATCAGCAGCTTCTCCAGTAAGAAGATTATCAAGGCTGGACTCCATTGCTTCCAGGTTAAATTCATCCCCAGAATCCAGAAGGATCTCGCCATGATCTTCTGCTTCGGTCTCTGGAGCCGGAGTCCCCGCACCATCATCTGGCGCAGCATTATCTTCTGTAAGAGCCAGATCTCCCATCAGATCTTCAAGGTTCTCTACTGGAGCAGCCTCAGCATCCTGGCTGTCATCGCCGCCAATTGCTGAATCCATTTCTGCCTCAAGATCTGCCAGTGACATATCGTCAAGGCTAAGGTCATCTGCTTTATTTTCAGCAGATTCGTTTTCTGGAAGGGGCTTACCACTAAGGGCAGCATCTATTTCTTCCTGGGTCATTCCAAGGTCTAAAGAAGCTGCATCGCCCAAACCAGTATTCTCTGGTGCTGGAGCTTCCTCCTCTTTTGGTGCATCTTCCATGGCTGGTGCCATATCCGGATCATCCGCCATATTATCAAGAACATCACTCAGGCTGTCCTGAACTGACTTTTCCTCTGGTGCCATCAGATTCTCATCAGACATCTCATCAAGAAGGTCAGTTAAGATCTCCTCAGGAGTCTCATTGGCATCAGAACTTGCCTCTTTTTCCAGAACGACCTCATTATCCTCCGGAAGCGAAACCTCCGGAGCCATCTCTAAAAGAGCGTCATCGCCCTCCTCAACATCTACCAGTGGCGCACTGACAGCCTGTGGCACCTCAGGTTCAGGTGCAGCTTCTGCTTCTGGTTCCTCTACTGGTGCACTGTTAAATTTGCCGCTCTGTATTTCAGCATCCAGCCTCTCTGCGTCTGCAATAGCCTCATCAAGGGCTATTTCCTCAGGATCCCTTACATCATCAATGCTTGGGTCACTTCCTATAGTGAACTGAGGAATTGAAGAATCAGTTGGAGTTTCAATATCATCTAAAAGATCCTCAAGCTTACTGTCAACAAGCTGGTGTCTGTCGAGCTTACCAAGCATATCGCCAATATCATTGAGGTCTTTGTTACTGCCACCAGAATTTTGTACAAGCGCACTAATATCCCCTGAGTCGCCTTCTGTAAGGGATCCAGAGGAATGCGTTGACATCCTGCTAAGTGCAGATTGAGGATTGCTACTATTCGATTTTTGGGCTGAATCTAGCAGACTGTCGAGATATTCTTCGTTATTCGACTTCATAGCCCTTCACTCTCCTGCAAAATATAGTTTACTGAATTCATTTGGATTGAATCAGTTTTTTCTTTTATCTCAGGGGTATGGTGATACAGCTTTTCATGAACCCTAATAAGATGCGCCTTTTCATTGACAAAAGTCACCTTCTCAAAGGGCCATCTGATAACTGTTGGGTGATCCAAGGATACTCCAAGCTCAAGAAGCAACAGGCTCTTTCCCATTGTCCCCGACAGGAACTGAGTATACTTGCCCCAATTCTCAAGGTAAGCACTCTCGTTATATTTAATATTACTATATTCTGGTCTCTTTTGGTTAAGAAATAATGATTTTCCATCCTGAAATGGCTTATAAAAGCTCTCGCCATCTGTAAGATGACCGCCACGTTCTGTAATAATCTTGTGGATCCTTTTTACTATTCCGTTAAAATCCTCTGTGATGGTAACATCCAGCAAATCATCAGAAGGATCATTGGTCTGTAGGTATCTGTAATTACCACAGGGGTATACACTGTACTTTTCCTCAAACCCATCAAGTATTGCATCGTGAATAAAGGTCTCAGATATTAAAAAATAAGGCTTGTCGCCTATGAGCTTTCTAAGAGCTCTGTAAGCGTTATCAACTTTTTCATCGTTGTTGTAATAACCGTATTCAAACTCAATTATCGGAAGAAGCCATTTGTTACTGTCATCTTCGCAGTACTGCAAAAGCTCATGGTATCTTTCATCCCCCTTGATACCGGTCTTTATCCAGTTCCACTCATTGCCTATTCCGACAATTATCTGGTCATATTCATGAATGACCTGTGATAACTTTTTTTCCATTCTCCTCACTTCCGCTTTAAAAAAATACTCCCCTCACCAAAACAGTCATTGAAAACGTGTTTCATAACCGAGAGGCAAAGGGAGTTAAAGTCAAAATATATTAGCCTTCAGAAGCGTTTACAAGTTCATCAATTACTGAAACAAGGTTTCCGATCTCTGGCTTGGACAACTGTCTGTCAGCTCCAAGTGATTCTCCTTTTCTCCTCATCTCTTCGTTAACCAGTGATGAGAAGATTACAAGAGGAATATCCTTGGTTGCATCGTCGCTCTTTACAAGCTTTGTAAGCCTGTGCCCATCCATGATAGGCATCTCAATATCAGTTATAATGCATTTGATCTTGTCAAGCTCGCCTCTGTCCTTGCAAGCCTTGATGTAATCATATGCAAGTTTGCCGTTCTCAAAGTGTCTGACATTATTATATCCTGCTTTATTGAGAGAATCTACGATAAGCTTGTTAAGAAGCTGTGAATCCTCTGCAAGGACGATAGGAATCTCGTTTCTGTTACGTGTTCCAATATCTCCGAGAGAATCCATATTAAGACCTGTATTAGGATTGATATCTGATACGATCTTCTCAAAGTCGAGAATAATTATAAGCTGATTCTCAAACTTGATGATACCGGTAGAGATACTCTCCTCAGCCTTGGAAATTGTAGCATTAGGCTTGATGATATCAGCCCATGATACTCTATGGATACCAACAACAGCATCAACATGGAAAGCAATATCCAGCTTGTTGAAGTTAGTGATAATAAAGAGTCCGCCTGCCTTGGATGCACCTCTCTGCAAACAGTTGCGCAGATCTATAGCTGTTATCATAGTATCACGTGGCATAAATATACCTTCAATACTAGGATGTGCATTTGGAACAGGAGTTACTTCCTGATAAACAATAATCTCCTTGATCTTAGCAACATTGATGCCATAGCAGTGGTCATCAATCTTAAACTCAAGGACTTCCAGTTCGTTGTTACCACTTTCAAGCAGAATTTTTGATTCCATTCTCTCACCTCGTGTATAAAAAATTTTAACTGCCTAGAAAAGAAAAAAATACATAAAACCGATAGAAATTATTTTGAATATCCTTATTCAGTATAGCATAATTTTCTGAAAATAAATACATAAAAACAAAAAAGACGGGCATTTGTCCGTCTTTTTAGATTTGATTTATAAGTTTTTTATAAATTTTGTTTTTCGTTTAAAATTAATTAAAAAAATGTACCTGTAAAACCGAATACTGAAATTATCTAATGATCCATATTGCTAATAAGGAAGTTCTGCTCTCGTGCTTCGCACGATCCAGAACAACACTCGAACTAGACTCGAAAATACCTCGTCAAGTTCTCCTAGTTTGGATAAGCCCTCGACCTATTAGTACACATCAGCTGAACATGTTACCATGCTTACACCTTGTGCCTATCTAACCTCGTACTCTCCAAGGGGTCTTACTGAACAAGTCAGGGATATCTCATCTTGAGGGGGGCTTCACGCTTAGATGCCTTCAGCGTTTATCCCTTCCGGACGTGGCTACCCAGCCTTAT
>NZ_JAGAYD010000096.1 GCF_017940685.1 Butyrivibrio sp. | reverse complement strand
GCCAGAGTTTATTAACAGTTATTGCATCCTGACAAGTGATTCCACATTCGCCACTCTGCCCAAAGAGTCGGGAACCATCGGCAAGCACCAGAACAAGGTGAGCAAGTGGAGCAAGATTATTGGTGGTGCTGCTGACATTGTGGGTGCAGGAGGCATGATTGGTGCAGCAACGGCAGGCAGTGTTGGTGGCGTTATCAATGGTGTGAGAGTGATGGGCGGTGCTGCTGGTGTCGCCAATGCTGCAGGGACTGTCAGCAGTCTGGCGGGATCATCTGGTATGGACATCATTTTCAAAGGAGGACATTCTTCTTACTCATTCAAGGCTAACGGTAACAATGTTCGTCTGCTTATCAAGGGCGAAAGTAACGAGACAGACCCATTGGACTGCTACCGCATTGTAAGATTTAAGGGTTCAAAGAAGGAGCGTCGCATACAGTGGATTGAGTTTGAGTCTTCACTTATTGGAACTGAGGAAACCAAGAATGCCGGGTATGTACAGTTTGAGGGCCATAAGTATGGCAACCAATCGTACCTGTTGACCATTCCTGCCAGTGAAATGGAGAAGGGTGAGTACGGTATCTTCTATATGAGCATCATAACAGCAACCACTATTCCTGTAGGTACATTCAGTGTGAAATAAGAATTAGATTGAGAACTAAAAGGGAAAAAAACAATTTAAAACTTAAGATTATGGAACTACTGATTTTAGGACTTATACTGATGGGCATCTTTGGCGACAATTCAAAGGATGACAAGAAAGCAAAAGAGCGTAAGCGCAGACGTGCAGCAGAAGAGCGCAAGCGTCGTAAGTACAATGAAAGTCTCGGCTATTACGAGCATCTGTATGGCCAGGGACATCCCTGATTGTACAACTGTGAGATTTGATTGGTATAGTTAATCAAAAACAGATTGAGAAAATGGCAAATTCATATTATTATAAGTATCTGAAGGACTACATTCTTGATGTAGGCAATAGGATTATCGGCTTTGATAAGAAACTGCTGAAAGACGAATGTGCTCTTGAAGATTTTCTCCAGGCACGTTCAGATCTTGCCGAAGAAGAGTTTAACAGATTCAAAGACCTTAAAGGAGGCGGTGGCCACGAACTTGCCATGCAGACTTTATTAGAAGGCCTTACGGAGCTGGAGCCTACAGAAGAAGAGATCGAGGCAGAGTTGAACTTTCAGAAAGATATAGAGGAAATTCCTGTGATTGGCGAACCATTTGATCTCAACTTTCTGAGAAAGGAAGAAAGTGTTTTCCATTTTGGTGACATGGAAATGAGATACTTCCAAGTAAAGAATGGCAACACCTATCAGATCCTTGTTCAAGATAACAGCAACAAAGATGCTGAAAAATCTCTTCCATATCGATATGATGCTAAACTCAGGCCTCATTCAAAGCCTGTATGTGAGAATCATCCTTGGTGTATGGACAGATGCAAAGGTATCATTGATGTTTGGGATAAGGAATCTATCTTTGTCCATTCTGATGATGAAGTTGTGGAGGTCTCGCCATCTTTCCGTAAGTTCAGGGCTATTGGAGAGGACTATCCCGATGGTGAACTAAGATGCAGGAGGTTTACTCGTCATGTGGATGTCTTACTCCCATTGCAGCATCCTTCAGAGGTGTTGGAACAGATGGTTGGGTGTGACAATATTAAGAAGCGGCTTGCTGAATTCAGATCGCTTGCGGAGTATAATAAAGCATGTCTACGCCAGTCGCCACAGCTTCCTGTTATGAAGATTTTCCTGCATTCTGTCTTTTATGGCAATCCCGGTACTGGTAAGACAACTGTTTGCCGCTTATATGGAGCGCTTTTGAAAGAAGTGGGATTATTGAGCAAGGGACATGTCATAGTTGCAGACAGATCAACATTCTCTGGAGATTCTTTTGGCGATGAAGAGGAAATCGTGGCCAAACTGCTTGAAATGTCGAAGGGAGGAATC
>NZ_JAGAYD010000095.1 GCF_017940685.1 Butyrivibrio sp. | reverse complement strand
TATTAGGACTTGATTTAATTTAATATTGTTGCTATATTATACATAAAATGTATAAATATACAGAATTTATGTATAAAACAGGAGGAGAAAATTATGAAGAAGAAATTTTTATCAGCCTTTGTAGCAACAATGATGACCATGGTCTTTCTTTGCGGATGCGGCGGCGCAGCTACCGCTGGAGAGGCAGAAAATGGCGGAGAAGCTTCAAAGGAAACCCTTATTGTAGGAACCAACGCAGCTTTTCCGCCTTTTGAGTATGTAGGCGATGATGGAAAGCCTGACGGATTTGATATTGCTCTTATCAAGGCAATCGGTGAGGAGATCGGAGTTGAGGTTCAGATCCAGGATATGGAGTTTGATTCACTTGTATCATCCATCGGTAACAAGATCGATGTTGCTATCGCAGGTATGACAGTTACAGAAGAGAGACAGCAGATGGTTGATTTCTCAGATCCATACTACGAGGCTGTACAGGCTGTTATCATTCCTAAGGGAGCGGCCATTGCTACAGCAGATGACTTAAAGAACAAAAAGATCGGTGTTCAGCTTGGAACAACAGGTGAGTTCATTGCTGATGAGATCGAAGGCGCTGAGGTTTCAGCTTACAACAAGGCAGTAGATGCTGTTAACGACCTCAACAACGGACGTGTTGATCTTGTTATTGTTGACAAGAACCCTGCAGAGGTATTTGGCGCACAGTTCTCTGACAAGGTTGACGTTGTAGCAGGTGAGAACTTTGACTTTGAGCCAGAGAACTACGCTATTGCTCTTCCTAAGGGAGATGAGGATCTTGCAGTTAAGATCAACACAGCTTTAATGAAGTTCAAGGACAACGGAACATACGACAGTCTCGTTAAGCAGTACATTGAGGAGTGATTTAGGTAAATGACCATTTCAGAACGATTTGCTGCAGCCTTTATTACAGGTGAGCGCTGGAAACTGTATATTTCAGGTCTTGGGATTACCCTTGAGATAGCTCTTTTCGCTGGAATCCTTGGTATCATCATTGGTACTGTGGCGGCTCTTATGAAGCTGTCAACAACTGAGGATGGCAAGCCCACGATCCTTAACTACATCGCATCAGTTTACGTAGATGTTATCCGCGGAACGCCGAGCGTTTTGCAGCTCCTTATCATGTGGTTCATCGTAATGGCGTCATCCAACAACGGTATTTTAGTTGCATCCCTTTCCTTTGGTATCAATTCAGGAGCCTACGTTTCTGAGATCGTAAGGGGAGGCATCCTTGCCGTTGATAAGGGACAGATGGAGGCAGGAAGATCTCTGGGTTTGTCCAAGGCCAAGACCATGCGCTACATCGTTCTTCCCCAGGCTATGAAGAATGTCATTCCTCCCCTGGGCAACGAATTTATTACTCTTGTAAAAGAGACCGCTATTGTAGGATATGTATCTCTGTCAGATCTTACACGTGTTGCTAACCAGATCGCATCAAGGACCTATGACGCATTCATGCCTCTCATAGGTGCAGCTGTCATCTACTTTATCGTGATCAAGATCCTTACGATACTCCTTGGAAAACTTGAAAGGAGGATGCGCAGAAGTGATCTCCGTTAAGAATCTTACAAAAGACTACACTAAGGCTGATGGTAACCACATAAGGGTTATCGAGGGCCTCAACTACGAAATTGAAAAGGGTGAGAAGATTGTTATCGTTGGACCATCAGGTTCAGGTAAGAGAACCTTCCTTAGGTGCTTAAATCTTCTTGAGAGACCTACTGCTGGACAGATCTTTTTTGATGGCGAGGAAATAACCGCCAAGGGTACAGATATCAACAAGGTAAGGCAGAGGATGGGAATGGTATTTCAGAATTTCAACCTCTTTAACAATCTTACCGTTATGCAGAATCTTACACTGGCTCCTGTTAAGCTTAAGGTCATGAACGAAAAAGAGGCCAGGGAAAAAGCAACTGAGCTCCTTAAAAGAGTAAATCTCTTAGACAAGGCAGACGTTTACCCGGCTTCCCTTTCCGGCGGCCAGAAGCAGAGGATCGCCATCGTGCGCTCCCTCTGCATGAACCCTGAGATGATGCTCTTTGACGAGCCCACATCAGCCCTTGACCCTGAAATGGTCGGTGAAGTTTTAGACGTTATGAAGCAGCTTGCCGAGGATGGCATGACCATGGTAGTAGTTACCCATGAGATGGGCTTTGCCAGAGAGGTTGCCACCAAGGTGCTGTTCATGGACGAGGGAATCCTCCTTGAGGAGAACACCCCCGAGGAATTCTTCGAACACCCAAAAACCAAGCGCCTCCAGGACTTCCTGTCCAAGGTACTGTAATATATTGCATACAACAAGACACGGGGACGGTTCTACTGTCTCATTGCACGCAATGAGACAGTAGAACCGTCCCCGTGTCTTGTTTTTTTGTGCCTTTGCAGAGGGTATAAACAAAATTTATATTCACCTATAAGATTAGTATGTTTTACATTGCTCCGCCGCTACCGCATAATCACATACAACAAAACCAAGTACAAAAACACTAATTCAAAAAAGCGGAGGACAAAATTATGAAAAAGAAAATCTTAGCAACACTTATTAGCTCAGTTATTGCAGTATCATCACTTACAGCTTGCGGTTCACAGGGAGCAGCAAGTGCAAGCGCAGCTACAACGCAGAATGAAGAGGCTGCTGAAACAACGCAGGCTCAGGCAGAGACAACTGATACAACAGAAGCTGCAGCAGAGGCTGAAACTACTGGTGATGATCTTCTTAACACCATCAAAGAACGCGGCTACATCATCGTAGGAACAGAAGGAACCTGGAGCCCATACACATATCACAATGACAACGATGAACTTGTAGGCTTTGATGTAGAGGTTGCAAAGTACATAGCAGATTACATCGGAGTAGATATTCAGTATTCAGAAACTTTATGGGGATCAATGTTCGCTTCTCTTGATGCAGGACAGATCGATGTAGTTATCAACAGCGTATCTTACTCAGATGAGCGAGCAGAGAAGTACGATTTCTCAGAGCCATACAACTATTCACAGCACGCATTCCTTGCTCTTAAGGACAACGACGAAGTTAACACATTAGAGGATGCAAAGGGCAAGACAGCAGCAAACGATCCAACTAGCTCAATCGGAAAGTACGCTGAGGACAATGGAGCAATCCTTGATGAGGTTGGTGAAGCAGCACAGGCTGTCAGCGAAGTAAGAAACGGAAGAGCTGATCTTACATTCGGAACAACAGTTGGATTTGCAGATTACTTAAAGCAGCATCCAGAGGATGAGGAAGTATTCAAGGTTGTTGTAACAAGCGACCCTGAGCCAAATGCATACATTCCTGTAGTTAAGGGCAACGAAGAGCTTGTAAAAGTTATCAACGAGGCTCTTGCACAGGCAAGAGAAGACGGAACACTTTCAGCTCTGGCACTTAAATACTTCGACCTTGACACAACTCAGGGCTGATAAAGATCTGTTATAAGAATAAAACACGATTGGACAGTGGTTATGAACGAGAGAATAATAAACGAACTAATTGAATCATTTGGGAAACTGCTCATGGCGGGACTTAAGGTATCACTTCCCCTTACAATCGCATCATTTTCAGCAGGACTTATAATCGCATTTTTGGTAGCTTTGGCACAGATAGCCAAAGTTCCGGTACTCAGACACCTGGTAAGGGTATATGTGTGGATCATCAGATGTACACCAATGATAGTTCAGCTTTTTATAGTGTACTTTGGACTACCCAGTATAGGTATAAAGTTCAACTCCTTTGTGAGCGCCTGGCTTGTTATGTCACTGAGCGTCGGAGCCTACTGCTCGGAAACCGTAAGGGCGGCAATCCAGTCGGTACCTGTGGGACAGCTTGAAGCCTGCTACTGCGACGGACTTACCTTCTGGCAGGGAATGATGCACGTCATTGTACCTCAGGCCCTCAGAACAGCTTTTCCACCGCTGTCCAATTCAATTATAGGACTGGTAAAAGATACATCTCTTGCGTACAGTGTCGCCCTTGTTGAAATCCTGGCAACAGCCCAGAGGATTGCAGCAAGAACCTATGACTACTTCTGGTTGTACTTAGAAGCCGGACTTATTTATCTGATCATCTGCTCGGTTCTTACTGTTATCCAGAGCAGGGCTGAAGCGGCACTTGAGAGGAGGAGATGAACATGCTGGAACTAAAAAATGTCCACAAGCAGTTTGGGGACAATGTGGTACTTAAGGACGTGAGCCTTAAGGTTGAGAAGGGAGATGTGGTTGCAATCCTGGGCCCCAGCGGCTCAGGAAAAACAACACTTCTAAGATGCGCAGGGTACCTTAACAGAGCTGACAGCGGACGCCTTGTCATAGGAGACAAGGAATTTGATCTTAAGAAGATCGCAGGAAAAGATCTTTTGGACTACAGGAGCAGAGTTGGATTTGTATTCCAGAGCTTCAACCTCTATGGCAATAAAACAGCCCTTGGCAATGTGACCCTTGGTCTTACAGTTGCTCAGAAGATGAAAAAAGACGAAGCAGAAGAAATAGGCAGAAAGCTTCTTGAAAGAGTTGGACTGTCAGATAGAGTTGACTATTATCCATCAAAGCTTTCAGGTGGCCAGCAGCAGAGAGTTGCAATAGCAAGAGCTCTTGCTACAAATCCGGAAGTTGTGTTCTTTGATGAACCCACATCAGCTCTTGACCCGGAGCTTACAGGAGAAGTTTTAAATGTAATAAAGTCACTTGCAGACGACGGAGTCACAATGATAGTTGTCACTCATGAGATGGAGTTTGCAAGGAAAGTAGCAACAAGAGTTGTATTCATGGAAAACGGAGAGATCGTTGAAGAGAACAATTCCAAGGATTTCTTTGAACATCCACAAAAAGAAAGAACCAAAGAATTTATCTACAAATCAAGCACCTGGGCGTCTGATACTCAGATTGACGGAAGTGGAATTTAAGGAGGAACTATGGACATCGTAAGTCTTATCGATATAGATAATGCGTCACAGGAAGTTAAGGATGCCATAAACAGGCACGTGGCGGAGGGACATTCAATTACAAATGAGAAGAGGACTCTTTTGCACAACATCCCTTCCTTTTGGGCTCTTGAAGGAAAGAGCTATGAGCTTAGCGCAGAACTTAAAAAGTTCATTTCACCAAGAGCAGCAAACCTCTTTGAATACGCCATATCCGTTGAAAACGACTGCCTTGTGTGCACAACCTACTACAAGAAGTACATGGAGTCCATCGGAGTTGACATCAACAATGTGGATTACACAGAGGAAGAGGAGCTTGTGATCGAGTACGCACAGGCAATCGTAAGGGACAGAAAGAACATCCCCCTTGACCTCTTTGACAGGATAAAAGCAAGGATCGGCGAAGAAGGGCTTGTAGTCCTTACCACCATGGGAATGTTCATGATCGCCAACAATTATTTCAATGACATTCTTCACGTAAGATCTGAATTTTTGGAGTAAGGGGGAGATAAAAATGTATCTTAAAAACGTTGGTATTTTTGTAAAAGACCTTGAGGGGGCAAAAGAGTTTTTTGAAAGCTATTTTGGAGCTAAGGTCCTTAAGACCTTTGATAACCCTGCGAAAGAGTACTACTCATATATTCTTGATTTTGACGGACAGGCCTGGGTAGAGCTTATGAAAAAACCTGAGACCGTCGACCTTCCCAAGGATCCCAACAGACTGGGCCTTGCCCACATCTGCTTTAAGATCGACACCAGGGAAAAGCTCAATGAGATCATCAGAAGGTTTAAGGAGTCTGGATACACGATCCAGTACGAACCAGAAAAAGAGGATGGTCCAGGCGAAGTTCGTGCAGTGACCTTTGAGGATATTGTGATCGAAGCCAACTATGGCTATTAACTAGAAATCTTTGAAGGGGAGAGAAGATGGCAAATATAGTAAAAGATATAGCGCAGCTTGTGGGGCACACTCCCCTTTATGAGTTTGCAAGATATGGGAAAAAGCACGGATTAAAGGCAACAGTCCTGGGCAAATTGGAATACTTTAATCCGTCAGGTTCTATCAAGGACAGGACAGCCCTTAACATGATCCTGGACGCAGAAGAAAAGGGACTTATAAAACCTGGAGATACTATCGTTGAGGATACTTCAGGAAACACGGGGATTGGGCTGGCTGCATTTGCGGCAAGCAGAGGGTATAAACTCAAGATTTTCCTGGAGGCTGACCAGTCTATAGAAAGAAGGAAGATACTTAAGGCCTATGGCGCTTCAGTGAAGTTTACAACAGATGTTCCGGGACTTAAAGAAGCAAAAGAGAACGGAACATTTTCTTTAAAACTCTATCAGGAACTGATCGAGGACTACTGCAGGAAGCAGGATACAAGACACTTCTTCACAGATCAGTTGTCTAATGAGTCCAACCCATCAGTTCACTACAAATACACAGGACCTGAGATCTGGGAGGATACAGATGGTAAGGTTGACATTCTGGTTGCAACCGCTGGAACAGGCGGAACCATCACAGGTCTTGCAAAGTTCCTCCGGGAAAAGAATCCTGACGTAAAAATAGTTGCTGTCCAGGCAGACATAAACTCCAGGACAGGAGCAGGAGAGCATCCTAAGACAATAGATGGCATCGCACCTTTTGCAGGAGAAGGCGTAAAGGAAGAGTGCAAAGCGCCTTTTATGGCAGGCTTTGATTACGACGAGTACATAGATGTAAGCGGCGTTGACGCCTATGCCACAGGCCTTGAAATAGCAAGGACAGAAGGAATACTCCTTGGCCAATCCGCATCTGCTGCAATGTACGCAGCAAGGCAGGTGGCAGCAAGGGATGAAAATACCGGAAAGAACATTGTAGTGATCCTTGCAGACAACGGAATGAAGTATCTTAGCACACAGATGTATGACTAAACTGCCAGAGGGACTGACAAGACACGGGGACGGTTCTGCTGCGACAGGGGTGGACCATGGGGACGGGGTTAGAAGCCACGGGGACGGTTCTTTTGGCTGGTTTTGAAAAACTAAACCAGCCAAAAG
>NZ_JAGAYD010000007.1 GCF_017940685.1 Butyrivibrio sp. | reverse complement strand
GCATCCTTACTGTCCTAACAGGCTCAACCTTGATGATTACCAGGGGCTTGTTCTTAAGTTTATCGAGACGGTAAGCAATGGTCCTTTTATGGCGGACTATACAAACTACACCTTCGAGTACAAGGGCGCACGGCATAAGATCCATGTAGAGGTCCTGCTTTATTCCGAGGATGAGATAAGACTTGGCATCAGAAACAGGAGTGTACTTGGATCATGAAAAACTTAAAGCCGCTTATCGTTGGCGTGGGCGCAGGGCTTATCGCCTATTGTCTTATATTTTCTCTCTTTCATCCTTTTGCGGTATCGGGCCCTTCGATGGAACCGACGTTTTACGATGAAAACCTTGTTATCACAAAAGAATATGACGGGGTTGCCCCGAGAAGAGGCGATGTTGTCATAGCTGTAATGGGTGGGAAAAGGGTGATAAAAAGAGTTGTTGCCCTGCCTGGAGATGCCGTAGGCGTTAGGGACGGCCTTTTATATGTAAACGGAGAGATTTCTGAATATAACTTTGAGCTAATAAATGAGCCGGGTCTTCTATCGGAAGAGACCACCCTTCATGATGATGAATATGTCCTTCTTGGGGATAACAGAAATAACTCCATAGACAGCAGGGACAACGGCCCGGTAAGCCAAAAAGACATTCTGTATAAAGTAAAACGAAAGATATTTTGAGGAGGATATTAAATGAATACAAAGAAATTCAAAACAGGCACAGATATAATCGAGAGGGATAACGGAAAGCTTAAAGGCGTATGGAGTGCTGGACTTGACCTTGGTTACTCTGGGGTAAAACTCTTTGCTCCCAACAAGGTTGCAAGATTTCCCTCTTATGCAGTAAGGATTGATGAAGAGATCCAGTATCTTTCAGGCGCCCCTGCCGCTTCCATCATGTACAGAAACAATGATAACGGAGAGATGTGGCTTGTTGGAGAGCTTGCGCAGACCCAGATGGCAGGTACGATAAGTGATGAATCTGAAAGAGCTATGTACGGGCGTGACAGATATGATGACCCGATGTTTAATGTTGTGGCAGCTTCCAGTCTGGGCGTAACAATGTATAACAATTCTCTCGGACATCCCAGTACAGACAGGATCATTATTCAGACTGGTCTTCCAGAGAGCTACTTACAGGAAGACGCCCCAGTGCTCAGAGATGCGCTTGCAAAAGAATATAACTTCTCCCTTAAGATTGGGGATGCGCCCTGGAAGGACTTTAGGTTTAAGGTAAATAGTGATGACATCTATGTTATGAGCCAGCCCAAGGGTTCGCTGTTTTCTGTATGCATCAAAAACGATGGAACATTCCATGAAGATGTGAACAAGTATCTTTCATCAAATGCGATCATCTTTGACCCTGGCTTTGGCACGTTTGATATATTCATCATCAACAACGGGGCCGTTGTTAAAGGAGAAACTGCACAAAATCTGGGAATGAGGCGTGTATTCCATGACACCTCCCTTATTATCAAGGATAAATACGGAATAAGCATTCCCGTCCCTGCCATGCAGAAGTATCTTGATACTGGCACTGTCCGCTCTATCGACAGAAAAACCCTTGAGTCCAAGGAATACCCTTTTGGAAATTATCTTTACGATGCTTCGGACAAGATCTGTGATGAAGCCATCGCAAGAATGTTTAAGGCCATTGGCGGTATCGAGAAGATCATCGACTACAACTATCTTATCGTAACCGGCGGCACGGGCGACGCATGGTTTAAGACTATCTCTGAAAAGCTCAAGAACGTCTCTACCTTAAAGATCATTCCTGCCAACCAGAATGACACTACCCTGCCCCTTCTGTATTCAAATGCAAGAGGCTATTACTATTACAGACTTAACAAGCTTATCAAGGAATCCGCAAAGTGAGGTAATCATCCATGGAAGTTGAGATGAGATATTACAAAAACTATGACATAGATCTTATTGCCCTTGCTGCCGCAGGCTATCCCGTATCTGTCATGATGCGGGACGCCGTAGTTGCCTATGCAAACGGTAAACCTTTGCATTATCTGATAGATAAGCCCATAGAGGCAGATTTTAATATCTTGAAGACAATGCGCACAAGACTGCACTTCCCTAACAGCGATGCAAGGACTATATATCTGCTAAAACACCTTAAATTCAGAAGCAGAAATATGTTCTGCAAGGCCGTCCTCAGAAACGCCCTTATACAGCAAAATCTTACCATATTTTTTGCCGATGGTTCTGAACAGTTACTTACTCCCATGCAAAGCATCAATCTTTCAGAGAAGGACTTAAAAGGCTTTTCTGGAGTAATACCTATTAGCAGGATAGATAAGGATAAAAGTGAGGAGCAGATTACCCTTACATCTGATATTGGGATGCCTCCGCTTCCTGTTATGCCAACAATACCTTCCTTTTCATCCGAGTCTGGCCCTGTAAGGAGGGACCTGCCACCCATTGTCGCACCTGCTGACGTATCGCATCTTACGCAGGCTCAGACGCAATTTATAAGAGAGCAGGCAGCGGTTTTGTCCCAGACGCAGATAAATGATATCCCTGTGCAGGATGCCAGTGCTAACGCTTCAGGTGTGGCTGTACAGAAATCCGAGAACAAAGAAGAAAAACCCATGTTTAATACAGAGGCGGATTCAAAGGTGTTTGATGCTTTGGATAGGCTGATGGATGGCGATTTTTGATAAGAAGGAGACCAGATAATGAGTAAAGAAGTGACCATGGCTGATGAGTTTGATAAGACAGAAGTTTATGATAAGCAGATCAAGCCTTTGATAAAAAAGATCACGGATATCTGTCTTGTAAATGATATGCCGATTTTTTTTTCCTGCGCAGTCAAAAATGAAGGCGGTGCCACGGAATACGAGAAGGGCGTTACAGTCTATAAGAGAGACGGCGTTCTCCCTGGATCTAACAACATAAACCTTTATGATGACTGGTTCAGACTCTATCTCCTTATCGGGCACATGGGACTTACCGTTACCCCCACAACCAAGTTCGCACAGTTCAACGAAGAAAGTCTTGGCTCTGAGATCATGGACTATATCACCAACACAAGTCTTGAAGACGAGGCCGAGGAGCTTGACGAGAACATACAGGAGGTAACCGATGTTGAAGAGGTTCTGCCTGATGCTCCAGAAGAAAAAGGAGATGTCCCTGAAAAGCCTTCCATCGAAAATGTCCTTTCAAAAATCTTTGCCGAGGCAGCACAGGCCATAAGCCGGGAGCTTAAGGGCGTGGTGCTTGCCAGGGATGATTTTGATGACTTAAAAGCTTCTGTTGACGAGCAGAATAAAAAGATTCAAAAGAGCATTTCAGACATCAGTGACAGCCTTGAAACAATCAAAAAGAGTTCAGACGGGTCAGATGAGGCCAGCAAAGAGCTTGAAAAGATCCAGGATGAGCTTAAGACTTACAAGGAGAAAAATGATAAAAAGATGACAGAAATGACAACACAGTTAAATGATATTAAGAAAGACAGCAAACAGTCTGCAAAGAGTATCGAAGAGATTAAGATGGCAGCAAACAAACCTTCCGGACTTAACAGGAAAGATGTTGAAAAGATCGTTGACGACAAGCTTTCAGTTTTTGAAACAAACACTCCTGTAGCGAAAGATATTCCGGAGAGCTCTGAAGATCTGGGAGATCTGCTGTAAGAGCGTCAACTACCACGCACCTAAAGGTACGTGGCTTGCGACTCCCCTGTAGTTCGTTGCAATAACTCCTACATTTTATCGGTGTAACTTCCGTGGTGATGCATCATAGGGTGGTTGACAACACCCCTTACGACAAAGATTTACTCTGCCGTAACTGTATCAGGTACCTGACTATCTTCAAGATAGTTGATTCCCATGCGGTACAGGTTCATAGCTCCAATGCGGTCATCATTAGACTTATAGCCACAGTTCTTGCAGGTGAACAGATGCATCTTCTTGTTACGGTTGGATTTTTCAATATGTCCACAGACAGGACAGCATTGGCTCGTATAACGAGGGTCAACCTTAATAACGGAAGACTGATTCTGTTTAGCCTTGTAGATAAGTTTCTGCTCAAGGTCATAGAAAGACCATGATACGGAAACATAGCGGTCTTTGGTTCGGACACGCTCTGTAGCATTGCGAACGCCCGACAAATCTTCAAGGACAAAGAGCGTATGCTTCGGGTTAGATTCAACGAGTGCCTTTGATACACAATGGTTTACATCTTGCATCCAACGGTTTTCTCGCTGACCGATAGCTAACAGTCTACGTCTTGCAGATGGAGTCTGACGCATTTGGAGTTCTTTGCGTAGTTTTGAATAATGAGCACGTTTCTGTTTGATAGCTTTTCCGCTTACAAAGTCAGACTTATGCTTACTATCATAAGTGGCAACGACAAAGTTAATACCTCTGTCTATGCCGACTACATTACAGATATCGGAGATATTACTTTCCTCGATATCATAAGTAACGGGGATATGCAAAAAGTATTTACCATGCTTGCTTACAAGTTTAGCAGTTCCAAATTTGTAGATATCATGGTCAAAATACTTAGACATACCTTCAGCAAAATATGGAAGTTTAACACGACCATTCAGTGTATTTACTGAAAAACAGTTTTGCGTAAGAGAATAATCCCTGTTCCATACAAGGTCGTACTGAGGCTTTTTGAAAGACGGTTTACTCCATTCCTTCTGATTTTCAAGAATGGTCTTATATCTTGCAATAACAGTCTTAAATACAGACTGAGCCATCTGTGATTTAAGCCCGAACTTCTCTCGGAGCGTGGAATACAAAACCTTGTTAAGTGAAAACTGCTTTAAGTCGTGAGTACGAAACACATAGTCAGATACATAATTGCAGGCATCAGAATAAACAGACATGGTTTCATCAAGTAAAACCTTACTGTCTGCATTAACAGATATCTGAACTTTAGCTGTAACTGTCATCTGTTCCATAATGCGCCTCATTGTTATTTCACTAAATATATGATATAACAATCTTTAGTGAAAGTCAATCATTTATAAGGTTCCTCCCACCGTCCAAGGGCAGTGGGTTTCCGCCTATAACAACCGAAAGGATTTTATTTATGAAAAAGCACCTGCAAAACGCAGGTGCTTTCTTTTAGTCATGCGTGGATTCCGAGTCCATTGAGGATAGCTATTTCTTCAGCACTTCTACTTCCCTTTCTCATGGCTTTAATCTCGCCTCTTGACCAGAAATACAGGCTTCTTTCCTCCCAATACTGCTGCTTGGGTTTCCTGTCGTGAAGCTCCAGGAATTTTCTGTATTCCTCGCAGTTTTTAAGGAAAGCTGTCGAGTGGTGTGTGGGTATAGCAAACTCTTTGGCAGGATCATCTGTGATAAGGTCTTTTTCTCTGAGAAGTCTTATCTGCCATGGATAAAGCTTTCCCTCTTCGTATTTAGAGTTTTGTTTTATGATCCAGGCGTTATCCGCTTTCTCATAGTTTTCAATCCATTTTTGGTTTGCTACTCCAAAGCGCTCAAGAGCGATCATTTCTATATGCTCCTCCCAGATAGCCAGATATTCCTTCCTAAGTGTACCAAGGTTGTACTTCTTCTGCTCTATCATAGTCCAGGTATAGAGTGATGTTCCCTTTTCCGGACGCTTCTTCGCAAATGCCCTTACTTTCCTTGTATATGTATCGTTGAGATTTCCCTTGTTGGGGATATCAACTCCTGCATTTACAAGGGCAGTGATGTGGCTCTTTGACATATGCCCTATCTTGATAAGTCTTGTCTGATTGTACATCCAGTAGTAAAGGCGCTCTTCTTTTGCGTCTCCACCAGAAGATCTCGGGTTTCTTCCCCCGTTGTTCTTCTTGTATTCAACGTACTGATCAAGCATTGCATACCAACTATAATTGTCCTCTTTTGCCATTCCGTATTTTGCTCTTTTTGCCATTTTGTTGTCCTCCTATTCGACATCCCATTAAAAAAGGAGGATCTGGCAACATGACCATTCCTCCATTACGCTTAAGTAGTTACAATTAAAATATGAATTATTGGCGGCCCCATGATAATAATTGACCATCGTTTGAGCCAAAAAAAAGAGGCCCGAAAGCCCCTTTTCCCCAGTATTAAAAGCCATTTCCGTTAGTATATACGCTCGTAGGCTCTGTAGACCATACAACGCCCCTCCCTGTGCTCTTGCACGAAACGCTACCCTGTAAATCTGTTCTGTACAGAAGTATATTCTGGCTCTTTGCGAGCTCCATCGTTTCAATATGCGGGTGTCCGTAGTCATTTTCATAAGCACACGATACAACTAAAAATTCTGGATCGGCAGCCTTAAAAAGCGCCATGCTGTTACATCCGTCATTGGCTGAGCCGTGATGGGCTGCTTTCAGCACATCTACTGCCATATCCGTGCCTGTCGATAAGATGTCATCTACCTCGTCCCCCGTTGCATCTCCCATAAACAGGAAGCTATCTTCTCCATTATCAAGTCTTGTGACGAGAGAATTGCCGTTTGTGTCAGTCATATCCCTGTACTCTACTGGGCCAAGGAAGGTCAGAGTTGCACTTCCACCACCGAGGGAGATGAACTCGCCTGCGTCTGGGTACGTGATACCTGCGGAATACTGTTCTTTTAAATACCCCGTGAGATACTCGAAGGTTTTTGCCTCTGGATTTTGCGCTCTTGACATGTAGACAACCGGAACATTGTAATCCCTTAATACATCAACCGCTGACTGTATATGGTCCGTATCCGGATGCGTAAGAACAAGCACATCCAGTGTGTCGATTCCATATTCAGCAAGTGTTGCCTGTACGTTGTCATAAGCCTCATATAGCCCTGTGTCGATGAGAATGCTGTAATCAGTGCTCTCATCATAGATAAGCGTAGAATCGCCCTGTCCCACGTCTATATATTCAACATAGACCGTATCGCAGGGATTATCCTCCGTGGTGACATATTCAGTGCCACCCATCTCTTCTTCCGGATCTGCCTCCGGAAGGGAGAGAAAACTTGTTGCCTGTTTTTCTTCTTTCTGGCTATCTTTCTGTTTTTGTTTTTCGATGCCAAGGGTCTGCAATACTACAAAAAGTATTGCCACCATAACAATTAAACCAACGAACTTTAAAGCTCTATTTTTCTTCCTTCTCACTTTTATCCTCCTTTTCCGATTTGTTTACCATTAAGAATATGGATAAACGGAGGCAAAACAAAAAATACACATAATATCCATAGCAAAAAGAGCTGCATAGCAGCCCTTTAATAGTAACATCTTACTTGTTGTTGCTAAAGATGTTTTTTATGCCCTTGAACGAGTCGGTGTACAGTTTCTTTAGATCCGATACCCTGTAGGTAGGGGTCTTACCTTCAAGATCTGCTATCTTTCTGTTGCGCCATCCTATAACAATGACCATAAGGATCGCAAATAAAGTTGTCTTAAGTCCCATTTTAACCTCTTTCGGCTATTTGCATTCTTTGGTTGAAACGCCTCTGACACGCTGTTTTTGCTTGTGCATTAACTGGTTGAAAACCATCTTCCAAATATGCAATTCCAGTTTCATCCACCACGGTTATTGTCACGCTCAGAAGTGAGTAGTTTTCCCATCAGTGTCCACTGGCGTATCTTCCCCGCAGCCTGCGGGTAGTGTGCTATTTGTCTGTTTCGTATTAAACTCTTTTATTCCAACGCTCCCGTACTTGTGGGATTGTTGCAACAGGCGTCTTTGCTCCGCACTTTTTGCAGACTACAAACCACTTAGGGAAACTCTCTTCCGCTTTTTCAAAGCGTAAATCCTGTTCATACTTTGCATCTCCGCCGCAGAACGGGCATTGTTTTAATGTTTTATCATCGTTCATATGTAATTACTCCTACGCTGCTTTAGATTTAGCAAGCATTTTAAGCCCTTCGTTCCTAATGTTTATAGCTGCATTATAGTCTCTGTCATGCTGTGTGTGGCATTTAGGGCATTCCCACTTACGTATGGATAAATCCTTTATTTCAGTGTTCTGATACCCGCAGCAGCTACATATCTGACTTGAAGCAAAGAACCTGTCTACCTTAACGAATGGCTTCCCCTGTACGGACAGCTTATATTCAAGCTGCCTGCGGAACTCACCAAAGCCATTATCAAGAGTAGCTTTTCCATTACCGAAACCCTTATTAGATAATGAACGCATGTTAATATCCTCTACTGCTATGCCGGAATATTGTGATGCCATCTGTTTTGACAACTTGTGAAGATAGTCCTCTCGCTGATTGGCTATTTTCTTTTGGATCTTAGTGAGCTTGCGGTGTTGTTTTATCCATCCGGAAGATTTCTTCTGCCCTTTCAAGTTTCCGTATTTCTTAGACAACTTCTTTTGTGCCTTAATCATCTTCGCTTGACTCTCACGAAGATAATGTGGCATCTTAGGGCAGCTACCGTCTGAATTTACGAACAATCCATCAGATTTATAATCAAGGCCAATGAACATGTCTGCATTGATTAGTGGTTCATTTACCTCAATTTCGTGTTTATAAGTCACAGAAATATAGTATTTGCCATCAGTTTCCTTGCTGACAGTTGCATAACAGAGTTTTGCGTTTTCAGGCAATGGTTTTAAACCATGAACTTTAACAGTTCCTATGATTGGTAATTTAATAGCGCCATCCAGTACCTTGATGTTTGCGGTATTGGTGGTTGTATATGTCAATCTCTGTTTCCTGCTATGATACCGTGGAAATGCCGCTTCATGCTTAAAGAACTTTCTGTACGCTGTGTCAACCTGTCGGCAAGCGTATTTAAGAGCCTGTGAGTCAGCTTCTTTTAGCCACGGTTTGTACTGTTTCATCACTGGCAAAAGATTCTGCATCTCGTAATAGGAAAGGTGTTCTCCTCGGCGCTTATAAACCTTTTGGTTACGTTCAAGCATATGGTTGTAAACGTAGTTACAGGCATAGAGAGTCTTATCCATGAGCTGATATTTGGTTTTTGATGTGTAAATACGTCCTTTGGTGGCACGTAATATCGTTGTTTTCATGTGATTTATCAACCATTTATTGCACAAAAATTTTAGATTGTATTCAATCTATCAACCACTCGTTGCAAATACCCCCTCTTTCTATGTCATAAGCTGTGTTCACGCTATGTGCCTTGAGCTTGTCATGCGAAGCTCTGCGTTGTTCTCTGTTCTTATGGTTATCGCTCTGGATATGCCCGCATAAGTCTGTTTTAATGCTTCCATTTTTTTCTCAACAGCCTCTTTCTTGTCTACCATATCCTCATAATCGTTTTTTGTCTCAGTGCGCTTTGCGTCCCTTGTAGCCACCTTAAACCACGATGCAAGCTCCGTGATATAAGAATACTCAGAAATAAGGGAAAGAAGCTCCTTTGAGGCAGCATCCATATCTTCGATGGTGACAATCTTTTGCGGTATATGTACAGGAAACGTCTGATTGAGCCAGTTAAGGAACTCATACGGAGTCATCTTCTTTAAATAATTAAAATCCATGCCTATACCTCCTTATAGTATAAACATGGATTATTTATCTCTTAAATAAGATTTCTGTACAGCGCAGGAATCTCAATTTTCTTGTATTCTTTTTCTTTTATATCCGCCCTTTCGTAAAAATCGTCCAGAAAAACCCCGGGATTTGTCTTTATATAAACCACATCTCCCCGTCTGAAGAAACACTCTGCATAAGGTATCAGCTTGTTCATATCCTTCATGGGAATTTCATAGATAAAACTCCTGTACAGATAATGTTCTCTGTCATCATACTTCTTATCAAAAGTTATTTCTGTCAGTTTTTTTTTATTTTGTTCAGATAAATACGGCTTTAATTTCAGATAGAGCTTACACAGATCCAGAATCTTCTTATCGTTCATAAAAATAAATTCATCAAAATATATCTGGACTTCTCCGAGCAGATAATCTGCCGTCTGCTCTCCGGTAATATAATCCCTCTCATAAGGGATAATTGCGATCATATTCCCTTTTGCCGTTTTAAATGTCTTAAGAAAGACCGCATTAAACTCAAGCACTCCTGCGGCGGTGAGCGCCTTAAAAAGCATTCCCGTAAGCTCATTCTTATCATGTTCGCTGATCGTTGAGTAAGCGAGCCTGTTTAATAAATCAAACAAGCCCTCTCCCTTTTCAACAAGCAGGATCAGCCCCCTGTCGCTTACCCTGTATTTCATTGTGTATTCCTCATTTCTTTTTGATTATAGTTCGCTTCCCGCCCTGGCGATGATTGCTTTCACGTCATCCACCTTTATGATGTCCCCAGAAGCTTCCTGCTCAAGAAGAAAATATATCTCGTCTTTAATGTTCTTTGCATAAGAGCCTGACATATTTGCAAGCTGTTTTACAAGTGCCGCCTGCTCTGGTGTAAGGGCGGTACTCTGCAATTTTTCAATTATTTCACTAATCTGTTTCATGTCTCTTCCCCTATATTAAAGCACAAAATATTAAGATTTTATATATTTTTTGTGTGTTTTTAAATTTCAATTTTAAGCTACTGCAAGGTTATTATCTTACAGGTTCGTCATCATCGTCGTATCTGTCCGCATACCCATTACCGTTCTGATCTCTGTCAAGAACATCTACGGCCTTTTGCTCCGAACCGATCGTATGGCTTCCATCCAGGTCAATATCATAACGGTTTTCAAATGCCTCGATCTCGGCGGGGCTCATTCTCTGCTTATCATGTATTATCCCGTTTACAAGGTACATATCCTTTGTAAAATCTTTTACTTCTTTAAACCCAACAGGCTCCACATAATAGCTTCTGTCCCTGCCATTATCATTTCTGGTGATAATATCCCCCACTGATACAGCTCTTGCCTCGTAATCAGAAGGAGTCTGTGCATCGTTTTGGAATTTTGAATAGATATCATCAAGGCTTGCCATCTTCTCTCCAACATACACGGGAGTATAATCCCCTCTCTGAGGCTCAATACCGCGTTCCTTAAGATAGGACAGATCAACAAAGGAATGCATGTCGTCCCTCTGCCAGATGATAAAGTAATCCCTGTCAACTTCTCCTTTTTCAAGTTCCTTTTCAGGCATATGTTTGCCGGGTATATTATCCTCTATGTGCTTATCGTGCATAATTTCTTTATCCATATCCCCACCTAATACCTTTCCTGTCTGGTCATGCTCTACCGGGCCAAGCTTATAAATGTGGCTACCACTTCCCACGAGTTTATCTCCAAGTTCATTAAGCTTTCTTTGCGCATAGTTTCTTCTCCCTTCCCAGGTTTCATAGTCCTTCTTGTCGTATTCTGCACAGGGCATTGCAGTTGCCAAAAAATCTCCACAGTTACAGCGCTGTGCGATAGTGCATCCCATGTAGTAGTCAGGGTGGGTTTCTAGCATCCATATTTCCGCATCTTCTAAAGACTTAACCCATTCCGGTGCTTCAAAATCCTTCTCTTCCAATATTTTAGGAATGGATTTGTCTCCTCCGAGCTCTTCAAAGAATATTCCGTGAATATGATAAGGAGCATTTCTGTGAAGTGCATCGAATTTTTCTTCAAGTTCTTTTGCAGCATTTAGTCTGTACGGAGTCATATCCTCTTCCGCCTGTACAATCTCTGTACAGGAATTTCTAAGAGAGATATAATCACCAAATTCCGGTATTCTTCCAAGTGTTAACTGGTTTTCGTCACTCTCTATTACCTCAAGCACCTTATAGCTTGTAAATTCATCGTCATCCAGCCCCTTATTTTTTGCAACAAGCGCTGTAAGATAAGGAGTAATCTCTCCCTCTTCTCCATATATCTTTTTGTCCATAATAAGGGAAAAATCCCTTGCTTTGATTACACTGTACATATATAAACCCTCCTTCTTACTTAAAACATGGGAGAGCGTCGGGCTGATAACCGGTAATTATCATATGGATAATCTAAAATTGTTATAAACAACAAAAAGGGTCCCGAAGGACCCTCTTTAAACTATGCAATTTGTATCATATCCCTGTCGCAGTAGACAGTTATATTTCTTTCACCATCCAGTTCATCGAGCTGACAAAGGAGTCTGCCATTATAAGGCTTTGACATCAAAACTGTTCCTGTCGTACCTCTTTTTGCAACATGTTCTCCAAGACGGATGTTACCCGTTATGTAGAACATATCACCCTCTTTGGCATCTCTTTCGTCATCGACATAATCTCCGCATGGCGTATTTACGTCCACCTCTCTAAAGGGGAGTTTGGCGGCTTTTTTGCCTGCATAATAATGTTCCGCAATGTCAATAGCCTTCTCCCCGCCAAGAGGCTTCTGAATGGTCTCAAGGGTTAGAAGAAACTCATTAAGGACTTTCCTTCCTATCCACGGGAACTCATCCAGAGGGATATATGCCCCTTTATACTGGATCTCTCTGTACTGGGAGTCGAAAAAACCGTGTATGCATACGACTTTCTTTCCCTCTATGTCGTATATGCTATAGTACAAGCTGTCCTTCATATGTGCCTCCTTAGTTGAACTCTTCTGTTACATAATACACATCTCCAGACTTAAATATACCGAAGCCTGTCTTTGTTGATGCGCCGTACAGAATATTAGCTCTGTGTGATGGAGAAGCCATCCACGCCGCAAATACTTCTTCCAATGTGTTGTAACTGTTTGCCTTTGAAAGGTTTTCACCGTATGCAGCACTCGATACGGTATAAAAGTCTGTGCCATCTGGTCTTGTGTGGCTAAATAAAACGGCACACTCTGTTGCCCTTATACTTGCTGCTCTTGTGAGCTCTTTATCAAGGCTTAAAGCACCAAGGCCATTCTCGGCCCTTGCACTATTTATAAGTGCAAGCAGTGTCTCCTCCTCTGTTGCGGCTGAAGCGCTAACGCTCAGCATATTGAACATAAAGATTATTGCAAGAATTGAAAAGAATTTACGCATACGTGCCCCACCTCCAAGGGGCTAAAAGTTGCCCCTTAGAAAGGGTAGTTGCTTGTTCTGGTCAGATACCTCTGTCAGAAATCATCATCGTTAAGATCGTCTTCGTCGAAATCGTCCTCATCCTCTTCGCAGACTTCGCAGTCACAAAGACGGGGACAGTCGTACTTGCAGTTCCAACAAGGATTTTTAACCTCATCGTCTTCGTTTACATAAGTTACTTCCTGCATTTCTTCTCCCTCCTAAATAAGATGCATTTTCTTGTGTGGAGTGCTTTTGCCCCTACACAGGTATGTCTTATCTGTTTGGTTAACCTTTGGGCTTATTCGCATCTGTTGGCAGTTGCCTTAGATGCGATCACCTCCTCTCCATTTGCACTTGAAAGAGCATTTGCCTTTTCAACTGCATCAGCAAGGCGGTTACATGCCTCGATCAAAGCAGGAAGCTGTCCCTCGAAGAAACGCTTTCCCATGATTGTCTGATAAAATTCAATTCCCATAGTTTGTCCCTCCATTTCTAATTGTTAGTTACATACAAAATATGGGATAAAGAAAGGGCCGTAAAAACGACCCTTATCTTTAAGCAATATTTACTTTCTGGAGCTGTTTAAGTACCTTTTCTCCGGCGGGCCTTATGACCTCTGCCGAGCCATCGCACTTAACTGCAAGAATTGGCGCATTATCGCACATGACTACGAACTTGTAGCCAGGATACCACTTGCCGATCTCGTACTTTCTTCCTCTTACAAGGGATTTGCCCTGTGCGATGTATCTGCCATATATTCTCTCTATCTCTGTCATATCCTTGTCCTCCATTCCATTAGCTACTGTTATATAAAAAATAGGAGAAACACAGGGTTTTATGAAAATTTGAGATCTGCTATCCCATATTTTAATTAGAATGGTTAAGGAGGACTAAAAATGTCTGAATGGCAGAAAATTACAGACAACATAGTAAGGAGCTACTTTAGCTCAAATGAGAGATTTAATTTTTACAAGCTCATATCTGAGGCAGAGCCAAAGGTAAGAGCTCTTATAGAGGGTGATGATCCCGATAAGAAGCATGTTTATCTCATCCCACTTGATAATGGTGGGCTTATTGAAGTGGACTTTCATACAAAATATACTCTCGTTAACGAGTATGACAAGGACATGAAAAAGAGCGAAGTACAGACAAGAGTGCCTGCTGAACGAGGTGAGACAGCTCTTTTGAGAAATTTTGCGGCAAAACTAAAAAAAGAAAAGACGGGTATGGGCTATCCTTATCCAGAAGCTCTCCAGAATATGCTCAAAGCCCTTAGAGAAGGCGAGCTGTTTGTATTTGACAACGGGACATCATTTCTCTGTACAAAGAAAGAAGGAAATATTGTTACTTTAAAGAGAGTCTGTGGCAACATCCTTGGTGACTCCAGTGTGTCGTCCATTCTCTCGGATGGCAAGGAATTTGACGTTGACCCATCAAAATATACAGAAATACAATCTCTGTACAGATCAATTTCAGATCATTATACCGATTCTGTCCGTGGCAGGATATCGAATATTACAGTTTCCAAGGAGTATGTAAAAGCCCTGATCGGCGGAGCTGAAAAGAACTGCGACAGAAGGATCGACGTGGGCCCTGTTATGATGAGGCTTAAAAAGAGTTTCGTCTCTCCTGCCAAGATTTATGATGCCGAGGGAAAAATAATGCCGGATGACAAGTTGCAGCTCCTCTATGCTTGGATGTCAAATGCGCCCGTAATCACGGTCTTTGAGCACACTGATAAGGGAGAACATGAATTTGACGACACCCGGTTTAGTGAAAGTATCGAACAGTTTTTTAAAGACGGTAAATTTGACAACGTGTACAGAAGTATCTGCGAATATGTCATCAGACTCAAAGGTGAACTCAAGGTTGAGATCAAATCCTATATAAGAAATGAAGATGATTTCTATGCGGACGGGTTCCAGTTTGCTTATAAAGATGGCGCTGTCTTCATGCGACGGGCTACATACGCAGACAATGACTTAACTCACAGGATTGTTGCCCTTAAAAAGAGCCCCCAAAGGCTGTTTTCAGATTTTTGCGCAGAGAAGTTCAACTCGGATTTCTTTCTCATGAAGAATAATAAGAGAGCCGTGCTCAGAAAGAGCCTTCCCGAGAGCGAATATATCGTTGAATAACGGTGGAATAATATCTGTTTTAACACTATATATTACATTTTTGCCCATAAGAAAAGAGAGTGGAATTTCCACCCTCTTTTTTTACAATGCTATCATGCAGCCATGTCAACGGTAACAAGCTTTCCGTCAAGAAGCTCGTAAACGTTATCAGAGAGCCGCTCTTCGGGGATAACTGTCGTTTCGTTAACTTCTCTTACCATAGCCTTGAGCATGTTAACGTCGGCAGTTCTGTCAACGAGGATTACTTCGTGCCTTGATGAAGGCAGGATGTAATACCCGTCGGGGAAGAGTTCCATAGCCTTTTCGTTAAACTCGGGCTCAAGGATGACAGATGCCCCATCAACCATTTCCTCGTTGCTCGCAACCTGCAAAAAGCCGTAAAATGACTTTATACAAACCTTTTCGTGGTTTGCTTCGGCTGCTTCAAAAAGCTCATCCTCTGTAATATCCCAGACTCTCAAGTGCTCGGGCTTTACAGCAATCTTTCCTGCTCCCTGCGGCGTACCCACTATGACATAAACCACTTCATTAAGATCTGCCACCATTTTGTGACACAGGCTGTCTGAGTAGCTGTTCACGGGAAGAAGCGTAATCTTAAGTTTGTCCTTAAGACCCGCAAAGTTTGAAAATGAGTCTGTGACGGCCTCAATGCTCTTTGCCTGTTCTGCGCTTTCTTCAAGAACCTTGCGGTATCTTTCTGCTGCAAACTCAGGAAGAGTTCCGTCTTCGTAGTCTCCGTCCACATAGATAGTAGGAGCGACATTGCTTCCCTCCATGCGACACAGAATACCACAAAGAGTTGTGCCACTCTTTTCTACCTCTTTGATCTTAAAGATATAACCCTCTGTGATCTCCTTAAGTGCCTCAACTACCTCTGCTGCATAATTTTTAATCTCGTTCATCATTGTTTGTCCTCCATTTCAATGTTAATTGGTTACACTGAAAATATGGGATAAACAAAGGGAGATGACATTTACCTGTCATCTCCGCCCGGTATATTATCTGCTTTTTCATTTCGCTTCGGAGGCGCCTTATTAGGATCTCCTTTTCTATCGTCGATGCCTGCCCTCTTTAAGATGCCCTCTATGAAATCGTCTCTTTTATAAGACGTGTTCCCAAGATTTAAGTAAAAGTCCCTATTCTGGGCCGCAACCTTTGGAAGGATATCTGTTCTGACCTTCTCAATTCCACCCATTTCATAGGCTTTTACGGCAGGAATGGTAAAGTCACTCATAAGGTATTCCCCAAACTGCGCTTTTAATATCCTGTTATCGGCACCAAGAGCCCCTTTAAGCACCTCTATATCTTTGAAATCCTTCGCCCTTGTAAAATCGCCATCACCAAGCTCTACTGCTGAAAGGCTTGTATCTATGGCGATGAGTTTCATTTTCAGAAGGTCCTGCGTATCAAGGATGTTTATTTTCATGGTCTCAAGCTCGAACGCTTCCTGAAAGTGAAGCTTACCTGTAGTAAACTCAAGATCTTCTAGGGTTGCGCCCGCCATCAAGACATCGTTGTTTATCCAGTGACGGCCCAGATTGTACTTAAAGCCTATCTCGTCTGCTATCTCTGATACCCTTTTTGGAAGGTCTGGCCCGATATAGTCAACATCGGTAATACCGTCCTTACTTCTCAGGTCATGAGTCATCATGGCAAAACCGCCAACAACGTTAAGCTCGATGCCGCTTATGCCTTCTTCTTTTAATCTTTCGTTAAGTTCGATAAGAGCTCCAAAAAGCGGAGCGTCTTTATAATCATTTATATCAAGTAACTGTTTTTCTTCCATTACGCTGCCTTTAAAATTCTCTTGCCACTTTTCTTTTTCTTCCGAGTATACGTTACACATTTCCTGGATGTCTCCAAGAAGTCCATGCTGCTTTCCAATGTCCGCAACATCAAATGCATTAGAACACTCGGCAAGCCACGGAAGGCTCTTGCAAAGACCATCCATAAGCTTCGTCACATCTTTAGTGTTCATAACGTTATTAGACACATAAGATGAACCTTGCCTGTGTGGACAGCCGTGCGCTTCCATATAGCGTCTGATGTCTCTGTACGCTTCCGGAAATGTCTTGTAGTAATTGTAAAGCGGTGAGTCCTTGTCAGTCTTTAAATCAAATACAAATTGTTTCCTTGTTGCCGCCATATTTTTCCTTAATCATTGAGCCAGTTTACTTCGCCTTCATCGTCGCTGAATGTGATCCAAGTTTTAAGATTAGAGAGAACGCACCCCGCAGTTTCAAGTCTTGCGTTAAGCACCATCATCCTTCCAATCTCATCATATTCACTGCCAAGTACATAATGACTAGGTGAAGTCTCTTCAAAGTGTGTCTCAAGGCAGATTTTTCTTAGCTCTAGGTCAAATTTTGAAGGGTCATATCTGCCCTCTCTTTTTAGTTTTTCATGATCACTTTCAATTATCATTCTGAACATATCCGATCTCTCCTTATATACTAAATATGGCTGATTGCATCTTGAATAAAAAATAGCGGGCCATAAGCCCGTTATCTTATATTTCCTTCTGGAAACGGTTTCTTACAGAGTCAAGGTACTCTTTAGGGATCTCGTCCTTATGCTTTTTAAGGAACAGATAAAGGCTTCTTCTGTCAATCTTCTCCAGTTTCTCAAACCATACCTTAAAGCTATCCAGGGAGGATGCCTTTAGCAGGTTTGGGCTGATATTGATAAAATCAGCGATATTGGAAAACCAGTTGTTTAGTGAATCATTTGTCTTATTCTGTGGTCTATAACTCATCCTATAATCCTTCCTTTGTCGTCAAACATTCTCTGTGTATCTGGCAGATATTTGTTCCAGATCGAGGCGTTGCTAAAAATGGCTCTTACAGACTCTTTATACTCCTCGCCCGCCATCTCGATACAGCGTCCCTCAAACGCGTCACGCGCCTCTTCGCCGAGGTTTCTCTTGATGCCATCATTTAGGATTGATACATCCGAGATCATCTGCTCCCTTACAAGGGCGGCGTAAATGCTGTTATCGGATGCCTCGTCAATTTCCTTTGTGCATTCACTATACACCAGGGCGTCTTTGATTGCATCATCTATGCAGTAAGAAAGATATTTTTCCTTTTCCTGCTGTGTGGCGTCTGCATATCTCTCATAGAGCTGTCTGCCGTCTTTTAGTTTGAGTCTGCCAAAAAGCTCCATATCTGGGCGGGGCCAGTTTGTAATAAGATCCTCTTCGAGGAGATTGCCATTTGCATCGTAAAAGAAGCCATTTTCATTATAGACTGGCTTTTTTGAGTCAGTATTATTATTTATCACCTCGCAAATGTTAATAAATGCAAGAATGCTACTCTTTGTGGGAGTGTCAATCTTTGTGTCCCTGTACATTCCCATGTAGGAAGCGTCGTCGCCTTCCATTACCTTCTTGGCAATAGATGCCTTTAAGCATCTCTCTGCAATGTCATCCTTGTTAAATCCACTGCCGTATCTTTCCATAAGGTACTCAAGGCGATGTTCCATCTCAGCCGCGCCGATAATGTTTGTTGCAGTGAGGATATTGATTTTCTTCTTCATAACTATGTTGTTGTTAATATAGCCAATCTTCATCTTGAAATACTCCGAGATGGCCGCATCGAGGGCATCCGCCCTCCTCATATATATATCATCGGCAAAACTCTCTGCCTGCGCTCTTTTTCTCTCGATAAACAGCTCTTTTCTCTTTGCCTGGTAGAGTACACAGCCCTTTAGGATCTGCTCTGCAAAATTATCCGCTGCTTCCTCGTAAGTGATCAGACCTTTTTCGAGTCTCTCATCCAAATACATCTCTTTGTTAGTCTTTTTAGTGTTTTTGCCAAATAAAAATTTAAGTCCCATAGCCCTACCTGTTGTCTTATGTCTGTTTGTCCAGAATAAATTCCTTTCTCCACATATAGCGTGGTCTGCATATACTCTTCTCTATATATAGTATAGGATATTTTGGGTGCATGTAAATTTTCTGTACAGCAAAAATTTGCTTAAATTTATCTTATACAGAAGATAAAAGGCGCCCCGTTTTTAGGAGCGCCCACAGCATCATCTTTCATTATTTGACGGGACAGATACTTTTTCTCCAGGTCTTGGAGAAACGGTCTCTTTTTCGTTTGCCTTTATCGCCCGAAGTCTCTTTGCAAAGATGTCTTCTTCTGGTCTTTCTTTATAGTTGGGCTCAAGGTACTCTTTTACGAAGTTCTCCTTCACTGATGTCATGTCTCCACCCTTATGAGTATATACAGGGTCCAT
>NZ_JAGAYD010000094.1 GCF_017940685.1 Butyrivibrio sp. | reverse complement strand
ACGGTTCTACTGTCAGGTTTTATTTTGATAAAACCTGACAGTAGAACCGTCCCCGTGTCAGCAAACAGTCCCCGTGTCTTGTCAGTTATTGAGCTGTGACAGGATTCCGTCCACCTGTTCAGTGGTCAGAATTCCGAAGGATGCCAGGTTGATTATCGGCATTTCCATGATCATCTTGGTCATCATCTCAGCTCCGCCTTCTCCCATGGAGCCGTCGTCTTCCTGATTCTCCATACCCTCGCCTATCTTCTGAAGAACAGGTCCAAGGATCATCTGTCCCTTCTTAGTATCGAGAATATCCTCTATAGGTGTAAAGTGGTCAAAAGTCATTGGAAGCTCTAAAGAGCTCTCAACATGGATCTTAACTGTCTGTCTGATATCTATTGTTGAAGCTCCGATCATGATGTTATAATCGCCACTCTCAACATAGAAATCGTGGATCCTGGTCTCATAGTAGGCAAAGGCTCTTGCGTCGAGTTTAAAGGTCACAGTCTTCTTTTCGCCGGATTCAAGCTCTACCTTTGTAAAGCCCTTAAGCTCCTTGTAGGGCCTTGAGATCTTGCTGTTTTCAGGACTTACATAGAGCTGAACTACCTCTTTTCCCTTATATCTTCCAACATTCCAGACGTCAACAGAAACCTCTATTGTATCCTCATCTGTGGCATTATCCTTATCAACTGTGATGTTTGAATACTCAAACTCTGTGTAACTAAGGCCATGGCCAAATGCAAAGAGGCCTGGAAGTCTCTTTTTCTCATAATATCTGTATCCGATGTAAACGCCCTCAGCATATACTGGATTTCCGCCGTCTCCCGGGAAATTAAGAAAGCTTGGGTTGTCTGAAAGTTTAAACGGATAGGACTCAGAAAGCTTTCCTGAAGGGTTAACATCTCCCCACAAAAGAGCTACCGTGGCATCTCCCACTGCATCTCCGGCAAGCTGCATATCAAGAACAGCATCCACGCCGTCTATCCATGGCATGGCAACTGGAGAGCCGTTGTGCATTACAACCACTGTCTTCTTTCCAAGGTGTGAAAGCTGGTCAATGAGCTTGTCCTGCTCGGGAGGAAGGAAAATATCCTTTCGGTCAAAGCCCTCAGATTCGTAGGATGCAGGAAGCCCAGCAAATATCACGATCTCGTCAGCTTCCTCTGCTGCCTCAAGAGCTTCTTCCCTTAAAATGTAGCTGTCTTTGATGTCCTTACACTTTGTGTCATAGCCCATGGCAAAAGAAATATCTTTTCCTGAAGCTATTGCGCTGTCATAGGCATTTGAAACAAAGGCACTGTTTATATGGGATGAACCAGAGCCCTGATATCTTGGATTCTTGGCAAATTCACCTATAAAGAGGATCTTCTTGTCGTCCTTTAAAGGAAGAGCCTTGTTGTCGTTCTTAAGCAAAATAGCGCCGTTCTCAGCAAGCTCTTTTGCAAAAGCATAGTCCTGGCATCTGGTGGCCTCTGTGGATGGTCCTACGTTTTTCTTATTCTCAAGTGTCCAGTTAAGGGCATTTAAGATATGGGCAACCGCCTCGTCAACCTTGGACTCCTTGAGTTCTCCGTTTTCTACGGCAGCAACGATTGCTTCTTCGTGGTCCTTTCTTGGTCCTGGCATCACAAGGTCAAGGCCTGCTTCAACGCCTTTTTTTGGATCCTTGCCTGCGCCCCAGTCGGTTACCACAAAGCCGTCAAATCCCCACTTATCACGGAGCACATCAGTTAACATGTACTTATTCTCGGAGAGGTAAGTGCCATTTAGCTGATTGTAGGCACACATTATGGACTTGGGGTGAGAGTCCTTTACCATGATCTCAAAAGCTGTAAGGTAGATCTCGTGAAGAGTTCTCTCATCCACAATGGAGTTACCTGACATACGCCTGTATTCCTGGTTGTTGGCTGCAAAATGCTTGGGGCAGGCTGCAACGCCCTCAGACTGGATGCCCTGAACATAGGCTGCTGCCATCTTGCCTGCAAGGTATGGATCCTCTGAGTAGTACTCAAAGTTTCTTCCGCAGACGGGGCTTCTTTTCATGTTAAGACCAGGTCCCAGGAGCATACTTACATTTTCTCTCTGGCACTCTTTTCCAAGAATCTGTCCCAGCTTTTTTGCCATTTCCACATCAAAGCTTGATGCAACTGTGCTGGCTGTTGGATAACAGACAGTCTTAATGCTGCCATTAAGTCCCAGGTGGTCAGTTACGCCCTCCTGCTTACGAAGACCGTTAGGTCCATCACACATCATGAACTCAGGCACCCCAAGCCTTTCTACGCCTTCCGTGTGCCAGAAATCCTTTCCGGACAAAATAGCTGCCTTCTCCTGAAGCGTCATTTTAGAAATTACGTCTTTTACTTCCATATGCCCCTCCTGTCAATGATTTAAGATAAAAATGCTCTGCGCATAAGATCACAAATAAAAAGACATGCAGCTTGTCGCCACATGTCCTTATTATAAACTATATGAAGTTGTCAGTCACTTATTAAGCTCTTATCTTTACGAAGGCTACAGCCTTCTTCTCTTCATTGTGTTCTGTCTTTCTAACGAGGCTTGAAGAGTACACTGCATACTCAGATGTCTGATCCTCGTCCAACATACTTCCAGCTCCAAGAAGGTCAAGTGCCTTAAACTTTCCGTATGAAAGGTTCTGCTCCTTTGCCTTGATTGCGTCTGCCATGATAGCGATTGTGCCCTGGCTGACTGTCTGTCTGCTCTTCGCGGAACGTCTCATATTCTATTTCCTCCATGCTCATAAGAAATAAGATTTTAAATGAAGTGACTTGTGAAATTTTAGGCCCCTCAACCTATTGTGGTTTCACAACAAAGTTTCATTTAATGGGTACATTATATATGATTATGGCGGTAAATAGAAGATACTTTGCCCCGTTAAATCATTAAAATTTTATGAAATAATCTTTCTAAAATGTTTATTATTTCTGAATTTTAATTCGTTCATCCCCGGCAAGATAGCTAAGTAGCGCGGCTCTGGCATGTTCACGGTCTGTGGCCTCCACAGTTACGGTGAATCTGTAGGTATGCTTTTTCATACCCTCCTCTGCCCTTTCTTTCTCGGCCTCCACCAGAGATTTCTCCTTGGTATCCTCGCTTGTCATCTCCATGATGTCGTTGATTGCAAAGCGCTTGAACTGCTCCTTGTGGTCCTCGTCCTCAGCCATGTACCTCTCTATAAGAGATATGGTATTTCCAAGGTTGAGATAATCACTGTGAAGGAAGGACTCCATGTCCATTATCTTTTCCTCAGCTTTGATGATCTCTTCATCCCAGCTGAGCTCTTTTTCCACGAATTCCCTGGAATTGCTGGCGTTTTCTTTTTGCCAGTCGATAACGTACCACTTCCAGATCTGGAGCCTTCTTCTGTTGACGTCCTCATCAGACAGCTCAGCCATCTTCTGGCAGGCGTGTCTTACTCCCCTTGAAACCAGGGCGTCTGTGGTGTCTTTGACGTTGTAGGTCCTGTCCTGGATCACCTTGTGTTTAGCAGTATTTTCAATGGTAAGTCCAAGTTCGTCATCAGATATGGTCTTAAGGTACAGAGAATAGTCCCCATGGCGCGCAATGACAACAGGTCTTTGCTTTAGCAGGGTATCCCTGAACTCAAGAAAAGACTTAAGAACGTCGTCATTTTGAATGTACCTGAAAAGTCTGCTCATCTATTCCTCCAGCTGGCTTAGTTGTTCGTAAAAAAGCCAAGCTTTTTAAACTCCTCTATCCTGCAGGGTCTTCCGTAGTAGTAGCCCATCAGGTCTGAGATTGGATACCTCTTGGCAATCTGGGCCTTCTCCTCATCCTCAACACCAAGGAATGCGGTTCTTATTCCAAGTCTGTGGGTAAAAGAGGTGACGGCCTCTATCATGTATCTCACAGTCAGGTTCTCTGTGATAGGACCTGTTAGTGATGGTACAAGATTGATAAGGTCGATAGGAAGACTCTTTACAAGGTCAAGAGATGCAAAATCTGTGCAGTCGAGACCGATCTTGATACCGCAGGACTTAAGGAACTCGATCTGGCTCTTTAAGTGCTCCACAGACAACTGCCTGCTGGACGTTGTCATATCAAGGCAAAGTCCCGTTGCAGGATAACCGGTCTTTCTTAAGATCTCCAAAAGAGTTGTTCTAAACTCTGATCTCTCAAGCTGCATGAACGCAAGGTTTACACTAAGGTAAAAATCCCTGTTGTTCATTCTGATCTCAAGTGCATCCTTTAGAGCGTTTTCCAGTATCCAGTTGCCAAGAAGGTAGAACACCGGATCCTGCTCAAGCCATGGCACAAACTCTGAAGGTGATACATCGCCGTAAGGCTCCTTGTGCCATCTAAGGAACACTTCCATGCCAACAAGGCGACCATCTGATGCAGCCACAATTGGCTGATACTCCAGATAGAAGCCTTCAAATCCGTTTATTACACTGTTTCTTACTTCGTCAACCAGCTCAATGCTGCTCTTATTGTTATCAAGCTCATCATTGTGGAAAATGATAAGATTGCCGTGCTTCTGATTCTTGGAATAATCAAGGGCGTACTTGGCACTGGTGTAAAGAGAATGCTCATCAACCTTAAGGTCTGTGCAGACTATCATACCACCTGCGATCTCAGCTGTTACCTTGTTTCCAGCTATGATCATGGACTCCCTTGTAAAGCTTCTCATCCTGCCATAGAACTTCTTGATGTCATCTATGGCCATGGTATCTGTGATAAAGGCAAGCCTTGTGCCCTCGCCTCTAAAGGCCCTTCCCTGGCCTCTGCCCTCTTCAAGGAGCTTGGATGCAGTGGTCTTAAGAATAGCGTTACCAGTCATATAGCCATATCGCCTGTTGACATCACCAAAGTCGATGAAATTGATCATCAGGATGGAGTAATCTTTTTTCGCTGCCTTGAGCTGTCTCATGAAGTTCAGCATCTCGTACTGGTTAGGCAAAAGAGTTATCGGATCGTTGTTATCTACGATACCCTTGTTGATGATAGAGCAGGCGTAATACGCAGGACGCCCTGCGTAGTCCTTGATAACAACGCCTCTTGCGGCGCAGATCACATATTCACCGTTTTTGTTCTTAGCTCTGTATTCAAAATTGGGATCTGTCTTTTTCCCAGAATAAACAACGCTTAAATACTCTATGTACTTATCCTTGTCATCAGGATGGATTCTGGTTTCCCACACAGAAGACGCGTTGTAGATATATTCCCCCGTAAGCCCAAAGTAATCCACTGCATTGGACGACCACCTTGCTATGTTCTTGTCCATGTCATAGACATAGACATAGCGGCTTCGTGATGTTACCGCAAAGGTGTCAAAGATTCGATTGATTGTGTCTAAACTTCCTCCCGCCATTTACATGCTCCGATTAATATGATTTTATCTGTAGGATTTCTCTCCTCTCGCTGCTTTTGCAGCCTTGTGCTTCCTCTTGTTCTCGTACATAAGCTCGTCGGCTTTCTTAACTACGTCTTCGAACTTGACTCCATCCTCAGGACATCTTGCATAGCCTGCACTTATGGATACCTTCAGAGTAACCCCAGACTCCGACAGCACCACGTCTCTGGCCACGTTCTGCCTCATTCTGTCAATGACACTCTCATAAAACTTGGTATCATGAGTTCCGTGGATAACGACAACAAATTCGTCGCCGCCGATACGGAAGGCCTTGTCCTTTTCTCTAATGCTGTTCTGAAGCCTCTTGGCAACAATCTTTAACAGCTCATCGCCCGCTTCATGTCCGTGGGTATCATTGACCTGTTTAAAGTCGTTGAGGTCCATAAATATAAGTCCGTAAGGAAGTTTCTTCTTGGAGAGTTCTTCCATGTGCTCATGGTAATTTCTTGGGTTATTGAGGTTTGTAAGAGCATCTCTGTAGGACAATATCTCCAGCTCTTTTGCTGCCTCCTTAAGGGAAATATAGGCAGTTACAAAGGCTGCTGTCAGGACGCTTATAACGATTGCTATCAAAAGAACTGACAGTATCTCTGGAAGATTCATCCAGTGATCCATAGGAGCTATAGCCAGTATCCAGTAGCCACCGCCCACAGTGCTGACCATGGATTCTACAGGGGACTGAAGCTCTTTTTCAGAGTACTCAATAATTATCCTGTCTTCACCGGTGATCGCATTATTACCGATGATCTTGTATTCGTAGTTGCTCTCTGCAAGGCCCTTAAGGTCCACAGCAGAAAGAAATCTTGAAAGGCTTAAGGTTACTGAAGCAAAGCCCCAAAAACTCTCATCAGATACCTCTTCTGATGTATATATCGGCCTTGTTATGATAATTCCATAGCTGTCATCCGCTAAAATAGTGGGTGCAATGATAACTGAGGTTCCTGACATCTTGCTGTAGTCAGCATATACGCCTCTTGCGCTGTCTTCAAAGAGGTTCTCCCTCTCTGCAATTCCGTTGTCCAAAGGATACTTGTATCTGACTATTCCATCAGGAGCAAGAGTAATATCGATGACATCCAGGTAGTCATTGAAGACTTCATCAGCTATGATCTGGAAGTTTTCTCCTGTTATGATGCCATTACTGCCCTGGACCTGGATCTCCAGCATTCTGGTCACGTACTCACGCCTCTGGATCTCAGACTGGATATTGCTTGCGATAGAATCAGCGATAAACTGTGCTCTCTCCCGTCTGTTACTTGATGTAGTTACCAGATAAAATACCGCTATACAGGATGTGACTGCAAGTGCAATTACAAATGCCAAAAGACCGGCTGTTACGCTTTTCTTTTTCATTGTTATCCCTCTGCACACAAACTCGTCAGATTACTTCAAGATAATTTTATCACATTTTAATCTTAATCGCTGTAACTGACATCCATGTTTGCAACTATCTGATACTCAGGATACATAGCCTGGATCTCTTTTATCGTATCCTTGAAAATGTCGTGGTTGCCTGGAACAAAGTCGATCACCAGGTCAAAACGGATGACCTTCCTCACAAAATCCACAAAGAAGCCATGCATCTGAAGCACCTCTTTATGGGCAGTTGCTGCCTTGGAGATCGCTGTTCTCATGGCGATGGTGTCCTCGTCCTTGGTATTGACTGAATAAATTCCGATGGAAATAAGAGAAATGTTGTGTTCTAAATAGACCTTGTCCTGGATCTGCCTTGTTATCTCATCTATCTTGTCCGCTGTAAAGGTATCAGGGATCTCGATATGAACTGAAGCCAGCACTCTGTCCGGTCCATAGTCTGAAAAGATAAGGTCGTAAGCACCCTGAACGCCCTCCACAGACTTAATGGTGTTTTTGACCTCTGTAGAAAGAGCCGGGTCTATCCTCTCACCCAGGATCTCACTGATGGTGTCTCTTAGCATCTCCATGGCAGATTTTATCATCACAATCGCAATTACTGCCGCAAGGTAAGCCTCTATGGAAAGACCTGTAGCAAGGAAGATCACAGCAGCCACTAAGGTTGCAGCAGAAATAATGGAATCAAACCTTGCGTCTGTTCCGGAAGCCACCAGGGAATCTGAAGATACTTTTTTACCAGTATTGATAAAGAACTGTCCAAGAAGAAGCTTAACTACAACAGCTACAGCTACGATAATAAGAGTAACTGTGGTGTAGTTTGCTGTCTCTGGATGGAGTATTGATTTTACTGACTCAATAAGGGAGGTAACGCCAGCATACATAACGATTATGGATATGACCATGGCGCTAAGATACTCAATCCTTCCATAGCCGTAGGGATGCTTTTTATCAGGAGCCTTACCAGCAAGGGCTGTCCCGATTATGGTGATGACCGATGAAAGCGCATCGCTTAAGTTGTTGACCGCATCCAGCACAATTGCGATAGAGCCTGAAATAAGGCCTACAACCAGCTTAAATCCCGCCAGAAGCACATTGGTGATGATCCCTATGATACTGGTTCGAATAATGACTTTTCCACGGTTTTCCCTATCGTTTCTAGACATGTCTTAGTCCTCCCAAAGTAAGTCAAAGTTAAATACGCTCAAAGATGTAAAGTCTGGTATCACCAGTTCTCATGATCCTGGTTTCGTCGTTGTGGCCAGTTCCAGAGAAGGAAGCATTAAGTGAAAGGCCTCTTGTCCTTAAGGCTGCTCCAGAAATTGTGTCTTTTTGCTCTTCACTCTTTATATCCTTAAATATGCTGATCACGTT
>NZ_JAGAYD010000093.1 GCF_017940685.1 Butyrivibrio sp. | reverse complement strand
ATCTTTATCTTCTATAAGATGATTCGCAAGCTCGGATATAGCAACTGCCTGCATATCAAAGGTAATCTCATCCCGGATACTCTTATAATTCTTTACTGAAAACTGGCTCAACATACTTATTACCCTCTACATACTTATGGAAATCAGTTTTGCTAATTATTCACAAACAGTATAGGCCGAATCAAATATTCTGTCAATATATTTGAGTTTTTTTCTCAAATATACCAATGAGGATAAAAATATGATTTGTTAGGTCTCGCAATTTAGGGATTTGAAAGGGTAGATATCTTATAGCGAAAGAGGCTTCCCCCAGATGATCAACATCCAGATGAAGCCCCTTTCTATGTGTTAGGAGATTGTTAAAAGCTTGGGTAATTTTTTTACTCAATATCTACGGTATACACATCTTCAAGCGTGAAACCATCACTGCCTTCAACACCCACGCTAAATGAAACGCTGTCATCACTTGCATCGTTAAATTTGAATCCCACGTCATAGGTTGTGGATGAATTGGCCGAAGTATCTGCTATTTCCTCATTCGTACCGCCATAATCGCTTTCTACTTCTACCTCAATTCCAGAGGTGGTACGATTTGGAACAGTTGAACCAACTTCATCCCCGGTTGTTATGAAGTTAGAATTTGCAGGCACAACAGGTGTAACAGTTCCATACGCAGTATCAGAGACATACACAGGAATCAGTGCCACTACATCTCCGGGGTTACTTGCATCACCAGTGTAGCCATCTGTACTTGCAATTAGCCCAACCATGTTCAAGTCGCCATCCAGGTGATATGCAGCATATCCTGTTGACTTGTACACACAGATATGTAAACCATTTCCAGCAGAAATCGTCTGTACTTTTGTATACCCTGCAAGGCTACCTGAGCTACTAGAATCATCTGAATCATCACTTGATGTATTGTTTGTGATCACCACAGTATTACCTGCTGCCGCCTGCTGTTTCGCTATCTCAATAGCCTTTGTAACAGCCTTATAGTCGGTGATTCCTAGTTTCACAGCTGTTTCATATACTTCTGGAGTGATAACAATGCTATCATCGATCATTGATCTAACAGTGATCTTTTCTTTTGCACAAGCTTCTACTGTGGTAAGTGTTCTGCCTTCCGTAAGTCCAACATTCACATAGTGAATATAGGCATTCAGTATGTCATTTTTTGCTGCATCTCTGGCGTCAGGATATGCGGACACATAGGCTGAAGGATCGAACTTGGCATTACAGGTTCTTCCCTCATACACTCCATACTTGCAGAAGTGATCAAAAAGTGCCTTATAGCTTCCTCCAAGAAGGTCTACAAGCTCAGGATTCTGCGCCTTATAATATTCTACATCAAATAGTTTCTTGAGAAGAGCGACTTCCTCTGCAGTTGTGGCTCTATAGGTAACCTTACTTACATCTGTAACAAGAGTAAGGTCAGATGCCTCAACCTGATTTGCTGGGATTCCATTGCCACCCATGACAACCAGACCAGCGGCTATCATAAGTCCTGTGGTAACTGCTAATAAGCTTTTCAATATTTTCTTGTACATAGTGGTTCATCCTCCTTGATAAAATGTTTGAGACGTTCATCTCGCTGTGATAATCATTTTCTCGTAAACGAGTCAAAAAAAGAAAGGCCACACATGTGACCTTCCCCTGCTTACTACGCATGGTTATCGCAACCATACTGCATTATTAAAAAAGATTAAAGAATATAAACCAAGAATTAAGAACAACTGTTATTATAGGCCTTAAACAGCCCCATTCTGCTCTTTGTGCCAGTTTTTGCATAAATAGATGCAACGTGGCGTTGAAATACTCTTCTGGAGATTAAAAGATCATCTGCTATTTTTTGCCCAGCATCTTCTGTGAATAGTAATTTTCGGCATACGTCCTTTTCTCTTTCTGTGAGGCCATAACACCTGGCAAAAGATTCGAATGGATCTGCAGAAGATTCTGCTACTATAATGGTATCATCATCCTGTACCTGCACTGACTCATCTGAAACCTCTCCATTCTTTGATGTTACCACTGATAGTTCTTTTACCAGATTGTGGATATGCAAATCTCCATTAAACAGAAATGTTGCCAACATAACGGAAATGGCTCCAATTCCAAATCCTATAAGGGTTCCAAGTCCCATCTTATCCCATGGCAAAAAAGAGAAAATAACCCCAAATAGCCCCTCAATAACTCTTCCCATACTAGCAGTAAGCGGGGCTATTCTACCTGTAAGTGGTGCAAGTCTCATGAACATCAGATACATGTAGCATATGGATGAACCAACTACCACGTAGAATAGAACCAATGCCGCCTTACCTGTAGGGTTTTCAGCGTATATCACAGGAGACAATATAAGCCACAAAGTGAGGGTAAAGAATGCGATGTGAACAAATCTCTTGTCCTTTAGATCCCCTAGAATACCTAATATCAGATACCCCAGAATAGCAAAGAGTCTTGGCCAGGAATAAGCTGTTATAGATTTCATGTCCGACTCAACCATAAGTCTAAGGAGCTGACTGTCATAATAGGTCAAAAGACAAACTGCCATGATAGACAGGATTGAAAGTGACACAAAAGATCTTTTAACACGAGGGATGTCTACGGTCTGGGTAAGACTGTTGTCAGAACCAGGAAGGCATTCCACCAGGATCCATTCCCAAGTTCTCTTGACTATACCTGTGATAGAGAGCATTCCAGCTATTATTAACAATAGAAGGAGCATCTTGTTGTCTGCCAGAATCTGAACGGAATACTGCAGTAGATAGGCAAACGCAGCCGAGATTGCCAATATCTTACCAACATTTTCAGTGTCAAAAAGCGCTACCGATATAAAGAAATTGACGGCTCCGCCCAGTATGCCAAGAGAAATGTTGACTACTGGCGCAAGAACCAGGAAAGCAAAGGTGCTTGGATAGATCAGCATTATAAATACAGGGAAAAAGGTCAGGATAGCCGCAACAGCCATGAGTCTGGCCCTTCCCTGATCACTCTTTATCCTGTTCCAGAGAATCGAGAACAAGATAAAGCCCGCAACAAGGAATATCTGGTCAATGTAATACATCCAGATATGGATAGAACGATCCAGTATACCAGTTGATGACCGGTTGATCATGGTCAGAATGGACATGTGAACGAACAGATATACTGAAAATATTGTTGTGGTCAGAAGTTCTTTACGCGAAAATTTCTTTTCCATTATCTTTTCACCTGATTGGCGATATCAGCGTCTACAATCTCTTCGCCTGTCTTGTCCTTGAGTTGAGCCTAGCTGGCTGCTGAAAGACCATTATTGACTACTGCACACATATCGCAGGTGCTGCATTTGTCCAGGTCTTCCTTGGTGACTTTACCATCCCGGTAGTCTCTTACTATCTTGTTCTCATACATGCTGTATGGGTGCTTGGTGAACAGCGCCTTAAACTTGTGGACGATTACCCAGGTTGCTGGCTTCCAGATGTATTTGTGCATAGCTGGGCTAACTGAGCCAATCATCCAGCACTGGCGGTCGCAACGTCTAACTTTTGTTCGGACTTTTTCAGCCTCGGGACTGTTCCAAAGCTCGTCCCAGGTCTGGGTATTGAGGTTACCCATTACTTCTTTGTCCTTGGTACCGTTACAAGGCATTACGTCTCCGTAGGGGTCAATAAAGAAGGTGTCGAAGCTCATGTCGCAGGGGAGAAGTCTCTTTTGCCCATATATGTAGTTGATAAGGCCGTGGTTGAAGTAGGCTCTGAACCATTTCTTGGGGCTATTGCTGCGAAGGAGTTCATTGACCAGGTTCTCAAAGTTCTGGGCCACCATTGGACGGTCCTTGATGATGTTCTTGGCCTCTACAAAGTAGAAACTGTTGTGGAGAGATGCTGTGGCAAACTCCATGCCCATCTCGTTGGATATCTGGTAAAGCGGTACCAGGTCTGGAGCGTTCCTGTCCTGGACGGTCATTCCAAAGCCCACGTCCTTCATGCCCATCTCCCGGAGAGTCTTGAGAGTCTGGTAGCCACGTTGGTAGCCGTTTTCAAGGCCTCGGATCTCGTTGTTGGTCTTCTCAAGGCCTTCGATGGATATACGGATTCCAATCTGGGGGAATTCCTTGGCAAGATCTACTATCCTGTCAGTGAAGAAGCCATTGGTTGAAATGACTATTCTGTCGGATTTCTTGTAGAGCTCACGGACTATGTCCTTAAGGTCTGTTCTGATGAAGGGCTCGCCACCTGTTATGTTGGTGAAGTACATGGGCGGAAGCTTCTTGATGGTCTCTATTGAGATCTCCTCTTCTGGTTTTGAAGGGGCTTTATATCTGTTGCACATGGAACAGCGGGCATTGCAGCGGTAGGTTACAATGACGGTTCCGTTGAGTTTTTTGGTTGTTGACATAAGTTTGGTCCTTTTCTATCCTAAAAGTCGTGTAATACACACTCAAAATAATTATGCTGGGTTCATGCCGAGTTTAGTGAGATAGAGGCGATCTCTTTCGGTCACTTCCGTGTTCCAGCGTTTTGATTTTAATTCAGAGGATATCTTCACTTCCTCCACT
>NZ_JAGAYD010000092.1 GCF_017940685.1 Butyrivibrio sp. | reverse complement strand
TCCAAAGGCCTCTCTTATCTGATTCTCAATATATCTGGTGTAGCTAAAGTGCATCAAGTTCTTGTCGTTTACAAAAATTACAAAAGTAGGCGGCTTAACCGAAGCCTGAGTTATATAGAACAGCTTAAGTATCTTACCCTTATCGCTAGGTGGCTGCTGCATAACAACAGCCTGAGTCATAATCTCATTAAGTACACCTGTGGCAACTCTGAGAGCATGATTCTCACTTACAATGTCGATCATATCGTAGAGTTTAACAAGCCTCTGACCAGTCTCAGCAGATATGAACATGATCTCTGCATAGTTCATAAATGCAAGAGTATTCCTGATATCCTTGGTAAACTCTTTTACTGAATGATTGTCTTTTTCAATAAGGTCCCACTTGTTCACAGCTATGATGACTGCTTTGCCGCTTTCATGGGCTATTCCGGCTATCTTGGCATCCTGCTCTGTAACACCGTCTTCAGCATTGATGACAAGGATACATACATCAGCCCTTTCCACAGCTCCTACAGTCCTTACGATCATATAGTGTTCAAGGGCATCCTTGACCTTATTCTTTCTGCGAAGTCCTGCTGTATCAATAAATACGTACTTTTTGCCGTTGTGCTTAACCTCTGTATCTATAGCATCTCTTGTGGTTCCAGCAACATCAGAAACAATAAGTCTGTTTTCACCGATGAGTTTGTTGATTATTGAGCTCTTACCAACATTTGGCTTACCGATAATAGCAACCTTGATTGAATCGTCCTCTTCCTCTGCGGTTGAATCCTTGGAAAAATGGCTCACTACTTCTTCAAGAAGATCACCAAGGCCCTGTTTGTTAACAGCAGATATAGGGAAAGGCTCACCAATTCCAAGGTTGTAAAACTCATAGACATCAAGAGAATCTCTGCTGTAATTATCAACCTTATTGACACAAAGAACAATTGGCTTTCCTGAGCGCCTTAGCATATCTGCAACCTTGGCATCAGCATCCACAAGTCCCTGCTTGACGTCTACCATAAAGATGATGACATCAGCTGTATCAATGGCAATCTGGGCCTGCTCTCTCATTTGCGACAAGATTACGTCATTAGAATCAGGCTCAATACCACCGGTATCAATGAGAGTAAAGCTGTGATTAAGCCACTCAACATCCTGATATATCCTGTCTCTTGTAACGCCTGGAGTATCTTCCACAATAGCGATCCTTGAACCTGCCATGGCGTTAAAGAATGTGGATTTTCCTACATTTGGTCTGCCTACTACGGCAACAATATTTTTTCTGCTCATAAACTATCCTTTTAATATTCTATCCCAAAGAAATCAGAAACAAGTCCGTAGCCATCGCCACTGCTTATTCCTACTTTGATGTTAAGCTCCCTTTCGATGTCGCAAATTCTCACATCGTCTAGGAGGTAATCTTCACCGCTTCTTAACAGGTTTACTGGTAAAAAAAGCTCATCCCCAAGGTCTTTTCCTTTGAGCTGCGAAGTTATGTCCTGACCGGTCAAAAGCCCTGATACTGTGATCTTTTCACCAAAAAACTCGTTTATTATCTCATAAACATCTATTTTAAGTCCAGCACAAACGCTCATGGCCTTTTCTGCCATGTCTTTTATGCAGGGATAAACAAGCCTTCCTGTGGCAACAGAAATGTGGCGCTTAGTACCATCAATTTCTGTCTTGTGGTCACGAAGCATATCTTCAAAGCCATCATTAAACTCATTTATAAGAAGTCTCATCATGCCAACGCCATTTTCAAGCTGTATATAACCATCATATCTTTCAGCTTCCGGAAACGGTCTTCCAGCCAGGAAATACCACTCGTCGCTGGCGTGGATAAAATGAATCCCATGCTTGTCATAGATCTTTTTCTGCCAGGATTCGATCATATCTATGACCTCTTTGGCATCCTCGATGTTAAATGACTCTAATGGATAAAGACCATCTCTGTACTTGGAAAGACCAACTGGAACAACAGATACACTCTGAAGATTTGGAATGTATTTTGTAAGATCTCTAATGGACCTTTCAAGCTCAGGGCCGTCATTTACGCCCTTACAGAGAACTATCTGTCCGTTAAGCTCAATTCCTGAGTCCTTACTGCAGAGTCTGTCTACCTTTTTCAGCGCTTCGCCTGCAAATCTGTTTCCCAGCATCTTGCAACGTAGCTCAGGGTTGGTGGTCTGAAAAGAGACATTGATAGGCGAAAGATGGTACTTAAGTATCCTGTCTATGTCAGCGTCTGACATATTGGTAAGTGTTACATAGTTACCCTGAAGAAATGAAAGCCTTGAATCGTCGTCTTTAAAATAAAGCGTTTCTCTCATGCCCTTAGGCATCTGGTCAATAAAGCAAAAAATACATTTATTGCTGCAGGACCTGTAATCGTCCATAAGTCCGTTTTCAAACTCTATTCCAAGGTCCTCATCAAAATCTTTATCTACATCAAGGAGCCATTCTTCTCCATCAGGTTTCTTTATAAGAACATCAAGGTGCTCATCATGTGAAAGGAACTGATAATCAAAGATATCAGTTATCTTTTCACCATTTATGGAAATCAGCTCATCCCCTGGTTCAATGCCAAGTTCCTGAGCAATACTTCCTTCTTCGATGGCGCCAATGATGTGGCTTTTGTGCTTGTTCATAACTGTTTCCTATCATACTGCGGTCAATAATAATCCATTTGATATTATACATGAAATTTCTTGACGTGTCAGCACAACAGGTGATATATATGATAATGGTTGACCACTTGAAATCTTCTTAAGAAAGGGGCAAAAATGCCTGATTTTCATCAATTAGAAAGTTTAATCCCAGTAGCACCACTTAATCTTATAGTAATGGAATCTGCCAAGTCTCTTGGAGAAAGCGTTGATAAATACATCGCTGAGTTCAGGCACAATCTTTACCAGATGCCTGAGTCTGATCCTGCTTTTCACGGTTATGTTAAGGATTCTTACAAAATTGACTACTCTCTCGACAGATTTGGAAGCGGAGAAGCCAAGGCCACAATAAACGAAAGTGTCCGTGGTAATGACGTTTATATCCTGACAGATGTCTGCAACTACAGCATCACCTACAAGATGTACAACTACGTCAACCACAAGTCTCCCGATGATCATTACCAGGATTTAAAAAGAGTTATCGGTGCCATCACTGGAAAAGCTAAGAGAATAAATGTAATAATGCCCTTCCTTTATGAAGGAAGACAGCACAAAAGAAACGGTATGGAATCCCTTGATGCTGCTCAGATGTTTAAAGAGCTCCATGACATGGGCATATCAAACTTTATCACCTTTGACGCTCATGATCCAAGAATATCAAATGCCAAGCCCCTTGGCGGCTTTGATAACTTCCTTGCTTCCTACCAGTTTATGAAAGCACTTCTATCCCGCATAGACGATCTTACAGTTGATAAAGACCACCTTACCGTAATAAGCCCTGACGAAGGTGCTTTGGACAGAGCCGTATACTTTGCAAATGTAATTGGCGCAGATACAGGAATGTTCTACAAAAGACGTGACTATGCTCACATCGTAAACGGCACAAACCCAATCGTAGCTCATGAGTTCCTTGGCTCTGACATTCACGGAAGAGACGTTATCGTCATCGATGATATGATCTCCTCTGGCTCATCAATGATCGATACAGCAGGGCAGCTCAAGAACATGGGTGCAAAAAGAGTATTTATCTGCACAACATTCGGTCTTTTCACAGATGGCATGAAGAAATTTGACGAAGGCTACAAAAACAAATACTTCGATGCAGTTATTACCACTAACCTCACCTACATGAACGATGAGATCAAGTCAAGAGAATACATATTTATTGCAGACATGGGCAAGTTCCTTGCAACAATCATTGATTTCCTTAATCATGATGCATCAATGTCCACAGTTAATATGCCAACTGAAAAGATCCATGAGATTGTAGAAAAATACAACAACGGTCTTATTGCACCAGAGCTTTACGAGTAAATAAAGCAAAATCAAACCCTTGGGATTGCTCCCAAGGGTTTTCTTATGCATATATTTATTTTGCTGCATCAAACTTTATGATCACCTTAAACAGGTCTCCATCAAGTCTTATGTCGAAGTCGCCTCCCTGGGCAGCTGTAAGGTTCTTGGCAATTGAAAGCCCAAGTCCGCTTCCCTCGGTGGTTCTTGAAACATCTCCTCTTATAAATCTCTCTGTCAGCTCCGTTGCATCAATATTAAGCTCTGAAGCTGATATGTTCTTTATTGAGAATACTACCTTGTCATTTCCATTTTCATTCTCTTCATAAACCATATCAAGATAAACTCTCGTACCACTAAGAGCATATTTGCAGACGTTGTTGAGCAGGTTCTCAATTACTCTCCAAAGGTGCCTTGCATCTGCCATGATCATCATATCCTGCTGCTTGGGCTTAAAGATCACTGAAAGAGAATTCTTTTCAAGCTTTTCATAAAACTCTCCGATAGTCTGGTTTACAAGTTCTACAAAGTTTATTCTGGAAAGCTCAATACTGATATTTCCTGAGCTTATTTTAGAAGCCTCTACAAGATCTTCAGTCAGCTGTTTTAATTTCTGGCTCTTAACATCAAGAATTTCAATATATTCCTTAGCCTTTTCGTTATTTATGTCTTCACGCTTTAAAAGGTCAACATAATTGATGATGGAAGTAAGAGGTGTCTTGATGTCATGTGACACATTGGTGATAAGGTCAGCCTTTAGCTTTTCATCCTTCATGCTGGTATTTACTGCCCTGTCTATACCCTCTCCTATGGAGTTTACAGCCTCTGCAAGTCTGATATTGTCAGAATGCAGATTCTCTGATGTAACTTTATCCTTTACGTTTCCGTTCTTAATATTTTCAATGACTCCAATTATCTTGTCTCTGTCGAGATTTTGTCTGTATCTGTATATTCCGACCAGTATATCGAAAAGTGCAGCCACAAGTATTCCAGCTACTCCAAGCCTGAATAACACGATATTAAACGCGACAAAGAACAGATATGGGATCCAGCTTCTTATGATCACATTGCCATTGTCAGTAGTATTTACTATAAGGTTTCTTGTGCCTATTATGATTGCTCTGAGAACACTGTCTTTCCATAGAAGCTTTTGAGCACCTTTTTTAGCAAGGCTGTAAACCATATACAAAAATCCGCAACTGGCAATAAATCCAATTAAAGCACAGATATATGGAAACAGTGTGTTTGACAGCATGTCGCTTCTGTCTGTAATAAGGTAAAAGGCATAATACAGTATTGCTGGTATCACCATCACTAAAATGCCGATGATGGCAATAAGTTCTGTCTGCAGCCCCTTAGTAAGGTCTGCCTTACCCTTTACTTCCTGATCATCAGAAGCTGCATAAACAAACTCTTTCTTCTGAAGACTAATGTAGACAACAAGCAATACCATGTACAAAACTGCCGCAATGATGCCAATTACATAAAGCTGTGACTTATATGGCATATATTTTGAAAAATTAGTCTTACCATAAACGAAGCTGTCCACCACAGGATAATGCATTGTATCAACACCAATATAGACCTTGATCTGATCAGGATACGCATAGCTATAGGTCTTTACAATGGACCTGACAACGCTCTCCTTTATAAGCGTGTTAGTCTCATACTTGATCTCATATGGGCAGTAATAAATATATCTTCCATAATTTTCAAAAATGCCCCCAATGTCTTTACCAGTTGTTTCTTTTGAAAGCTCTGGGACATTGGTAAACACGCTTGTTTTTCCATTTATGGTCCTGGTGATATAGTACCTTAAATTAGAGTTCAAGTAATCATAGTAGGATATGGTATTGTTGTACTCTTCGTAGTTGGACAAAAGATCTTTTGCCGCCTCTTCAACATATGAGCACAAAAGGTTGTATTCTTCCCAGGTGGAAACAATATCTTCAATATTCCTGCCATCTGCTGTCTGATATCTGTTTATGAGGCATGTGTGTTCACCGTCTGAAGGGACGGAGTTTCCAGAGATAGCAAAAGTGATACTGTTTCCATCTATCTGTGAATTAAGATAGGAGTTCATCCCACCTGAGAAGGCATTGTTTTTAAGGTGAGTATAGGTTGTTGAAGCACTAAGGAAATTAGCGCTCTGCTCACTGTTAAACATCTTGGTCTCGTAGTTAAATCCACTCTGCGCCCATTTAAGAAGGTCTGATAAATAGTAAACAGCAGTTATATAATCACCAGAGAGTGTAGCCCCTCTGTTTACATAGGCTGTTACATCTATCATTTTCTTATCATCATACTGCCCAGCTGTTTCAAGCTGGCTTCTGATGGCCACGTGCCTGAGTACATCGGAGACATTATTGCCAAGAATATTATTGAAAAGATATGAAGATTCATAATCCCTTGACTTGTCTGATTCGTACAGATTATAGGACTGATAGCCATTTATTCCGCTGATCATTATGCTTGAGCCAGCCATGGTATAAGCTATTGCAAAAGCAACTATTGCAGCCAGTATATGCTGGACTAAGCGGAGCGTTCTGAATTTTCCTGCGTTCTTTTTCATTTAGCATCTTCCTCAATTTTGTATCCAACGCCCCAAACCACCTTAAGGAATTTGGGTTCTCTTGGATCCACTTCTATTTTTTCTCTGATATGTCTGATATGGACAGCTATGGTATTATCAGTTCTGACAGAGATATCTCCCCAGATATTTTCATAAATCTGGTCGATTGAATATACCTTTCCTTTGTTCTTGGCAAGAAAAGCCAAAATCTTATACTCAATGGGTGTAAGCCTTATGGATTCGCCATAAACAGTTACTGTTTTGGCATTATCGTCCACAACCAGTCCACCAGAAGTATAAACATTGTCTTTTTCAACAATCTTGCCAAGGGTGGTGTATCTTCTTACATTACTTTTAACTCTCGCCACAAGTTCAAGTGGGTTAAAGGGCTTTGTAACATAGTCATCTGCACCAATATTAAGTCCCAGGATCTTGTCAGAATCTTCTGATTTTGCTGAAAGAAAGATAACGGGAATAGTTGAGAAACCTCGAAGCTCTTTAACAAGATGAATGCCATCAAGCTTTGGCATCATGATATCAACTATAGCAAGGTGGATCTGGTTTTTTCGAAGTACAGATAGTCCCTCTTCTCCGTCGTAGGCCTTGTAGACGTGAAAACCTTCCTGCTCCAGGTAGATTTCGATAGCATCAACTATTTCTCTGTCGTCATCACATACTAAAATGTTTTCCATAGCGTCCTCTCATATCTTTCTTATTACTATTAAATCATCTAAATCTTAAGATTTACCGTCGAAATTTCTTAAGATTTCTTAAGAATTATACTTTTTTTCGATAATTATTCCTTAATTGACAAAAAAGCGCACAGATTCCCTCTTTTTTCACCATGAATCCTATGTGAAAAAAGAAGATCTGGATTGCATCTGGTACATATATCAGTAACAATAATGTTCTCTTCTTTTACGCCACTTTGCAAAAGAGTAAGCTTTATAGCATTCCAAAGATAAAGCCTGTACTTCCCTTCAGGATATGGGATCAGTATCTTTTCATTCTCAAGCTCATGTTTACTAAAGGCGCCTGAAAACTCTTTTGCAACATCCTCTCCGATCTCATAGCAGGGGCCGCAAATAGATGGGCCTATGGCACATATAAGATCAGATGGGTCAGTGCCATAATTTTCGGTCATCTTTTCTATAGTTTTCATGGCAATTTTGCCCTTAGTTCCTTTCCAGCCGGAATGGGACAGACCGATAGCTCTCGTAACAGGGTCAATAAAATATACAGGCGGGCAGTCAGCGTGAAAAGTAGCTAGAATTATTCCTGGAACATTAGTTATAAGGCCGTCAATGTCTGTATAGTCCCTCTGGATCTTTGGCCCCTTTCCCCTGTCCTTTTCTGTAATGACCTTGACATTAGTTGTGTGGGTTTGGAATGTGCACACAAAATCATCCAGCTTTTTGCCATGGCCAAGAGCATCAGATATAAGTCTGTAGTTCTCATCAACAGCCTCTTTATCGTCTCCTCTTGTGTAACTTAAGTTGCACTCACTATAAATACCTTTTGAAACGCCACCAAGCCTTGTGCTAAACATATGATCAACTATGCCAAGTTTCTCAATTTTGGGGAAAACAAGGTATTTTAGATCACCATTTTCTCTAAGCTCCATAGTCTTCATATTTCCATAACGCTTTATCCTGATATTTCTCATTTTGCTTCCTTTTCATTCAATATAGTCAAAGGCATTTTTTATCCACTTGATAGCTTTAATGCCTTCATTTACGGACACTGCAATTACATCATATCTTATAGGGGTATCAAAAGAAAGATTTTTAGAATATAGATAGAACCTTGAGACTTTAGATATTTTTCTTTGTTTATAATAATTTACTGCTTCCTGGGGCTGTCCATAATCAGAACTATTGCGGAATTTCACTTCAATAAAGCAAAGATATTCTTTATCCCTGGCAATTATATCGATTTCACCCTGTCTGCAACGGAAATTGCGAGCTATGATCTTTATCCCCTGGGATTTCAAATAGTTACAGACAAGATCTTCATTCCCATCGCCAATTACTCTTTTATTCAATTCAAATTACCTGTTACCTTTACCTTGATTTATCTTTTGCCTTGATCTTGTCCATTGCATCAACAAAGACCAGAATTTCAGCCACAACCTCATAGAGCTCAGGAGGAATCATCTCGCCAATTTCAAGTCTCGAAAGAGTATCAGCAAGCTTGTCGTCCTCATGAACCGGGATCTTGTTGTCCTTAGCCTGTTCAATGATCTTTTCAGCCAGAGCTCCGCGGCCTGATGCAATGACCTTAGGAGCGCCGTCTTCATTGGGATCATAGCCCAGAGCCACGGCAGTTTTTATTTTTTTCTTCTCGTTATTTTCAGCCATACCTGCGCCCTTTAAGCTCTTGCATCAAAAGAATTGGTTGAAATGACAGGTGTCTTGCTTACGCTGAGCATCTCATCAACAGCCAGGTCCTGTCCGTCCATATCATCATGAAGCTTTAATGTAGCTTCCATGTAATATCCTCTTTTTTCAAGTCTCTCATTCAAAATGTGGATATTGTCATTTATAAGATCTATGACGCTGTCATCTGCCACATAAAAGTTCGTGGTAACCTTGCTGTTAAGCAGCTTTACATATACATCAACAGGTCCTAGATTTTCCATATCCAGATGGAGTGCTGCGCTTACAGAACCGTCTTCACTCATCTTCTTATGTTTGTTTCTGTAGACATAAAGATCTCCATGGACATTCTGCCCTGCCATCTGAAGTGGAAGCTGAACATATTGAAACATCTGATTTAGCTGATTCATAAAGTCCAGGTTATTCTGAAGATTATTAGCTGACTGCGCCAGCCTGCTCTCAGCTCCAAGATTCTGAGTTATGGCATTTGTAAGGCCCTTAGCCTGATTACTCAGCCTTTGATAGAGGTTTTCAATATTCTCTTTATTTCCAACTTCCAGTGGTTTTAGATGCCACTGAGACTGCATATTATCCTTTAAGAGCTTTGTATATTCTTTTCCTGAAAAGACATTTTTCCAGGCTGCACTTTCAGCAGGGTCTGACATGTCAGCCTTTTCAAAGTTCTGCGCCAGTTCCTTTAAAAGAGCCTTCTGTGCATTTTCAAGCTTTGCTGCCTGCTGAGGGTTCTCAGAAAGATCCAGGTTCGCAGCTTCTTTTAGAGCTTCACTATAAGTGTTTATGGTTTTATCAGAGATTCCAAGATTTCTAAGGTTATCAATAAATCTGTCTGATAAAGCCATGGAAGGCTGCCTGACACTATCTCCAGAAGCTTTTAAAGCATCTTGAAGTTCAGCTTCCTTTGCCACAGCCTGTGAATTATCCTTAGTGATCTCAGTGCTTTCTAAAGCTTCTTCATCAGCATCAACCAGCGAATTGGATATGGGTCCTGCTTCTTTTGAATTAGCTTCTTCGGAAAGGTTTATCTCCTGACCAAAGAGTTTAAGTACTGAGCCATACAGATCTAAAGCCTGGGTATCCTTTCCCGCAGCCATAAGTTCAGAAAATGCATTTGGCATATCTTCTATTATGCTTTCCATAGTAGAAGTTACCTGATGTTCATAGTTTTTGTAGCTCTCAAATTGCTGTATATTGTTTTCATCAATTGGAATCCCAAGACTCTTCATCTCAACAAGAGTTGTGACAGAAGTATTTGGAAATGAATTAAGAGACTTATTCATCTCAAGAAGCGCATCTTTATTGATAGGTAAAGATGCTGACATCATATCCTTCACCATCTGGATCGAATCATTATTTATTTCAATTCCAGCGGCAGTCAGAGCCTTAAGTGTGCTCTGATCTATGGAAGTATTCTCATAAAGAGGAGTTATGGACACAGTGCCTGATGAGCCGCTCCTGACACTAAAATTAAGAGTCTGCCCTTCTCTAAGCCCCATTCCATCCTGGAGCCTTGCCTGAATTTCAGCATCACCAACATTTATTGTAGCAATCTTACCTTCGGTTGTGTCACTAATGGACACAACAGTACCTTGAATGGTAGATCCAGTTTTAAGCTCAAGGTTTTGTGAAGATACTTCCTGCCCCCTTAAACTGCTACCATCAATATTTAAAGTATTATTTTGCCCGGTAACACCACCAATTATACTCATACAAAATTACCTATGAAGGAACGTCTGTGAATCTCGCAGGGGCCATACTTTTTCAGGGCAGCAATATGAGCTTCGCTTCCATATCCCTTATTTGAATCAAATCCGTACTCAGGATACTTCAAAGAAAGTTCTTTCATAAGGCGGTCCCTTGTAACCTTGGCAATGATGCTTGCTGCCGCAATTGATGCGCTCTTGGCATCACCTTTTATGATAGATACCTGTTTGTACATTTCAAGCTGAGGAATGTGAACAGCATCAATTAAAAGTGCATCAGGCTTAGGATTAAGTCCCTCTACTGCCTTGGTCATAGCTTCATATGTGGCATTAAGGATATTGATTTCATCAATGCGCTCACAAGTAGAAAAGCCAATGCTTACGCTTACTGCCTCTTCCATTATGACATCATAAAGCTCTTCTCTCTTTTTTTCGGATAATTTCTTGGAATCATTTAGATATAACAAAGGGCAGTCAGGCTTTAATATAACAGCTGCTGCATAGACAGGACCTGCAAGCGGGCCTCTACCAACCTCATCTATCCCGCATAACAGGCCAAGATCTCCATATTCACGTTCGTACCTGTACATTTCATAGGTACGTTTTTTCTCTTTTTCAAGTGAATCTATTTTTTTACTTGCACTTTCAACAAGTTTGATAACTCCGGCTCTTTCATCACTTTTGTAGGTATCAATAAAAAGCTTGAGCTCATCTTCTGTTTGTGAGCTTTGTAGTATCCCCTTGATGTCAGAAAGTGACTGCATTATTCTACTCCCCCAAATTTTGAAAATGGATATATCCTCACAAAAGCCTTACCCAGGATATCCTTCTTATGAATGTTCCCCACCGAGATATCTCTGCTGTCCATACTGTGATTTCTATTATCACCCATTACAAAGTATTCGTCTTCTCCAAGAAGTATTTCTGTTTCAGCTCTTCCTGGATCAATGATAACTTCAGCTCCATAGTTCTCAATAAGCTTTGCATCGTTTATATAGATGGTTCCGTCAAAATCGATTCTGACCCTTTCCCCTGGAAGGCCAATGACTCTTTTTATGAAGTACTGATTGTTACCATACTGATATGGGAAAATAACAATATCATATCTATGAGGTTCTATGAATCTGTAAGAAAGCTTATCAACTATCAAAGAATCATGATCCTGAAGTGTTGGCTCCATTGAAGAACCACTTACTTCTGTTCTCTGAGCTACAAAGGTTATAAACAGGAAAGTAAGTCCAAAGATTACTACCAGGTATAAAAGTGTGCTCATGATCTCTTTAAGTACTTTACTCATTTTCCATCTCGATTCCGTGCGTCGATGCACTATTTTATTCAGGTCTTTCCAATGACAGTCTTCCAAGTCTTCCATTTCTAAAATCATCAAGCAGAAGTGATGAAGCTCTGTCAATATCAGGAACAGCTCCCTGTTTGATCAGTTTTCTGTTTTCTGCGATAGCAGAAAGCACCGCGCTAAACTCATTAGCATACTGATCCTCTAAAAAGACAGATAACTGCTCTTCAGTTATATTATACTTCTCTTTTATGACTCCAGGGTAGTAGTTATTTAGCACTTTTATCAGATCACAGGCAAGTTCCACGCTATCAAGATTTTCATCATTCATGGAACCAATAAGCGCAAGATGAAGTCCTACCTCCTGATCCTCAAATTTAGGCCATAAAATACCGGGAGTATCAAGAAGCTGCATGTTTTTTCCAAGAGAAATCCATTGTTTTCCCTTAGTTACTCCAGGTTTATTACCTGTTTTTGCAGAGTTTCTTCCAGCAAGCTTATTTATGAATGTAGACTTACCTACATTGGGAATACCTGCCACCATGGCTCTGATAGGTCTTCCTACAATTCCTCTTTTCTTATCCCGCTCTATTTTCTCTGCGCAGGCACTTTGAATCACATCTTTAACCTTACCAGCTTCATTTCCTGTCTTGGAATTCATTTCAAGAACAAAATTGCCCTGTGCTTCATAGTATTCTTTCCATCTTTTGGTAACTGCAGGGTCTGCAAGATCAGCCTTATTTAAGATAATAAGTCTGTACTTGTTCTTACCAAGCTCGTCAATATCAGGATTTCTTCCTGACGCTGGAATACGGGCATCAGTAAGCTCTATTATTATATCTATCAGCTTGATGTTTTCCTGCATCATTCTGATAGCCTTTGTCATATGTCCGGGATACCATTGATAATTCATATAATCACCAGTCCTTAATAATTGTCTAAGATTGGTCCAAAGTGCGCATCTTCATATGCAAATTTAAACCATGCTTTTCCAACGATCATTGACTCACTAACGATTCCAATATTAGCACTTCTGGAATCTTCACTGCTGTTTCTGTTATCGCCAAGAACAAAATATTCTCCGCTTTTTAGCTTTATTGGATTGGATGCAATGCCTGCATCCTCCATTTTATCAAAATAGTCGTCATCCTCTTTGGAAGGTTCACCATTAATATACAAAGTACCATCTGTTATCTGGACTGTATCTCCGGCCTTTGCGACTATTCTTTTTACATAATAATGGGAATTAGTATTACCATTTGGTAGAAATACAACTATATCTCCGGTTTTGGGACTAATAATCTTTGATAGTGCCCTGTCAACTAAAACCTTCTGACCATTTGAAAGAAGTGGCTCCATTGAATCACCAATGACCATTACCTGCATTCCAAAGAAGAATACAAGTGCACAGGCTACTGCTACAGCAGCTAAAGTAATAGAGAGCCATGAAAAGATTTCTCTGATAAGCTTTGGGGTTATTCTCTTTTTCTTTTGATTAAAAGTAAGATAGTTCTTCCTTGATCTCATGATAGAGTACCTCAATCAGCTTTAGAATTTAAAAAGGGCAATTACTAAACGTAACTGCCCTTTAAAAAACAAATTATCTGGTAACAAGCTCCTTAACCTTAGCCTTTTTACCTGTAAGTCCCTTAAGGTAGTTCAGCTTAGCTCTTCTTACCTTACCTCTTCTAACAACTTCAACCTTCTCAACGATAGGTGAGTGAAGAGGCCATGTCTTCTCAACGCCAACACCGTAAGACTCTTTTCTTACTGTGAAAGTAGTACGGTTGCTTCCGCCCTGAATCTTCTTAACAGTTCCCTCGAAAACCTGAATTCTCTCACGGTTTCCTTCCTTGATCTTAGCATGAACTCTAACTGTGTCACCAGTGTTGAATACAGGTGCGTTAGCGTTAAGCTGCTCTTTCTCGAGCTCCTGGATAATTGTACTCATATCTATTCTCCTATTCTATGGACGTTCTTACACATAATCAATATGTCAGAGGACCGTCTGATTATCACAACGCACTATAATATAACATAAAACATAGCACTAAGTCAACCCAAAAGATCTTTTGGTCCAAATCTGTCAGGAAGATTATCGTTAAGATCAACTATTTTGTACTCATCAACAGATTTAGCGATTATGATCTTAAAGTCATCATGGCAGAATTCACTCATTACCTGCCTGCAAACTCCGCATGGCGGGCAGTAATCTACAGGGTCTGCTCCAGCAGGTCCTCCAACAACGGCTATAGCTGTAAATTCCTTAACGCCCTCACTGACAGCCTTGAAAAAAGCTGTTCTCTCAGCACAATTGGTAGGTGTAAAAGAAGCATTTTCGATATTGCAGCCTGTATAGACAGTGCCATTTGCAGCAAGAAGTGCTGCTCCTACATTGAAATGTGAATAAGGAGTATAGCTCATTTTTCTCATTTCCAGAGCCTTTTTGATCAATTCCTGTACGTTTATTTCCATAATTCTAATTTCATCCTGATTTGTCTTTAGTCTAAATTCCCCGCCTATTAAGGCGGGGAAAACATTTTTTATTCTATTACCTTGATCCCTTGTCGTAAGGAATACCTTCTGCCTTAGGTGCTCTTGAATTAGATGAAGTAAATGCAAGAACAATAAGTGAAATGATATAAGGCATCATGTTGTAAACAGAACCTGGAATGTTCAATGCTGCAAGGAAATCAAATCCTGAGTATACGTTGGACAATGCTCTAAAGAATCCAAACAGTATAGCTGCAAGACCAATGTTAATTGGTTTCCACTGACCAAAGATCATAACTGCAAGAGCAAGGAAACCAAATCCTGCAACACCTACCTCAAACTTCCATTCACTAACACCGGCTGTGATATAAACAATACCACCAATACCAGCAAGCATTCCAGAAATAAGTACTCCAGCCCAACGCATTGTATATACATTGATACCTACACTGTCTGCAGCCTGAGGATGTTCACCGCAGGCCATAAGACGAAGACCAAATCTTGTCTTATAAAGTACAACATAAGCAAGGATAAGCGCTATAAGTGCTACAAGCATGAACCAGTTAAACTGGAATGAACCAATTGGAACAACCAGCGCCTTCTTGGTCTGTGTGTACTGCACAGTAGAAGAAACGTTATCTGGGTTTTCTGCCATGTTTATTGACTTAACAATAACTGTAGCTGCAGCTGCAGCAAGCATGTTAAGAGCTGTACCAACAAGGGTCTGATCAGCCTTTAAGTTGATGCAGGCAACAGCAAGAAGTACAGAATAAACAACTCCAGAAACTACTGCTGCAAGGATTACTGCAAGTACTATCAGTAATGCTGGTGTATTTGGAGAAATATACTTAAGTGTAAGGGCGCCGCCTAAAGCTCCCATTACCATGATTCCCTCAAGTCCCAGGTTAATAACACCAGAGTGCTCAGAAAAGCATCCGCCAAGAGCAACCAAGATCAAAACTGAAGCAAATAAAAGTGTATACTGAATTAGTAATACCATTATCTTTTACCTCCTTCTTTTCTTTCTTTTGCTCTCTCCTGTCTATTCCTCAAATAGTTATTCAGATATAACTTAAAGAATAATACAAATCCACACAGGTAAATGATGATAGCTGAAATAAAGTCTGAAATCTGTGAAGGATAGATGTTCTTATCAAGGTATGATCCACCACTTGTAATGTGCTGAATAAAGTAGGAAGCAAATATTGTTCCAATTGGATCAAGACCACCAAGGAACGTAGCTGCAATTCCATTAAAGCCCATTGAAGGAACAGATGACTGAGTTACTGACCACTGCTCGTATCCTGAAAGGAAAAGGAAAGCTGCTCCGATACCAGCAAGTGCACCGCCGATAAAGAGTGTTATGATCACATTTCTCTTTTCTTTCATTCCACTGTACTTGGCTGCATCCTTGGCAATACCAGTTGCCTTGATCTCATAGCCAAATACTGTCTTACTGAGAATGATCTTAATAAGTATCGCAACGAGGATAGCAAGTGGAATTGCTATTGTTACATACTTATTATTTGAAAAGAGCTTTTCAAGTCCCAGTGATGGCAAGAGCGCTGATTCATTTACGCTGGCAACCTGTACTGTATATGGGCTTGCAGTCTCTTTTACTCCCGAAAGAAGCATGTTAACTGTGTAAAGACCTATCCAGTTGAGCATGATTCCTGAAATAACCTCATTAACGTTAAGATATGACTTTAACAGTCCTACGATTATTCCAAATACACCACCTGCGATAAGTGCTGCAAGGAGGCACACTATCCAAGGAAGCTTAAGTGAAAGCGCACAAAACAGTGCTGCACCTGCGCCTGCTACATACTGTCCGGCAGCTCCGATGTTGAAAAGTCCAGCCTGGTAGCAGAACTGAATCGACAACGCGCACATAAGAAGTGGAGCAGCCTTAACAAGTGTGTTTCCAAGGTACTTCATTGCCGCGGCCTTGGTTGGATAAGTAAAGTAATTCTTTAAAATTGTAATGATAGCTTCTGTTGCACCCTTAGGATTGATGATAAGAAGTGCAATGTAACCAACAAAAAGTCCGATTATTATACAGAGAATAGCAGCTAAAATGGACTGTACAGCTGGTTTTGCCAAAAAGCTGTTTTTAGAATTATCAGATGAACCCATCAGGCTGTTACCTCCTTTCTCTTAGCTCCTGCCATGTAAAGACCAAGTTCTTCAG
>NZ_JAGAYD010000091.1 GCF_017940685.1 Butyrivibrio sp. | reverse complement strand
TAAGCTGTTCTAAAAGTGTTACAATGTCCATGAGAGTACTCCTTTTCTGAGTTTTTTTGTTTTGACGAACTTATTATACCCAAAAAGGTTTGTACTCTCATTTTTTATCTTAATTCAACTGACAATTTCTTTACTCCGTTAGTATAAACAAAGTCATGGCTGAGGATATAGGCCTCGAAAAGCCAAAGGAAGTGCCACAGGAAACGCCCACAAGCTTTAAGCTTACTGGAGATATCGAGCCAGTAAAAGAGCCACAAACCACCGCGGATTTATGGGATGAACTCAAAGCAGGAGAACAGGGCGGAGCACCTTCCACACCTAAGGCAGCCCTGGAAGTAAACGAACAGGGGCAGAAGCTTTCCAAGCTCCATAGTACTCTGCAGAATACAGAAACCCTTACCCCTGAGCAGAAACAGGCATACGCCGACAAGAACGGATTTTGGTACGATCCGGACAACGAGAGGGCATTAGCTGAGCAGGCCAAGGCAGCAGTTGAAAACGACCTGGACGGAATCTATAAGCAGTACGCCGGGGAGAAATTGGATCCTGGAAAACTTTCCGGAGCTGACGCGCACAAAATGTTTACGGCCTCATTTGACTACTCAAAAATGGCACAGGAGGCCCTTGAGAGTGGAGATCAGGCAGCGGCCAAACTGTACAACCAAAAAGCACGTAACATAATGCTCAATGCCCGGGAGGCAGCAACAAAGGGCGGACAGTTTAACGCAGCCATTGCTTATTATTCAAAAACCCCACAGGGGTATATTGATAAGGCTTACGGATTGCTTGATAAGCAGATTGGAGATTTTAAGGCCAAGAATCCTAAGCTATCCAATGGGATTGATGAACTGTCAAAAGGCGTTTCCGATATGCTTAAGGACATTGATGTTGAAAGCATATTAACCGGAACAGACGAGGCAGCAAAAGACAGCCTGCGGCGGAACGTACTTGATGGCATTTCCGATATGATTGAGAAATCCAAAAACAAGCAGCTTAAGAACGCATTTAAAAACTTAAGCCTTACAGATATGGACGAGATCATAGCAAGCAATTACCAGGCTGATATTGCAAGGACCCTCGATATGTTTTCAATGGGATTCCACACTTGAATCCATAAATGATATGACCATGCTTAACGGAGTAGCGGACACATTATCATCAATCCGCTATGCTGATACAGATACGGATGTATTTGGATCATTAGCGCGGAACGTAGCAGGGAACTTTGCGAGCCAGTTAATACCTACCCTTGGCGGCAAGGTGGAAAAGACCATTGACGATACCAAGCGCACCACCTACACCGATAAGAAGGGTAAGGCTGCCAAGTACTGGGATCAAGAATCAAAGTATTATCAGACCAAGATACCAGGATTGCAGGAAGCAGGAGAAGCCCTTAAGCAATCTCAAATACCATCCTTACAGGCAACAGGCAACAGGCTTGCACTTGAGCCTTCTGTGGGCACATGGGGCGAGGAACTTAAACAGCAGGATTACGGCCTTGGAACAGGTGGCAGGATTCTCAATAACTTCCTGAATCCACTTACTACCACAACGGATACAAGCGACAGGGTAGATAACGAACTGAGGGCATTATACGAGGAAACCGGGGATAACAAAGTCCTTAACTACGGCCTCACAGCCTCAAGTAATCAAACTGTTGACGGCGAAAAGCTTTCCCCTGAGGATTGGACAGCCTTCCAAAAGGGATACGGAAGCCTTAAGCACGAACTTGCTGAGAAGCTTATGGATACAAAAGAATACGACAGCCTTTCCGGAGCTGATAAGGTGGAGATCTATTCCAAAATGGAATCCTTTGCTAAGGCCTATACTCAGAACAAGGTTACTGGAAAAGAAATGTCAAAGGCTAACCAGGCACTTGCGGAAAACTACGACAAGGGCGGCATTGATGAGGTAGTTAATACCCTTACTGGAAAAGGCATAGCCAAGAGCGCCGGAGTAAAATCCAACTCAGTAGCAGGTAAGTCCGCAACTGCAGCAGCTGAGAAGGGCAACCTTGAGGAAGCTGCCAAGATCATTGAGGAAAGCAAAACGCTATCCGATTATGGATTATCCGGAGCAGGACCACGGGCAACTTATCAGAAGGCACAACAGCTTATACCAAGCCTTACAACAGAATCCTTTGCCAATACATACAAAGCAATCGATACGGATGGGAACCTTGGCATAAAGCAGGATGAGATCATTGATTACCTGAATAAGACCCATGCCTCACAGGCAGAAGGGCAGAAGATATGGAGCGCATACGGAAACAGTAATTGGAAAAAGATACCTTCACTTGCTGATGGTACCTGGAGCAAAAAGCAAAAGTAACTCATTTGCCTCCTAGTATAGTAATGATGTAGTCATTAAGGACTACAGTTAATAGTTTCTATTTCCAAATCTAAGTAATGATTGAAGGGAGGATTCCCCTCTCATCAGATATCATCAAGGAGCTTAACTAACAGTTATACATGTCTGT
>NZ_JAGAYD010000090.1 GCF_017940685.1 Butyrivibrio sp. | reverse complement strand
GGTTGGAGCGCAGCTTGATTATGACCCTGAGACAGAGGTTATGATGATGAGCAAGAACATGATGATGGATGGCAGCATCCGCATCTTCGCAGTCAAGCTCTCCAATGATGACATCCAGAAGGCCGCAGACAGGATCAGAGGCGCTGCTGAGACGATCCTTAAGACCCTGACCCAGGAGAAGGTGGACGAGGTCAAGGCCAAGACTGGCAAGGAGAAGGGCGTTGCCCTTAACAATGTCATCACCAATGTTTCAGAAACAATCAACAGGATCTACACTCAGGACCTTCCCGAGTCAGAGTCGGAGCCGTCAAACGAGTATAGCTATCAGCCTCTTTCAGAGTATGCAAGGTACATGATGGAGTTTGATGACATCGCTCAGGCTGGGCGTTTTGCCAAGGTGGTCCAGAGACTTCCAATCGTTGATTCTTCGCTTTACAAGGACAAGGGACGCTACTATCTGCTGGCAGGACTTATGTCTGCAGATGAGAGCATCATATATGATATGAGAAGGGCAGGAGTTGAGTACTCCCATATGCTTACGGTCAATTCACCGGAGGCTATGTTTATTGAGGAGCACGGTGAGTGCATCATAAGAGACGATGCGATCATCCACCTCTCAGACCTTGCTAAATAAGACAATGAACTTTGATGTAGCGATACTTAATTTTTCTAAAATCTATGATCAGGAGAGCTTTTATCGGTCAGATAAGAGCTCTCATTTTGTTGACCTTTCTGGCATATCAGGAACGAACTGTATGTGCGATGATGAGGCGAAAGAAAAGATCCAGAAGGCAATTTCTAAGTGCGGTAGTGTGCAGCAAGAGTACGATTCAAGCTCTTTTCTCCCGTACGGCCTTCACTACATAGACAACGGGAACTATCACTACGTGTCGTCAATTTACTTGAGCAGGGTAAAAGAATCTTTTTCTCTTGTGGTCTTAGATCATCACCCGGACATGCAGCGCCCAATGTTTGACATTTTGTCCTGTGGTGGCTGGATCGTGGACGTTCTTGATAACAATGAGTTTGTGCGGGATGTGCATGTGATTGGGGCGGACAGAGGGCTCATCGACGAGCTTCCGGATGCTGACAAGGCGAAAGTTCGGTTTTATGATATAGAGGATGTTTTTGGAAAAGAGCCTGATGGCAGTATAAAAGTATCCCTTCCCAATAGCTCTTTTCCCATGTACCTGTCAATTGACAAGGATGTGATAAAAAAAGATGAGCTTGTAGCCAACTGGGATCAGGGAGAAGCAGAGGCGGAGCAGGTCCTTGAGCTTGTAAGAACGCTTAGGGCTAAGAGTATCGGAACATGCAGTGCCCTGAATGAAGGAAAATTGCGGCTTCTTGGCATAGATATTTGCGGAGAGTGCGCCACAGATCAGGAAGGCGTGGACCTGGGCCAGGCGATCGCGGGAAATGATGTGTTTAACAAAAAGATTTTGGAGATTTTAAAAGATGGCTAAGAATTCTGAAGAAAAGACAAATGTAATGAGACTACTTTCTCAAAAGAAGATAGAGTATAAGAGCTATAGCTACGAGCCGGACCCGCACATGACAGGGACTGAGATTGCAGGGATCCTGGGGGAGAATGCTTCCAAGGTGTTCAAGACTTTGGTGACAGACTCTAAGTCCGGCGAACACTACGTTTTCGTCATTCCTGTTGAGAAGGAGCTGGACCTTAAGAAGGCCGCCAAGGCAGTTTCAGAGAAGGCTATTTCAATGCTTCCACAAAAAGAGCTTTTGCCCCTTACTGGTTATGTTCACGGAGGCTGCTCGCCAATAGGGATGAAGAAGAGCTTTACCACTGTTATCCACGAGGATATTAATGGCTTTGAGACTATTTTTTTCTCTGCAGGGAAAGTTGGATTTCAGGTGGAGGTTCCGGTAAAAGAGCTATCTAAGGTGGTGAGGTATACAACTGCTGATGTGTGCGAGTGATGCACCGGGTGGCAGGATAGAATGTTCGTGCAAATAGTAACGAAATAGCGTATAATATAATGCAAGAACCTTGAATTTACTAATGTTTGCACTTGGAGGAATTATGGAAAAGAGACTTAGAGACTACTTAAGACATCTTGAAAAGCTTGATTATGATGTAATCTCTGAAGAGGAGATATGGGAAGAAAGAGAGGGGCTGGAACTTAGGCTCACTGAGATCCACCAGGAAATGGTGAGGCTTCTGATCCCTATGTCTGCGCTACTTATCTGTGCATGTATCTTTTTGGGAGAGGCGTTAAACAGCTTCTCTATTGTGCAGTTTATAGCTGCTGGTGTAACAGGACTTCTGCTCCTTTACCTGGCTCTTAAATACAAGACATTATTTGGCGTTACCAGGCAGCTCTGCGCCTATGTAGACAAGCTGACTCTCAAATAAGGGCATTGACATATGCTGCCAAAATCGGTATTATTATTCTTGTCGCTTGCAGAAGTGGCGGAATGGCAGACGCGCATGGTTCAGGTCCATGTGTTGGCAACAACATGAGGGTTCAAGTCCCTTCTTCTGCACTGATAAACTAGCTCCGAAGCGCTCATGGCTTTGGAGTTATTTTTTTGCAAATATAGATTTTAATTGGAATTGAGGTTAGGGAAAATGGATAATAGTAAGATCACAACAGTCATTTTCGATATGGATGGAACTCTTTTGAACACCCTTGAGGATATAACGGATTCAGTGAATGTGATTCTTGAGCGCTATGACCTGCCACTTAGGACCATTGACGAGATCAGGCATATGGTAGGCAATGGAGCTTTGTATCTTATGGAAAGAGCTGTCACAGGAGGGAAAGAGCATCCTGAGTTTGACAGGATATTAGAGGAGTATCAGCAGTACTACGAAGAGCACTGCAATATCAAAACAGGGCCCTACAAGCACATTCCAGAGCTTCTTAAGGAGCTTAAGGAAAAGGGCTACAAGATGGCTATTGTTTCTAATAAGCCTATGGGAGCTGTAAAGGAGCTGACTAAGATATACTTTGGGGATTATGTTGATGTGGCAATCGGAGTTGCAGATGGACTTCGCAGAAAGCCTTATCCGGACGAGTGCCTGGCGGCTATGGAGGAACTTGGAAGCAGTAAAGAGGAGACAATTTACGTTGGAGATTCCGAAGTTGATCACAAAACGGCAATGAATTCAGGACTAAAGTGCATTTCTTGTTTATGGGGATTTCGTACACGCAGGGAGCTTGAAGAAGCCGGAGTGTCAGGAAATATCTTTGTTTCAGATCCACTGGAGATTCTTGACGTGCTCAACAAATAAACGCAATAACGATTTTTGCAAAAAAATTGAAATTTGGTGTTGACTTAAGGTTGTGCGTTTGATAATATATAAAAGTCGTCACAAGCGGTTAGCAAAAGCCGCTAAGGACGAAGGTTCGCGGAAGTGTCGGAATTGGCAGACGAGCAAGACTAAGGATCTTGTGACTTCTTTGTCGTGTGGGTTCAAGTCCCATCTTCCGCACTAGGTAAGATTAAGGCAAGTCAGGTTTTAACCTACTTGCCTTTTTTCTTTGTCTTTGTTCTTTTGGGTTACACTTGGGTTACAGTCCTTGAAATCTTTGGCTATTCTTTTACGGCTTAGCGCATTCGCATAAATCTCAACATAGTCTTCAACAGGTTTTCTAGAATAAATGTAACAATCCTGTGTTGTAGAAATATGCTTGTGACCTGCGGAGTTTTTTAATTGTCCGTCGGCTACACCGTTTTCGTGTAAGATTGAAAGGTAAGTTCGTCTAATCGCATGATTGCCAGAAGGGCGACCAACGATATCAAAACCATCTCTTTCGTTTCTTGTTCCGTTGATATTTCTTAAAGCATATTCAACACATTCGGAACGTATCCTATGCCCGTATCTATCAAGGAATATGAACTCATTATCTTTAAAACCATGTTCTTTGTTGTAATCAAGCGCCATGTTTATGAACTCCATTCCCTCAGGAGTGAGTGGAAGTTCACGCTCACCACATGTTGTTTTAGTGTGGTTTACTACGCTAGTACCTTGTTTTTTGTACTTATCGCCTTCCTTAATGATGGTGTGAAGTTCTTCCTTACCAACATGGATAATACTACCTCTGATGTCGGTTGTTTCTAATGCAACCAACTCACCAACTCGTAAGCCTAGTGAAAAGTTGAGACAAACGGCTAGATACGCTGTGTTTCCAGTACTCTTAAATAGTTCCTCGGCTCTATCAATTGCGTCTAGCATGGTTTCATCTGTGTAAACAATCTCTTCAAGTGGCTTTTGGGGTGGTACACGAAATTTGTTTTTTGATGGACGTGGAACAGAACGCGCTCTGTTTATAGGGATATAATCATGGTCTACTGCATAGTCAAGCATACAGTTAATTACAGATTTCATTTCGTTGTACTGCTTCATTGTCAACTCATTCGCTGATAACTGGGCATATAGAAAGTCCTCTATGTTTCCAACATTAAGTTCTTCTAGTGGTTTCTTTGAAATGGAACTGTCCTGATAATACTTATCCCAAACATATTTAATTTTCTTTGCGTTGTTCAAAGACGATGAGTGTTCTTTGGAGATTATCCAATCCTTAAATATGGTGCTTAAAGACTGCTTAACTCCATAGATACTTTCATAATGCTCTACTATTGATTTTTCAAGGTCCTCTTTTGTAGATTTGGCTATAAGCTTTCTGCCGTCCTTCTTTGTTGCGTCTGGAACTTTGGTACGCCAGCGTTTATCGCCTTCGCTTTGCCAAATACCGCAAAACTCTTTGTGTTTCTCTAAGATTGCTAGTTCTTTTTTCATTATTGCGTCATCTATTTTCTCTGACACATCACATACTGGGATAATACCTCGCTTACACAAGGTAGTCAAAGATAGAATGGTTTCATTCATCTCTTTGGTTGATACTCTAACAACATTAGACATCTCATTATTAAACTGGTTACTTCTTTTGCTCATTAAGTTTATCTCCCTTCATTTTTATATGCAGGGAAGAATTCTAGAATTTTCTCTTGCCCATTGTATTTCGAATGCTTCTCGGCTTAATTAACCCCAAAATCACAGTTTCAGCCATGTGCATAGAAGAATATTTGTGTACAGCTTTTTTGATCCTAATTTTCTGTATACAGCTTTTTTAGTCCTTCAAAAATCATTTTTTTTGTAAATAATTAACAACAATAGCTCAACCATGCATGTTTGAGGCTTGTTTTTGCCGAAAAAGGCTGTATGGAAAAAATCGGTCTGATTTAAATCGGTCATATTACATATGTAAAGACAATTAAACAAGGAGGATATTAAGTATGAACAATACAGCGATTATTGAGACTGAGAAACTATTACGAGGAATTACAGAAGAAGTCAGGACGTACCAAGGTTGGAAGAAGGACGGACGCCAAGTAGCAAAAGGCGAGAAGGCGGTATTCGGTACAAGGATTTACAAACTAATCAAAGAAGTTGACGAGGAAACAGGTGAGGAAGAAGAACACTTCATTCTTGTAAATGCCAAGTTCTTTGCCGAGAGCCAGTTAAAGGACTCAAAGGAAAAGGCTCTGAAGGAAGAATGTGAAGAAATATTGGCAGAACTGGACGGCGGGTCATCATTCAAGTCAATCAATAGAAGAATTAAGGACTTGGAAGATAAAGAAAAAAAATCCCGATAATTATCGGGATTTTTCAGCGGGAAATGTGTCTGTGGTTGATTAAGTCATAAGCCAACTTCATGTTGCGCTGTTCTAGGTGTTTCTTTTGGATTACAAGTGCATTATAAGCCTCCGCCAGCCTATTGTATTCATCTGACAAAGCATTGAGGCGTTGGTCGATAAGCGAGGCTTCTTTATCCATTGCCTTCTTGTATTCTTTGGTACTTAGTCCAGCAGCCTCATGCTCAGCAGAACCGCGCTCGACATTAAAGCCATGTCTTTGCAAGTACTTCGGGAGTTCATTATGAACAGAGAGAATAAAGTCCCGATTTATAAGTGACTTGCTGGATAGTCTATAGTCAGCAGTAATTGGGATGACATCAAGATGCAAATGTTGCAGTCCCGTACCTCTGCTATATGCCTCATCAGCGTGGGATATAGCCTGGATAACGTTGTCTTTTCCAAGTTTGTTCTGCATGTATTCTATGACTAATGTGAAATATTCGTCGGCTCTGTCGGCGGGGAGTTCTTCTGGATAAGAGAAGATACACTCCGCTAGCCAGTTCGATGAACGGGTGACGCGCGAACCATGTGACAGAACGCGCTCTTCAATCTGTTTCTTGCATGCCTGATATAGCGTTGTATCAGGTGTAATAAACACGCGGTTGAACTTGCTACATGCGGTGTCAATGTCCTGATTGCCGTAGTGCTTGTTTTTTCTTCGGTTGTGCCTGTCGATGCCATTTATGTTTTCTTTCTTGTAGCACTGACAGTGAAATGAAAACTTTGCCATAGCGACCTCCTTTCTAGGTTTAAGCCCCTATACCTTGACTATCGCCAAGGTGGGGCTTCAGCGTTCTTCGCTGTTGTAGTTGGGTGTTTGCCTTGTGTATTTTTCAACCTTCTCGGAGAAGTGCTCAGAACTGGCATCTTCATCATAGAAGTAAATGTTGTTGAGGTGCTTGTTGTATTCATCGCACTCGTCCTTGTAGTGCTGTATGAGTTCATCAAGCGTAAGTTTTTCGGTATCCATGTTATCGCCTCCTTTCACTAACAGTATGTGAGACGATATGGGCTGAAGGTGTAATTTTTATACCATTGTTGTTTTTTTTCTCACTTTTCGATTACTGTCGGTCATATTAAGAATAGGAACAAGATAAGTAGAGTATTCCATGGCGAAGAAATACCGATGTCGCGTTTTGGAGAACTGAGATTGTGAGAAGTTTACGTACGTAAAAGAATAACTGTAATGATATCTGTTGCGGATGAGATACATCGGGGACTTAGTTAAAGTCGCTTATTTTTAGCAATGAGATATCTTAAGCTCCCAAGTATTGGGAGCTTCCTGAAATTGTGAGTTCAAGAGCCTAAGCAAAATTGAGAGTCTTAGAGTTCGAGAACCTAAGGAATCTGAGAGACTTGGAGTTCTTGAGCAACCCGAGAGGTTACCCGAGCACACCCGAGCCTTATATCAATAAAAGACTATAGGTAAAATAGGAGGATTAAGTTTAATGAAGGGAATAACACAGAACAGAATAAATGATGTAAAGGACATAGACCTTATACAGTATCTTCTTGACAGATACCCTGATCGATTTACCAAAAGGAAGAATGGAACACAACTGGTCTATAAGAACAACAAGTCTTTAGTCATCTACGGAGACCACGCCTATGATTTCGGAGAGGTCAACCATGCATATAAAGATAGCATCTATGTAGAACAGATGCTCAGCGGTTGCACATTCATGGAAGCAGTGGAACGGCTTGAAGTATGGAAACAATCCAAGGGCGATTGTGATGATAAGATAAGACTGGATTTGTTTGATAATGTTCGTTCTGACATAGACACATGTATTGGGGAAGAACAGTTATTTATGATTAAGTGATATGCCTTGATTGTCGGTGTTACGTTTAATATAATTGATGTAGTTATAAAATCATTCTTGAATGGAGGATTCATATGTATTGTAAATTCTGTGCCGCAGAAATTGATGATGATTGCGTTGTATGTCCAAAGTGTGGTAAGCAAGTAGGACAATTAGAAGGTGCGAGTAATCAACCAATAATAATTAACAATTCATCTAGTTCCTCTGCATCAGCAGCCGCTTCGGCTGCCGCAACCGTTGTGGGTGTACCACGTGGAAAAATGTGTAATAAAACAACTGCACTCCTTTTATGCATTTTCTTAGGGGTCTTTGGTGCACATAAGTTTTATGAAGGTAAAATTGGAATGGGTATTTTATATCTACTTACGGGAGGATTATTTTGCATAGGTTGGATAATTGATATTATTGCTCTTATCGGAAAACCTAATCCATATTATGTTTAATATTATCTAATTGGGTTACACTTTGGGTTACAAAAAGAATGTGATGTGTCAAAGACTCCTTTCTTTCTGTATTTTTTGGAAGTCAGGATGGTTCAAGTCCCATCTTCCGCACGAAATAAAAAAGGAATCGGTTTAGACCGGTTCCTTTTTTATTTCGTGCAGAAGGGGACTCTCACCCAGCAGCTTATGCTGCGCGGGTTCAGGGATTCACACTAGACTCGAAAGAACCTCGTCAAGTGTTCACCCATGGCTCGCACTAGGCTCGAAAATACCTCGCCAAGTGCTCTGCTCAAAGTCCCATCTTCCAAACGAAACTGGAAGGATCAACTCGAAAGAGTTGGTCTTTTTTTGTTTATAGTAATTTATGAATTTTTATACGAAATATGAATTATAATATACTTAACTGTGGAATAAGATGAGGGGGCTATGAGCGAAAGGCGGTAGTATGCTGAAAAGATACTTCTTCCCGGTTGTTGACAAAGAAGTTCAAAAACTGATGGATGAGACAAGTACCAAGAGTATAGAGAATATTTCCATTATAGTAGCCATTTTTGAATCTATAACTTTGGCTTTCTTTATTCTGACCAGAAAGAGCATCGGCAGAGAAGAGCTTATCAGCATTCATAGTGTGCTATTTTGCATTTTTACTTGCCTTGCTGGCTTTTTGGTTTCCAACCTTCTTCTCAAAAAGGGACTTGAAGACCATTGGAAGGTTGTGGCCCTGAACACGACCTATTATATGCTTATGGCGCTGTGGGCTATGTGGGGTTCACACAGTAAGTATGCAGATGGAGAGCAGATGCTGACATTTTATGCAGTTGAAGTCATGCTGGTCTGCTTTATTGTATTGAAACCCTGGTTTAGCATGATCCTGGCGATCCTGACCTATGCGCTTTTATTTGGGATGATCTATCAGGTGGATCACGCAGCAAGTATAAATGCCATAAACTATTTTATCCTCACTCTTGTATCAGGACTTGGAATGGCTGTGCGTTATAATTCACTTATGGCCAGCTGTGAGGCAACTATCAAGCTCCAAAAGGCCAAGGATACGGAAATACAGGACAAGATGAATATCCTTAAGTCGATTGCTGATATTTACGACAAGGTAAATCTTATTGATTTTAAAGAATGTACTGAGATGTCAGTAAGAGGTAAGGAGCAGAAAAAATACACAATTGATCTCGAAAATATGCCTTATACTATTATGACCCGCAAGATCAGGGAACGTGTAATGCCGGATCAACTTGAAAACTTTATTAGATTTACAAATATTGGAACGGTACAGGAAAGGCTTATTGGCAAGAGACTTATAAGTGATGACTTCATCAATGTGGTCGATGGATGGTTCAGAGCCCAGTACATTCCAGTGGAACTGGATGAAAATGGCGTTCCTACTCAGATTGTATTTACAACGCGAAATGTAGATGAGGAGAAGCGAAGAGAAGAGCGCCTTGTCAGGATTGCCATGACTGATGAACTTACAAGGCTCTTTAACAGACGAAGTTATGAGGAAGATCTGGCCGAATTTGCGCAGAATGGGCTTCCGGAAGACTTTGTTATCCTTTCGGCAGATGTTAATGGTCTTAAGAAAGTTAATGACACCAAGGGACATGCAGGAGGCGATGAGCTCATTAAAGGCGCAGCAGAATGTCTTTTGCTTGCCATAGGCAGTAAGGGCAAGGTTTACAGAATTGGCGGAGATGAATTTGCTGCAATCCTAAGGACGAACGAGCCACAGGCGGTTTGCAGGGATATTGAAAACCAGGTCAGCAACTGGTATGGACAGTATTCCCATTCGCTGTCACTGTCAATTGGCTACGCTTCCTATACAGACAATAAAGCGCTTAATATACACGAACTTGAGAGAAAAGCTGACGATGCAATGTACAAGTCTAAGGCTGAGTACTACGAGAAAAAAGGCATAGACAGAAGGGGCGACAAGCGCATCCAGTAAAATATGACAAAAGAACCGTCCCCGTGTCATGTTGTGCACAATGAGACAGTAGAACCGTCCCCGTGTCTTGTTACAAACTTAAGGGTAGCTGCCTATGAAAGACAACAAAAAACCTCTAAGTACTATATTTTATTACAATCTGATATTTGCAGCGCTGGTGCTGGTGGTGTTTTTCTATGCACTTTTCTTTACTGATGCCTTTGGGCGGGACTTTTCAGAAAATCTAGTTTACTTTTCGGACAACTGGCATGATTCTGCCGGAAATACCTACAATCTTGATATAACCGAATTAAAATCTTTTGCCGGGAATGTGACGCTTACTAATACGCTTCCTGATGATCTTAAGGATGGCGACAGCCTGTGCTTTTTATCAAAATACTGCAACGTTAAGGTTTACATGAATGGTGATTGCATATACGCATATGAGCCCAAAGAGAACCTTACTGGATTTGGTGAAGGAACGGTATTTCATAGTGTAGGGCTCTGTGAGCATGACTGCGGAAAGAGCGTGATAATTGAGATTTACAGGCTCAGCATAAAGTCAAGGATTGGCGAAGTCTATAATGTCTATTTGGGACAATCATCAGACTACATACATATGATGGTCAGTCAGAATGCCATATCACTTTTTCTGACGCTCCTTATTATCTTCTTTGGTTTTATAATCATACTTATCTGGCTTGGAATATCTGATAAAAAGGGTATTCCGCTGGATATTCTTGACCTGGGTGTTGGTTCAGGTCTCTTTGGTCTGTGGATCCTTGGAGGAATGCCAGTAATCCAGACATTGTCAGGCATCAATATAATGTGGCGCGTCTTTAACAGGCTTTTTGTAATGATGGTGCCGTATCCTTTTGTGAGGTTCCTCAATTCTTCCACAAGGCAAAAAAGAAAAACCTATGAGTATGTGGCCTTTTTTGCAACGCTTATCATAACTGTTTCTATCATGGGACTGAGGTTCTACGCGGATGCTGACATGATGAACAGTTTCGTTCCTTTTGAAATTCTTGCTGTTATTACCACCATCGTTCTTGTGACAGCTCTTTTGATAGATGATTTTATGTACTGCAAGAGAAGAAATCTTCCTGTTAAGAACAAGATCATTACATTTGCGTTCTTTGAAATGGCTGTGTGCAGCATAATTGAACTGGTCGTTTATCTATTTGATCTCTGGAGCCATCATTTTGGCTTCTTTATAAGAATAGGCATGGTGCTGTTTTTGGCAACGGTCATGGCACAGTTTGTAAACTGGTGGATGAGAGACCAGGCGGCTGTTGACAGAGACAGATTCATAAACCATTCGCTGCAGGTGGCAGTCAGCACCAAAAACCCATCAGACAGCATCAGGATGCTTCTTGAGTATATTGCAAAAGAGCTTGGGGCAAGCCGTGCGTTTATCTATGAGGATAAGAAAAAAGAGAAGTTTAAGATCACCTATGAGTGGTTCAAAGAGGGTCTTGATCCTATGCCCAAAGAAACCCTTGTTCTGAACTACGAAAATAGCGAAGAGCAGTTCCTTGAAAAGATGAGTTGCTATGAAGGCAACAACGAATATAAATCCATAAAGCTTGGTGATACGCTCCTTGGCTTTCTGGCGGTCAATGATATTGAGATTGAGCGCGTAAAGAGTGTCGATGAAGTTATGGACATCATGGCATACTTTTTTGGCCAGTTCATAGGTCAGCGCAAGGAGCAGGAGAGGATGCTCTATTACAGCTACCACGACCCTGTGTCAGGTGCCATGAACAGAAGTGCTATGAGTGAGTTCGCAGAAAAACAGATGGATTATTCACAGCCCTTTGGATATGTGGTATGTGAGGTGGCGGGGCTTCGTGAGATCAATGACAATATCCGCCACGAGAATACTGAAGCTATACTTAGAAATACTGCAAGGTGTCTCATGGATGCTTTTGGCGATGAAAATGTCTATGCTGTATCCGGCGAAGAATTTGTATGCTTTGGCTTTGAAAATGATGAGTACTCGTTCCTTAACGATCTTGAAAGAGCCAAGAAGTATCTTAATGAAAAAGAGTGCAGGACATATATTGGGGCGTGCTACTGTGCCAATGGCACTACAGATATCATGAACGTCATCAGATACACAAGACAGCTTTTGGTAAAGGACAGAGAAAGCAAAAATGGCCATTAAAGGAGCAGCAAACTGTGGGAGATAATCATCAACAGACCATAAAGACCCATAATACCGTAGTCGCAATACTTTCAATTGCAGGCGTCGGAGCCATCCTTGAGAGCGCAACCCAGGGGTGGGAATTTTGGATGCCTCCAGTTATCATAGCCGGAGTGGTTGGAGCCGGATGGATGCACGTGACTCAGAAGGGAACAGCCAGATTCAGAGAGGATTTCTATCTGATCTTTTCCATGTTCATAGCTTTTTTCCATGGAGTTCACAAGAGCAGCTTTTTTGACCTGTATATAGTCGCTGCGCTTCTTATGGCTGTTGCTGCCCTGATAAAAAGAATTGATTTTATGAGGCTCATTTTTATAGAGTTCATGGTCCTTATCGCCACTCAGATAGTGATGGCAAAGCGGGATAAAGTTGTCTTTGACTCCATGACCATATCAAGAGTACTTTTGCATGTGATCTCTATGGTCTGTCTGTACATCGTACTTAAAACCATTGTTGAAAAGATATTAGAGAGCAATTCAGCTGTGGACAAGCTGGAAAACACCATAAGATCCAATGACCATGACATGGAAGATTTTCTTGTCAATCTCTCCCATGAGCTTCGTACCCCTATCAACGTAATAAATGGTCTTACAGACCTTATTTTGAAAAGAGAACGCAGAGAAGATATACAGACCATAAAAAATGCAGGACTTCGCATATCTCACCAGATAGAGGATATTCAGGATTACAGTGAGATCCAGAGGCATAACGTCATCATAGAGAACGAGAGATATATGATCACATCTCTGCTTAATGACGTACTTATTGGCTATAACACTCTAAGAGACAAGATAGACCTGGATTTCGTAGTGGATTTGGACCCGGAAGTGCCTTCTGTCATGAAGGGAGATATGAAAAAGATCCAAAAGATCATAAGTCACCTTCTTGATAATGCTTTTAAGTTCACAAGAGTTGGAGGAGCCTGCCTTAAAATAACTGCCTATAAAAAGGACTACGGTGTAAACCTCATTATTGAAGTTTCAGATACCGGTGTTGGATTGAGCCAGAAGGATCTGAGCAGGATAACAAAGGGCATTTATCAGGCTGATAAAAAGAGAGACAGAAGTACCGGAGGTATCGGCCTTGGGCTTTCAGTAGTTCTTGGACTTGTCCGCAGTATGGACGGCTTTGTTAAGATAGAGAGCCAGAAAAATATGGGCACCACTGTAAGGATCAGTATCTTCCAGGAGGTTATTGACCCATCTCCCTGCATGTCCATAAATACAAGCAGCTTCATAAATGTTGTTATCTACAACTGGCTAAACAGATATGAGGTACCAGGTCTTGGACTTATGTACAAGAACATGTCTGAAAATCTGGCCAGGGGCCTTCGTCACAATCTGTTCTTCGCAAGCAACATTGATGATTTTAAAAAGCTCATTGCAAGAGGTGATATAACTCATGCGTTTGTTGGCGATGTTGAGTATGAACATGACAGGGATTACTTTGAAAATGAGCTTGATAAAGGCATTGTTCTGTCAATAACAGCAGAGGAAGACTATGTAGCTAAAAAAGATACAAGAGCGATCATCATAAGAAAACCAGTTTATGGTATGTCTATTGTTCAGGTACTTAATGGAACAACAAACGGAAACGTTGTTTCCTTTGAAGAAAATTTTGAAAAGCCTGATCTTGAGGGTATAAGAGCCCTTGTAGTAGATGATGAGCCAATGAATCTTGTGGTGGCCACAGGTCTTTTTAAAGAATACAAGATGATCATAGATACTGCAGACAGCGGTATGGAAGCACTGGATAAGTTTGGCAGAAATGAATATGACGTAATCTTCATGGATCACATGATGCCACAGATGGATGGTGTTGAGGCCATGAAGAGGATAAGAAGTGCGGCAGAAAGAGATGGTAAAAAGGTGGCCATTGTGGCCTTAACTGCCAATGCAGTCAGCGGAGCGAAGGAGATGTTCCTAAGAGAAGGCTTCGATGGCTTTATTTCTAAGCCTATCATTATCAGCGATTTTGAGAGAGTGATGCAGCGTGTAGTGACTGAGGGCAAGGCTGGAAACAGGGGAGGTAAGCGCTGATGATCAAGATGTTTAGGAAAATGGTCGATGGCCTTAAGGATCCTTCCAGAAGTTTTAGAGACCGAGTTTATATACTTTTGACATTCATAACTGTATTCTTCATAGCACTGGCGCTTATTGGAGATATCATTACCGGTGAAAACATAGTGGAGATCACGACGCTTGCTGTCACTGTTGCTGTTGCGCCTATAATGACTGTTCTGGCTATTAAAAGGAACAGGGTAATAATCGCAGTAAGGCTTACGGTAGTTGCAATCCTGGCGGTGATCCTTCCAATAGTTTTTTACTACGGCGGTGGCATAAGAGGTGGCGGCGCTGTATGGATCATCTTTGCTTATCTTTACACTGGACTTGTAGTTTCTGGAAAATGGAAGCCGGTTATGCTGGCCATTATAACGGCGGAGACCATAGGCTTTTATCTTGATGGCTATTTTCATCCTGAGAGGGTCATTCACCACTCGGAGAGAATGTACTACATTGACTCTCTTATTTCTGTCATACTTGTGGGCATCATCTGCTGCGTAATGGTGTGGTTCGTTGAGTGGCTCTTTAGGGCTGAGAACAAAAGAGCTAAAGAAGAGACCAAAAAGGTTGAGGAACTTAATAAATCACAGAACAGATTCTTTTCCAGTATGAGCCATGAGATCAGGACTCCTATAAACTCCATTCTTGGTCTTAATGAGATAATACTAAGACAGGAAGACGCATCCGATGAGATCAAAAAGGATGCTGCCAATATTCAGGGAGCAGGAAAAATGCTGCTTGCCCTTGTAAATGATATCCTGGACCTTTCCAAGATTGAAGCTGGAAGAATGGACATTGTACCAGTTAACTACAGCGTTGCTACTCTGGTTTCGGACATTGTAAACATGATGTGGCTAAGGGCTGAGCAAAAGGGCCTTGAGTTTAAGGTGGAGATAGATCCCACAATCCCAAGAGAGCTCTTTGGCGATGAAATGCGCATCAAGCAGATCCTGGTCAACCTCCTGAACAACGCCGTAAAGTACACTAAGGAAGGTACTGTGACCTTCCATATGGAAGAAGAGGACATAAGGGATGATTCTGTTCATATCTTGTTTTCCGTAACTGATTCAGGTATTGGAATAAAGCAGGATACGCTTCCCTATATTTTCAATGCCTTTCAGAGAGTTGATGAGGAAAATACCACCAAGATCGAAGGTACGGGACTTGGACTTTCTATAGTAAAGCAGCTTGTAGAGCTGATGAACGGAGATATAACTGTCAGCAGCGTCTATACACAGGGGTCTACTTTTACTGTTTCCCTTTGGCAAAAGATAACCAATCCTATGGCGGTTGGAGAGATAGATATTGCCAACTATGGAAGTGCTGTGTCAGGAAGAGATTATGAAGTCAGCTTTACTGCTCCTGAAGCAAGGGTTCTTATTGTTGATGACAATGAGATGAACCTTGAAGTCGAGAAAAAGCTCCTTCTTGGAACCAAGATGGCCATTGATACTGCAGATAGCGGAGAGGAAGCTCTTTCCATGACTGCAAATATCCGGTATGACATCATCCTTATGGACCATCTGATGCCAGGCATGAATGGAATAGAGTGCATGCAGAGGATCAGAAAACAGGCAGGAGGAAGAAATAATCACGCTCCGATCATTGTCCTTACAGCCAATGCTGGAAGTGAAAACAGGGAGCTTTACTCATCCAGTGGTTTTGATGGTTATCTTGTAAAACCAGTTTCGGGGAAGCAGCTTGAAGAGACTATTTTGGCCCACCTTCCTGAGACTATTGTGACCCGCCAGACCAGTACTGAAACGCTACGCGCCCAGACCAAATCTTCAAGGGGATACACCAGAAAGATTCCTGTTGCCATCACAATAAACAGCATGAGCGATCTTCCTGATATCATTCTCAAAAATCTTCAGATCGATGCCATACCATTTAAGGTACTTTCTGATGGAAGGGAGTATTACGACGCAATAGAGGCTGATCCGGATGAAGTCCTTCGCTATATGGAGGAGGGCAAGAACTTCTCATCTGAGCCACCGACTGTGGCTGAATTTGAGCAATTCTTTGAAAAAGAGCTTAAGAAGGCCCATCAGGTCATTCACATAACCATTTCTGCTGAGATCAGCAAGGAGTATGAGAATGCAAAAGAGGCTGCAAAGGCCTACGGAAATGTTTATGTTTACAACTCCGGCATCAACTCAAGCGCCATGGGCATCATGGCTCTTTTGGCATATCATATGGCAGGACAGGGCCTTACTCCTGGCAACATATTGGGGGAACTTAATAACATCAAAAAGAACATTCACTGCACCTTTGTGGCCAGTGATCCGGTAGTCCTTTACAGGAGAGGATTTGTGGGCAAGGGAACCTATGGCTTTATGCAGTCAATAGGAATGAAGCCTTTCATGCTGATAAAAGACGGCGTTTTCAGGCTTGACAGAGCTCATTTTGGGGACACCTGGAAAGGATATAAAAAGTACATAGAATATGCGCTTCCAAGGAATGCTAAACCCAATCTTGACTTTGTATTTATCACCCACGCAGGTGTATCTGAGGAGATGCTTGAAAAGATCAAGGAGATGGTTCTTTTGAGATTCCCGTTTAAAAACGTGATATTCCAAAAGGCCTGT
>NZ_JAGAYD010000089.1 GCF_017940685.1 Butyrivibrio sp. | reverse complement strand
TCCTATATCAGTGGTTGTGGATGCAACCTCTTTTCCATCAATATCAAGGACGCAAAGATCCACGTGTGCTATGTTCTTAAGCCCGTCTATTGTGTTCTGTAAAATCTGATTGGAAATCATGTGCCACTCTTTCTTGCACGTTGTGTAGTGCATAATATTACTTATTATCGTGAATAGAGACTATCACTTTTACATTTTAATATAAATGTACAAAAAAATCCATAGAAACCACCATCTTTTTTGTGTATTTTTTAAGTTTTGTAGTCAAAAGTCACAAAAAAAATCACCCATTTTTAGCTATGGTTTTCTGATTTCAGTCTTATACTTCTGAACTAAATCTCCGATACAAAAGATAAGATAAAGTGGATTCTTTCACAAGGAGGTGCCTATGGATATTCCTGCTTTATCGATGGCATTGTCTCAGAGACAGGTTCTTAATGATTTTGGAGTTGCAATGCTCTCAAAGAGTCTTGACAACATGCAGGAAGCTGGCGCAGCCATGGTCTCTACCATAGAAGCCGCACCTGCTCCATCATTGGATCCAAACGTTGGAGCCAACTTTGACATCAGCGTATGACAGCCATCAAATGTGCTTTTATGCACAAAAAGACCCGCTCTTTGGAACGGGTCTTTTTAATGTCTTTATACGCCTGTTATCTTGAAAATGATCTCCATTCCGATCATGTACGCAAGGGATATCACAATGGCTATGATAAGCGGAACGCTAAGCAGCTTATACCCTTGCTTTTTGCTTTTTGGAATACCTGCAAAGAATTCCTGCCTCTTTTCCAGGCTGGCTATCTTAACGAGTACGCACAGCGCAAGGGCAGTTCCTATCACAGCAAGCACGAAATACACGCCTACCGAGATCAGGATGGTATTTTTAAGCTCCATGCTGTCCATGTACTCCTGGGCCTGGGTAAGTACATCTTTTTCCATGTACATCAGCAAAACTTCTGCCGTGTTAAAAAGCGCATGTGCCAAAAACGATGAAAGCACACTTCCAGTTGCCTCCACCAAAAGTGCGAACATTATACCCATGGCTGCACCATAGGCAAACTGATTGATATTAAGATGCATCATACCAAACAGTATTGACGAAAGGACAATGGATCCTACTATTCTGCCCGTTCTCTGATAGCTCTGAAGGAGCACTCCCCTAAACACAAACTCCTCAATAAATGGTCCAAAAATTCCAATGGAAAGGACCATCTGCCATAAAGGAAGCTCCAGGATCTGATCAGCCATCTCCACAACTGTATTGTCAACAAACAGCATGGACAATGAGTTGATAAATACCACCAGAGGAAACAGTAAAAGTACATACAGTGGTATCAAAAGAGCTGATGGAATCCTGATCTTCTTAAACGGTACAAGAACAGATATCTTGTCACCATGGAAAAAGACCATGGCCAGCGCCGGTATAAAGATCATCATCTCTGACAGAAAATTGTTCAGCATTACCGGCATTGCGGTCATGGTACCGATCATCCATACCGTATACAGCATAGTAAAGCATATAGTTGCGAGGATCATGTATAAAAAAGCTCTATTGGCTTTCTTGTAATCCATATCCGCCTCCTTACTTAAGTTCGATAGAAGTTTCTCCTATAACGATCTTGCCTTCTTTAAGAAGTCTTCCCACTGCACGCTTAAACTCGTTCTTACTCATGCCTGTTTTTTCTTTTATAAGATCTGGCGAAGCCTTGTCAGTAAATCCCAGCTTACCGCCATTATCCTCGATCATGGCAAATATCTTATCAGCGTCAGTATCCATCTGAAGATAAGCCTTCTCCCTTACACTTAAGTTGAGCCTTCCATCTTCCTTTACTGACACAACCCTGGCGGAAATCCTGTCGCCTATCTTAAGATTTCCATAAAGCTCCTTTTTAGCTATAAGGCCTGAGTAAATATCATCAACAGCCACAAAAGCGCCGAAATTGTCGCTCATCTCATAGACCGTTCCCATTACCTTGTCATCTTTCTTGTATGGGCTGTCGCTCTTTAAATATTTATATACATTCATAGTAACACACAGACGGCTGCTCTTATCAATGTACATAGCGCACAGCACGTCATCTCCTGCCTTCACCTTGGCAGTCTGTTCCTTGAAAGGAAGAAGCACATCCTTCTCAAGACCCCAGTCCATGAATGCTCCAATCCTGGTTGTTTCCTTAACTTTAAGGACCCTTACGTCCCCAAGCATGATCTTGGGCTCACTTGTGGTAGCAATGAGCCTGTCATCAGAGTCCTTGTAGATAAATACCTCTATGCTGCTTCCAAGATCTGCTCCCTGTGGAACCTGCTTAACTGGCAAAAGAACTTTCTCCTCGCTACCAGCTTTTTCTGCAAGATAAACTCCAAAGTCAACCTTCTTGATTACTACAAGTGTCTGTTTTTCACCTAATCTGATCATTATGTCCTCCGTTCTAAAGAAACTGCAGCAACATCACTGCGTTGTCAGTTCAACAATACATACCGGACTGTTTTTATCGTCCTTCAAATTAATAGTATAAGTCATTGCACCATTTTTTGAAACTTTCCTGATCTCAGGAAAAAGTGTATCTCCCAAAAGCGCCTGTTTCTTATATTCTGCTCTTAACGCAGCCACCTTTATGGCCTTGTCAGGAAGTGACTCAATAGCCATCCTGATGTACTGCCCGTTATTAACATGGTTGTTGGTATCAAGATGATGGCTTCTTACCAGGATCTCTTCTCCTGTCAGCACTTCTGCTTCTTTTGGAACCACAATCTTTCTGTCTCCATAGTCCATGGGAAGCCTCTCTTCAAGGGGATAAGCTTCTACAATCTCTGGAGTTATGCGGGCAGGAACTCCTTTTTCAAAATCAAACAATGTCCAGACAGAATTGGCAATTGCCAGCCTTTCTCCATCCCTGGTATCCATAAAGAAATTCCTGTGGCCAAAAAAACCCTTGAGTTCGTAAGGAATAGTTCCTATCGTGACTTCCTCGCATAGCCTCGGGTATCTGTTTATGACTATCTGCCAGGAGTTTAAAACCCAGGCGATGTTTCTTTCCTTGAGATATTCCACTGTGGCAGGACCGTCCTGAGTCTGGAAGGTTGAGCAGTCCTGGAAATAGTCTATAAGCGACTCAATTGTAAGATACGCATCCTTATCAACTTCACTGTACCTGATCCTGGAATCAAATGTATACATGGCACACCCCTTGAACATAAGTTTAAAAAAAAGCGAGATTGTTACCAATCTCGCTTTAGTAGCTGGGCTAGTAGGATTCGAACCTACGTAATGACGGAGTCAGAGTCCGTTGCCTTACCGCTTGGCGATAGCCCATCGACAAGTAGTAATTATACTTGAGACCATATAAAAAAGCAAGTACTTTTTCAAAACTTTTTTATTTTCTTTAAGCTCCAGTATTTATGGCACTTTGAGGGCTCATCCCTCAAATAAAAGATCAGCATAAGTTGGGAATGGCCAGTCTTTTTTATCCACAAGCATTTCAAGTTTATCTGCAGGATCACGAAGTGCATCCATGGCAGGTCTTACCTTGTCCTTGTAAAAATATGCAAGCTTTCTTGCATCTGTGATCTTTCTGGCCTTATTTTCAACGGTCTTAAGATCTTCCAGAGCTTTCTTCATCTTGGTGAGCTCTGCAGTGATCTCTTTAAGCTCGGAAAGAAGTGCACTCTCGTCAGCACCTGCTGCCTTTACTGCATTTACATCGCCAGCAAGTCTTCCTGCATACTTCATTACAGCAGGGATGATCTGCTTGGAAGCCATGTCTATCATTGTAAGAGCTTCGATATTGATGGTCTTTGCATAGTTCTCAAAGATTATCTCTTTTCTTGACTCAAGCTCTGTCTTGGTGTAAACGCCAAAGTCACTAAAGAGCTGGATCGCTTTCTTGGTTGTAAGAGTGTCAGCAGCCTCAATAGTTGACTTGATGTTTGGAAGTCCACGGCGCTCAGCCTCTTTTACCCACTCATCTGAGTATCCGTCACCGTTAAATATGATCCTCTGGTGGTCAGTTAAGTACTCCTTCATAAGGTCATGAACTGCCATGTCGAAGTCATCTGCCTTCTCAAGGATATCTGCAGCCTCACAGAAAGCTTCAGCAACGATAGTGTTAAGTGTTGTATTGGAGCTGGCCATGGAGTCAGATGAACCAACCATTCTGAACTCAAACTTGTTACCTGTAAATGCAAATGGTGATGTACGGTTTCTGTCTGTGGCATCCTTCTCAAACTGAGGAAGAGTTGAAACACCAGTCTTAAGCTTGCCACCTCTCTTACTTGACTTGGCTACACCAGTCTCAATAAGCTGTCTTACTACGTCTTCAAGCTGCTCTCCAAGGAAAACAGAGATGATCGCAGGAGGAGCCTCATTGGCACCAAGTCTGTGGTCATTACCTACATCTGCAGCGCTCTGTCTTAACAGATCCGCATGAGTATCTACTGCCTTTAAAATGCAGGCAAGTACAAAAAGGAACTGAACGTTCTTGTTAGGTGTATCACCTGGATCAAGAAGGTTCTTGCCATCGTCTGTGCAAAGAGACCAGTTGTCGTGCTTACCTGAGCCATTTACACCAGCAAAAGGCTTCTCGTGAAGCAGGCATCTCATATGATGATGCTCAGCAACTCTCTTCATGGTCTCCATAATGATCTGATTGTGGTCAACTGCTATATTGGCAGTCTCATAGATAGGAGCAAGCTCATGCTGACCAGGCGCAACCTCGTTGTGCTGTGTCTTGTCAGGAACACCAAGCTTCCAAAGCTCAGTATTAAGATCCTTCATGAACTCTCCGACTCTCTCACGGATTACGCCAAAGTAATGGTCTTCCATTTCCTGACCCTTAGGAGGCATTGCTCCAAAGAGAGTTCTTCCTGTAAAGATAAGGTCCTCACGCTTCATTGACTTGTCCCAGTCAACCAGGAAGTATTCCTGCTCTGGTCCAACGGAAACGTTGACTCTTGTAGCTGTGTCGTTGCCAAATAATCTTACGATCCTTAAAGCCTGCTTGTTTACAGCCTCCATTGATCTAAGTAGAGGAGTCTTTTTATCAAGAGCTTCTCCAGTATATGAGCAGAAAGCAGTAGGGATGCAGAGGGTTACACCTGCTCCGGATTCCTTAAGGAATGCAGGAGAAGTGATGTCCCAGGTTGTATATCCTCTTGCCTCGAAAGTAGCACGAAGTCCTCCGGAAGGGAATGAGGAAGCATCAGGCTCACCCTTTATAAGCTCTTTTCCAGAGAAAGAAGTAAGCATGCGGCCGTCCTGGTCTGCGCTTCCCACAAAGGAATCATGCTTCTCAGCTGTGATACCTGTAAGAGGCTGGAACCAGTGTGTGTAATGTGTTGCGCCGTTTTCTACAGCCCAGTCCTTCATGGCGTTGGCTACAACGTCAGCGGATTCCTTGGACAGTGCTCCTCCGTGCTCAATTACATTCACAACCTCTTTGTATACATTCTTTGGCAGACGCTCTCTCATCTTGGAAAGGGTAAAGACGTTCTGGCCGAAAATTTCTTCCACATTAACCTTGCTGCTCATAGTGCTACGACCTTTCATAAATAATATTTGTCATACATATTACAATAATAATCCAAAAACTTGAAGTATTTTTTGATATTACTTTTCTGGCTGCGCACTTACTCTCAAAATATCGTAGCGGCTTGGACGCTCAGACAGATCAAGATAAATGATCTCCTTGGAATGAGGACATGACTCAACAGCTATTCCATCCTCAGTGTACATGCCATTTACACGAACCTTTACATCTGTTCCGTCGGGCTTCATGATTTCAATCTCATCCCCTACACTGAACTTGTTTCTCTGCTCAATCTTAGCAAAGCCTCTCTCATCGATGTCGTACACAATTCCAAGATAGATATATTCGCTCACATATGTGTTGTTGTCATAGATCTGCATCTCATCGCTGGGCTTGCCAAAATAGAAGCCCGTTGTGAACTGGCGATAGGTGCACTTTGATATCTGATCAAGGTACCATGGCATGTTCTGTCTGTACTTTTCCTCAGATTCAAAGAAGTCGTCAATGGCCTTTCTGTAGGTCCTTGCAACAGTTGCAACGTAAAGGGCTGTCTTCATCCTTCCCTCGATCTTACAGCTGTCAACTCCTGCGTCCACCAGCTCAGGAATGTGCTCGATCATGCAAAGGTCCTTTGAGTTGAAGATATATGTTCCGCGCTCATTTTCATAAACCGGCAGATACTCACCAGGTCTCTTTTCCTCAACAACTGCGTACTTCCATCTGCATGGATGTGTGCAGGCGCCATGGTTTGCATCACGGCCTGTGAAGTAATTGGACAAAAGACATCTTCCTGAGTATGAGATGCACATTGCTCCGTGAATGAAGCTCTCCATTTCAAGGTCTTCAGGGATCCTCTGCTTTATCTCCTTGATCTCTGCCATTGAAAGCTCTCTTGCTGCAACAACTCTCTTGGCTCCAAGATCATGCCAGAAAATGTAGGTCTCGTAGTTGGTGTTGTTGGCCTGGGTAGATACATGGATGTCTATTTCAGGGCAAATCCTTCTGGCCTTCATAAAAATACCAGGGTCGGCGATTATAAGAGCGTCTGGCTTTAGCTCTTTTAGCTCATGAAGATAAGTCTCAACTCCGTCAAGGTCATAGTTGTGAGCAAGGATATTTACTGTGACATGGACGTGAACGCCATGCTCATGGGCAAATTCAATGCCCTCCTTCATCTCTTCCTTACTGAAGTTCTTGGCCTTGGCCCTAAGACCAAAAGCATCGCCTCCAATATAGACTGCATCTGCGCCAAACATTACTGCTGTCTTTAAAACTTCAAGACTGCTGGCAGGTATTAAAAGCTCCGGTTTTTTCATAAATTCACCTTTTCTTAAATCTTCACAGAGAGGCTCATGCCATCTCCAACTGTAAGTATCACTGTATTTAGCTGATCATTGTGGGTCAGCTCATAGAGGTAATCCCTCATTCTTGCGTGTATGGTCCTGTTTCTCCTTGTTACTGCAAACCTGGATTCAAAAACATCTCCGTCCTGCAGTACATTGTCAGATACAAGGAGGCCTCCCTTATTAAGGAGTCTGAGGCACTCTGGCAAAAAGTTTATATACTGCCCCTTTGCAGCATCCATAAATATAAAATCATATCCAGAAGAAAGAGTTTTTAAGATGTCCATAGCATCTCCCTCAAGGAGGGTTATCTTTTTCCCATGATCATATTTTTCAAAATTGGCTTTTGCTACTGGAATTCTCTTTTCATACTTCTCAATGGTGGTGATCTTGGTATCATCCCCTGAGTACTCGGCCATTAGAAGAGCTGAAAAGCCAACAGCGCAGCCGACCTCCAGGATGTTTACAGGTCTGTTCTGCGCCATTAAAAATTTAAGAAGTGTCTGTGTATCCTTGCGGATAATAGGCACTTCTCCTGATATTGCCTCTCTCTCCACATCATCGAGATATGGGGCATTCCCTCTATCAAGGGAATTGATAAAAGTTGTAATCCTGTCCTGATCAGCCATTGTCTGGTTCCTCAGCGGGTTCTGGCTGCGCCTCTGTCTGTGTTTCTATCTCTGGCTCAGCCTCAGTCTGCGTATCACTACCAGCTTCTGCATCGTCAGATTTCTGTCCACCTGACATTATTGAAAGCATCTCTTCAGGAGTCATTGATGTGCTTAGCTCGTAGGTTCCTGACTGCTCCATTCCGTGGTATTCAGAGAATCTCTCCTGAAGCTTAAAGAGATTTTTATCTGTAATAAGTCCAACTCCCAAAAGGTTCTCTGCTATGGTATCTGCTGAATCGCCGCTTCCTACTGTAAAAGTAACGGTCCTTCCTGTACCGGAGGATACAGCTGTCTGGTTAAAAATGTGATAGCCATAATTATATGCAACCTTGGCATATTTTGAGATAAGCATCGCCACCACAATGACAAATGCTACCTTTACTGCGGTATCAAGTAGCCCCAGTATTATTTTTTTTGCGCTCATAAATAAGTCTCCTCAAAAGACATCAGAAGTTGGTGTCCATGATAATAGGCATTATCATAGGTCTTCTCTTTGTCTTTTTCCAGATGTAATCACTAAGGGCATCCTTTACGATATTTTTAAGCTTAGCCCAATCTGTGATCCCTTTCTCAAGGGCCTCTGTGACATCATCATATACAAGGTCAGTGGCGTCATCAATGAGTTTATCAGATTCCCTGACATATACAAATCCTCTGGACACAATACTTGGTCCTGATACAATCTGACAGCTTGCCTTGTCGATACCAAATACTACTATAACTATACCGTCTTCTGCAAGATGTTGTCTGTCTCTAAGAACAACATTTCCTACATCTCCAACACCAAGACCATCCACCAAAATAGCTCCAACAGGGACTTTTCCGGCAACCTTGGCGCCGTTTTCATCAAGCTCAAGTACTTCTCCGGAATGAAGGATAAAGATATTGTCCTTGTCCATTCCAAGCTCTCTTGCAATCCTGCTCTGAGCAATAAGGTGTCTGTACTCTCCATGGACAGGCACTGAATATTTAGGCTTAACCAGTGTATAGATAAGCTTGATATCCTCCTGACAGGCATGTCCTGAAACATGAACGTCCTGGAAGATAACCTCTGCACCCTTCATCTGAAGTTCGTTGATGATGTTTGTAACAGATTTCTCATTACCTGGAATAGGATGAGATGAGAAAATAACTGTATCGCCAACGCCAATACTGATCTTTCTGTGCTGTCCGCTGGCCATTCTGCTAAGGGCAGCCATACTCTCACCCTGGCTTCCTGTTGTTATGATAACAGTCTTGTTCTCAGGGTAATTTTTGATCTGATCTATATCAACAAGTGTGTTGTCTGGTATCTTGATACATTCAAGCTTCTGGGCAATGTCAATAATGCTGACCATGCTTCTGCCTTCGACCACAACCTTCCTTCCGCATTTGTGGGCAGTATTGATGATCTGCTGAACACGGTCAACGTTTGATGCGAAGGTCGCAACAATGATCCTTGAGTTTTCGTGCTCCTCAAAGAGAGAATCAAGAACTCTTCCGACAGTCTTCTCAGACGCGGTAAATCCTGGTCTCTCAGCGTTTGTCGAGTCGCACATAAGGGCGAGAACGCCTTTTTTACCAATCTCAGCAAATCTCTGAAGATCGATAGGATCTCCAAATACAGGAGTATAGTCAACCTTGAAGTCTCCTGTGTGGACAACAGTTCCTGCAGGTGAATAGATTGCAAGAGCCGCTGCATCTACAATAGAGTGGTTTGTTCTTATGAACTCAACCCTGAAATTTCCAAGATTGATGGACTGGCCAAACTTAACAACCTTTCTTCTGGTCTTCTTAAGAAGGTTGTGCTCTTCGAGCTTGTGCTCGATGATACCCATGGTAAGCCTTGTTGCATAAACAGGTACATTAAGCTCATGAAGCACATAAGGAAGCGCACCAATGTGGTCCTCATGTCCGTGAGTTATAACAAAGCCCTTGACCTTGTCAATGTTCTCCTGCAGATAAGTGATGTCAGGGATTACCAGGTCGATTCCCAGCATGTCATCATCAGGGAAAGAGAGACCGCAATCCACTACAATAATACTGTCCTCATATCTGAAGGCAGTGATGTTCATTCCAATCTGCTCAAGACCACCCAAAGGGATGATCTGCAGCTTGGACGCATTTTCAGTTTTCTTTTTACTCAATATAATTCCTCCATTATTTTTGGCGGATGTGCAGAAAAAGACATAAACCTATAGCCCGTTAAATGTCCAGATCTACTCCATCCTCAGAAAGCAGCTTACGAAATACACCAGCAACTGCTTCAAGCTCCTGGTCATCGTCCACAATGACATAAACTGCCTCTTCATCATTCATATCGGAGTCATCCCGAAGTATAAGTGCCTCGGAATCTCCGTCTTCCTCATCAGTTACTAAAAGATAGGTCTTGGCTCCAATTACAGTCTGTTCAAGACAATAAAACTCAACTGCTTCTTCCCCATCGGGACTAAACATTATCTTTTCCAAATTCATTCACCTTTTCAATCTGTTGTCCAGATAATCCTGAAGGATGATCTGAGCTGCAATCATATCAACGTACTCTTTTCTCTTCTTGCCTTTTATTCCGGCTTCGTCCATAATCTCGTCCGCCTCAACGGTTGTAAGGCGTTCGTCCAGCATATCAACAGGAATTCCTGTTCTTCTCTCTATCTTGTCCTTAAATTCAAGGCATAACTGTGAGCGCTCAGAGACCGACTCATCCATATTAAGTGGAAGTCCAAGTACGATCTTTTCCACCCCATACTCCTGAATGAGCTGTTCAATGCGCGCTAGTGTCTTTCGAAGCTTATTTTCTTCGTTTCTACGGATAATTTCTTTACCTTGGGCTGTCAGCAAAAGCTCGTCGCTAATGGCAACTCCCACGGTCTTGGACCCGTAATCAAGTCCCATGATCCTCATTATTTTTTAGCCCAATTATTGCTCTTGATGTACTCTGTGAGCATCTCCTCAACAAGTTCATCTCTCTCAACCTTCATGATAAGGCTTCTTGCACCCTTGTGGCTTGTGATGTAGGTTGGATCTCCAGACATGATGTAGCCTACTATCTGATTTACCGGATTGTAGCCCTTCTCTAAAAGAGCGTCGTAAACAACAGAAAGTACCTTCTTAACACCTGTCTCAGGCTCAACTTCTACTTTAAAAAATTGGGTATTACCTAAATCCTGCTCTGGCATAGTTAATTCAACCTTTCATAACTATAGTTATTTTCATTTTACAACACTAATTTTAAATAAGCAATGTATCGGCATTTAGTAAAGTCCTGGGAGTAGCCCTTGAAAACTCCCCAGATACGGCATTTTTGTAGTCATCGCTTCCTTCACAGGCAGCAACTCTGACATATCTGTCAGTATGTCCAATCATATATTTCTTGCCGCCGTGAACCTCCTCATCCTCCCAGAGAACAGAAAGCTCCTGGCCAATAAATCCCTTCCTGTACTCTTCAGAATCACGGGCTGTTATATCAAGGAGCACATCGCTTCTTTCAGACTTCTGCCTGTCGGTAAGCTGATCCGCCATTCCTGCTGCCACAGTTCCTTTTCTTGGGGAATACTTAAAGACATGCATTTCATAGAACTCTATATCAGACACAAAGTCCCTGCACTCTTCAAACTCCTCTTTTGTTTCACCAGGGAAGCCAACGATCACATCTGTGGTTATGGCAGGTCTGTCGAAGGCCTTTCGCAAAAGAGCTACTGACTCTTTAAACTCCTCTGCTGTATAGTGGCGGTTCATCCTCTTAAGAACTGAGTTGCATCCGCTCTGGAGCGATAAGTGAAAGTGAGGGCAAAGCTTCTCGATCCTGGCCATTCTCTCAACATTTTCTTTTGTAATGAACCTTGGTTCAATTGAACCAAGCCTTATCCTCTCGATGCCCTCAACCCCGGCGACCTTTTCCACAAGGTCAACCAGCATGGGCTGTCCCTTGTCCATTCCGTAGCTGCCAACATGGATTCCTGTTATGACAACTTCCTTGCATCCCTTAAGGGAAAGATCCTTAACCTCTTCAATGACATCTCCCATATCCCTGCTGCGGACTCGTCCTCTTGCATAAGGAATAACGCAGTAGGTGCAGAACTGATTACATCCATCCTGAACCTTGATGTAAGCTCTGGTGTGTTCTGGAAGGTCAGTAAGTCTCATCTCTTCATAGACATCTGTGTGATTGATATCTATTACAGACTTTCCACCCATAGTTTTATCAAGATCCCCTCTGGCAGCAACGAACTCAGAAAGGATGTCAGCAATCTCCGCTTTTTTGTTGTTGCCAACAGCCAGATCTATGGATTCATCTTTTTTTACACCGTCCATTCCTGTCTCAACATAGCAGCCAACAGCCACAACTATTGCATCAGGATTCTCCTTTTTTGACTTGTGGAGCATCTGTCTGGACTTCCTGTCAGCTATATTTGTAACAGTACAGGTGTTGATGATATAGACGTCTGCCTTTTCATTAAATGGCACAATCACGCAGCCAGCATCAGATAATTTCTGGCTCATAACGTCCATTTCGTAACTATTTACTTTGCATCCAAGGTTATGAAGGGCTACCTTTAAGCCTTTAATGTTATTTTCCATACTATATCTCATTGACTTTTTACAATCTTCCGTTTACTATTAAGAAGAAAAGGAGGTATTTGCGCAATGAAGACCGTAAAAATTTCACTTAATTCTATCGATAAGGTAAAATCTTTTGTTAACGATATTACGAAGTTTGATTATGACTTCGATCTCGTTTCTGGAAGATACGTTATCGATGCTAAGTCTATCATGGGTATCTTTTCATTAGATCTTTCAAAGCCTATCGATCTTAACATCCATGCAGAAGACGGCGCAGATGAGGTTCTCGAGATCTTGAAGCCTTACATGGTCTGATCACTGTTTGATCAGATCTTCCAAAAAAGATTATTATAGACCATCCTAGGAAACGTTCTTAGGATGGTCTTTTTTGAGCAGAGCACTTGCTGAGGTCTTTTCGAAGCTAGTGCGAGCCATGGGTGATCACTTGGCGAGGTCCTTTCGAGCCTAGTGAGAATCCCAGAGCTTACCTACTAATCTCTATAATCTCATCCGTCTCAAGTGCAACCCTAACCAGTTCATCTATCTTTTCTACGAGGTTCTCCTCATGTCTTTCGATGACATCAAGTCTGGGCTTGGTAACAGGGTGCTTGGCAACAAAGATAGTACAGCAGTCCTCGTAAGGAAGGATTGATGTCTCATAAGCACCTATCTTCTCAGAAATATCTACAATATCCTGTTTATCAAAAGCGATGAGTGGTCTGTAAACAGGCATATCCCTTACAACTTCTCCGGTACACATAAGGCTCTGCATGGTCTGGGACGCAACCTGTCCGATACTCTCGCCAGTGATAAGACCCATACATCCGCTCTTTGCAGCAATAATATCCGCAATTTTCATCATGTATCTGCGCATGATGATGGTAAGCTCATCGTGAGGGCACTTCTCATAAATGTACATCTGAATATCAGTAAAGTTGATAACATGAAGTTTGATGTTACCTGTATACTTTGCAATAACCTTAGCAAGATCTACAACCTTCTGCTTGGCCATCTCGCTTGTATATGGGGGTGCATTGAAATATACCGCCTCAAGGTCAACACCTCTTTTTGCGATCATATAGCCAGCTACAGGTGAATCAATTCCTCCAGACAAAAGAAGCATTGCCTTTCCTGCAGTTCCTATTGGCATTCCGCCAGGTCCAGGAATGATCTCAGAAAAGATGTTGAGCTTTTCTCTGATCTCTACGTTGATAAGGACCTGTGGCTCGTGAACATCGACCTTCATGGTATCATAGGCGTCAAGAACCTTAGCTCCTATCTCTGCTGCCATCTCCATGGAATCCATAGGATAGCTCTTATCAACTCTTCTGACCTTGATCTTGAAGGTCTTGTTTTTATCAGGGTATACGCCATCCACAAAGTCTACTACAGCCTGGCAGACACCAGCAACGTCAGGGAGGTGATTTTCACCATCTCTCTCAATCGTCACAGCAGGGCATATTCCTGTTATTCCAAATACTGTCTGAAGGGCAGAAACAGTCTCATCAAAGTCAAAGTCTTTTGCTTCTACGTAAACTCTTCCGGCAGTTTTAGAAATCTCAAAGGATCCGTCGCACTTTGACAGAACTCTTTTTATCTGCTTAACAAGGGCATCTTCAAAGATATATCTGTTCTTGCCCTTAACTCCGATCTCTGCATATTTGATTACAAAAGCATGGTACTGCATACGTATCTCCCTTAATGTCTGTAGAACTTTCTCATGGTCTCCACCTGATCCTCAAGTGTATCCAAGAGATAATCAATTTCTTCTTTTGTGGTCTCCAGTGACATGCTGATCCTTATGGTTGATTCCAAAAGATCCCTCTCAAGGCCTATAGCCTGAAGTGTATCTGAAATATGAGGGTTGTTGGAAGTGCAGGCAGAACCTGCTGAAACGTAGATCTGCTTGCTGCTTAGCATGTTGAGGATCGTCTCTGCACGAAGTCCCCTTATTGATACGCTGACAATATGTGGGGCACCCTTATCTGGCTCAGGGCCATTGATCTTAATATCTGAAATCCTTTTGCCAAGTGAATCTATAAGGTATTTTTTCAGCTCGTAGAGCTTTCCAATCTTGTTGTCAAAATCCTCATAACACATCTTTGCTGCCAGCGCCATTCCTGCAATGCCAGGAACATTCTCTGTGCCTGATCTCATGCCCTTTTGCTGTCCACCGCCGTAGCATATTGGATTTATCTTTGTACCTTTTTTGATATACAAAAATCCCACACCCTTTGGTCCGTGGATCTTGTGGCTGCTGACTGATAAAAGATCGATGTTCATTGATCTGGGCCTTATCTGCAGCTTACCATAGGCCTGCACAGCATCCACATGGAAAAGAATCTTTTCATCTATGGACTTTATAAGCTTTCCCGCTTCCTGTACAGGCTGGATAGCTCCGATCTCGTTGTTGACCATCATCATGGATACCAGGATAGTGTCCTCTCTGATGGCATTTTTCAGATCTTCAAGGCTCACAACGCCGTATTCATCTACTGGGAGGCGTGTGATCTCAAAGCTCTCTTTCTTTAAAGCTTCACAGGTCTCAAGAACAGCCGGATGCTCAATGCTGGTGGTGATGATGTGCTTGCCTCTCCAGGCATTTGCTCTCGCCCCGCCAATTATCGCCATGTTATCAGACTCAGTTCCTCCTGATGTAAAGACTATCTCCGCAGGATCAACTTTCAAAGTACCTGCAATTGTCTCCCTTGCTCCAAACAATCTACTTGAAGAAACTGTTCCCATATGGTGAACGCTTGAAGCATTTCCATATTCTTCTGTCATTATCTTGGCTACAAGCTCAGCAACCTCTTTATAGGCCCTGGTTGTAGCTGAATTATCCAAATACGCTTCCATAATCTTCCTCACCTCTCAAGGTGATACATAAGCCATGAAATGGCTGTAAATCCTGCTGTCTCTGTCCGAAGTATCCTCTTTCCAAGAGTAATTGGCTGTATGTCATTAGAAAGGCACAGCTCTATTTCCTCTTCCGAAAAACCGCCCTCCGGTCCTATGAAGACCGCTACACTCTCACCTGGCTCAATGCCTTCAATGATATTTTTAGTAAAAGAAATATCTTTGGCATTTTCATAGGGTATGAGTTTAACATCAATGGCTTCTTTTTTGCAATACTCTATTGCCTGTTTCATCGTAAGTGGCATCTCAACTTCAGGGATTATGCCACGCTTACTCTGCTTGGCTGCCGCTTCTGAAATGGCCTGCCATCTCTTTTGCTTACCTGCAGCCTTCTTGTCATCGAGCTTAACAATGCATCTCTTGGTGGACATAGGGATTATCCTGTATGCTCCAAGTTCAACCGCCTTCTGAATTATAAGCTCCATCTTGTCTACCTTGGGAAGCCCCTGGAAAAGATATATCTTTGAAGGCAACTCGTGACCATTTTCTTCAATAAAGCAGAGCTTTCCTACTACACAGTCGTCTGAAAAAGATGCGATCTCATAAAAAAGCTCTTTTCCGGAATCGTCAGAAAGGATGCTGACGGAAAACTGCTCCCCCACCTTCATCCTAAGGACATTGGCTATGTGGTTGTAATCGCTGCCTGTTATCTGAACTTCCTTGTAATCAGAAGACAGCTGACTATTTTCAACAAAAAAGTGATACATTAGTTTTTCCTCGAAGTGATCGAAACCCAGTCTCCCTGGTGGTGGATCTCAAGTATCTCAAGACCCGCATCCAGATGCGCCTTTTTAACCTCTTCTTCCTTGGTATCAATGATTCCTGAGGTAATGTAGATACCTCCGGATTTTAAGTTATTTAATATAACTGGTGTAAGGGGAACAAGAACATTTGCAAGGATATTGGCAACTACAATGTCGTACTTGTCATATCCAACCTTGTCCTGAACCTGTTTATCATCAATGATGTTTCCGATCATCATCTCAAACTTATCCTCTGAGATGCCGTTGTTTTCCATGTTTTCTTTTACAGCAGGAACTGCACACTTATCAAGATCAGTGCCCACAGCATGCCTTGCACCAAACATAAGGGCAAGTATTGATAATACGCCGCTTCCTGTTCCTACATCCAAAAGAACTGTATCCTTAGTGACATACTTTTTAAGCATTCTGATGCAGAGCTGAGTGGTCTCGTGCATGCCAGTTCCAAAGGCTGTGCCAGGGTCTATGTGAAGGACCATGTTTGCCTTATTCTGGTCCTCCTCTGACTCCTTCTCCCAGGAAGGGATAACAAGGATGTCATCGATAAAGAACTTGTGGAAGTACTGCTTCCAGTTATTTATCCAGTCTATATCCTCTGTGACATCTACAGAAATAGTTCCATCGCCTATATCAGAAAAACTCTTAAGTTCTGAAAGCTTTTCCCTGATGGCCTCCTGCATCTGCTCGGGAGTTCTCTTTTCCGTTACATACTCGCCGTTTTCATCTGGCAGAGAAACCGTCAGCATGTTGTCGTCATCTATCTCTAAAAAGAAACTGAGGTAAGCCACGCCTTTTTCGATCACAGGTCCATTGTCATCTGGCTCAAGCTCTGGGGCATCAATAAACATCTGCTCCTTGTCCTGAGCAGACAGTGGTACATTGTCCTCGATCTGAGCGCCCTCAAGTCCAATATCCTCAAGGTAGCTTACTATGATATCTTCTGACTCCTCATTTGTTCTTATCCTGAATCTCATCCATTTCATAATGTGCTCCTTTATAAGCGCAAAAAGAAAACTTCCGTAGTTATTATAACCTAACTACGGAAGTATATCATATATCGTTAAGTTTCCCAAAACTTTTTCTTCTTTTTGCCGCCACCGCCTGATGGATCCTTGTCATCTGAACCCATGAGCCTGTCAGCTGCTGTAAGGGAATCTCCTGTCTTCTCATCGAATTTCTTAAGAAGCTCCTTGGCCTCTTTAGAAAGCTTTTCAGGAACCTGAACTACAAGGGTAACATAGTGGTCGCCTCTCTGTTCCTTGTCCCTAAGTGATGGAACACCCTTGCCACGAAGTCTTACTCTGGTATCTGTCTGAGTACCAGCCTTAACGTCATATGCAACCTTGCCATCAACAGTATCAATAAGAACTGTTCCTCCAAGAGCTGCTACTGCAAAGGATACTGGAACCATTGAGTAGATGTTGTAGCCCTCTCTCTGGAAGATAGGATGATCTGAAACGACAACTTCTACAAGAAGGTCTCCTCTTGGTCCGCCGTTTACACCAGGTTCACCCTTTTCTCTGATCCTTACGCTCTGGCCATTATCTATACCTGCAGGGATAGTAACTTTGATCTTCTTCCTGCTGGCGATATATCCTGTTCCGTGACAGTCACTACACTTATCCTTGATAACCTTACCAGTACCTCCGCAGTCTGGACAGGTCTGAACATTTCTAACTGTTCCAAAGAAGGACTGCTGTGTGTAGACAATCTGTCCCTTACCACCACATTTACTACAGGTCTGTGGTGATGTTCCTGGCTTAGCACCTGTTCCATGACAGGTTGGACATGGATCCTTGATGGTGAGCTCAAGCTCTTTTTCACAGCCAAATACAGCCTCAAGGAAGGTTATGCGAACACTGGCACGAAGATTGGCTCCCTTAGATGGGCCGTTTCTTGTGGCGCCACGTGACCTGCCACCTCCAAAGAAGTCTCCGAAAATATCTCCAAAGATATCTCCAAAGTCTGCACCGTTGAAGTCAAAGCCTCCGAATCCACCAGCTCCGCCTTCAAAGGCAGCGTGTCCAAACTGGTCGTACTGACGCTTCTTCTCAGGGTCACTTAAAACCGCATAAGCCTCAGATGCTTCCTTGAACTTCTCAGCTGCTGAATCATCGCCAGGGTTCATATCAGGATGATACTTCTTAGCAAGGACTCTGTATGCTTTTTTAATCTCTTCGTCCGAAGCATTCTTGCCAACACCCAGGACTTCATAATAATCGCGTTTCTGCTCTGCCATAGTACTCCTTATAAAACCTCTTAATAGCCAGACGAACTAGTCGCCTGGCTATGAGTATATCACATTTTTAATTGAGACGACTTAGACCTCTCTATAGTCTCCATCAACAACGTTGTCGTCGTTTGCAGAAGATGAAGAAGCATTCATGTCAGGGCCTGCCTGTCCCATGTCTGGGCCTGCACCCTGAGCACCAGCTGCACCCTGTGCATTCTCGTACATCTTAGCAAACAGAGCCTGTGCATCGTTCATGAGCTTCTCTTTCTGGCTCTTAAGAGAATCGATCTCTGAGTCTGAAAGCTCCTTATCCTTGGTCTGCTCAAGAGTATCCTTGAGAGCCTTGATGTCGTCCTCAACAACCTGCTTCTGTGAAGGATCGATCTTGTCTCCTACATCCTGAAGAGCCTTCTCTGTCTGGAATACGAATGAGTCAGCATCGTTTCTTGCATCAATGCCTTCCTTACGCTTCTTGTCCTGAGCCTCATACTCCTGAGCCTCTTTAACAGCCTTATCGATATCCTCGTCAGACATGTTAGAACCAGCTGTGATTGTGATGTGCTGTTCCTTGCCTGTTCCAAGGTCCTTAGCTGATACGTTAACGATACCGTTTGCATCGATATCGAATGTAACCTCGATCTGAGGAACACCTCTCATTGCTGGAGGGATTCCATCAAGTCTGAACTGTCCAAGAGACTTATTGTCCTTAGCGAACTGTCTCTCACCCTGAAGAACGTTGATGTCAACGGCTGTCTGGTTATCAGCTGCAGTTGAGAATACCTGACTCTTCTTGGTAGGGATTGTTGTGTTACGCTCGATAAGTCTTGTAGCAACACCACCCATTGTCTCGATTGAAAGTGAAAGAGGTGTTACATCAAGAAGAAGGATGTCACCAGCGCCCTCATCACCAGCAAGCTTACCGCCCTGGATACCAGCACCGATTGCTACGCACTCATCAGGGTTGAGGTTCTTAGAAGGCTCCTGACCTGTGAGCTGTTTAACCTTCTCTACTACGCAAGGAACACGAGTTGATCCACCAACAAGAAGTACCTTGCCGATATCTGAATTTGTAAGACCAGCATCCTTCATAGCGTTCTGTACAGGGATTGCTGTTCTCTCTACAAGATCGTGAATGAGCTCTTCGAACTTAGCTCTTGTAAGATCTACGTCGAAGTGCTTAGGGCCATCTGCACCAGCTGAGATGAAAGGAAGGTTGATGTTTGTTGTAGTTGAAGAAGAAAGTTCCTTCTTAGCCTTCTCTGCAGCTTCCTTAAGTCTCTGCATAGCCATCTTGTCGCCTGAAAGGTCAACGCCCTCTTTGTTCTTGAAGTCCTGAACCATCCAGTCGATGATTGCCTGGTCGAAGTCATCACCACCAAGGTGTGTATCACCGTTTGTTGAAAGAACTTCGATAACGCCATCACCGATATCAATGATAGATACATCGAATGTACCACCACCAAGGTCATAAACCATGATCTTCTGCTCTTTTTCATTATCAAGACCATAAGCAAGAGCTGCTGCTGTAGGCTCGTTGATGATTCTCTTTACTTCAAGACCTGCAATCTTACCGGCATCCTTTGTTGCCTGACGCTGTGCATCATTGAAATATGCAGGAACTGTGATTACTGCTTCTGTAACTTTTTCGCCGAGATACTGTTCTGCATCAGCCTTCAGCTTCTGAAGGATCATAGCTGAAATCTGCTGAGGTGAATACTTCTTGCCGTCGATTGTACGGCCGTGATCTGTACCCATATCTCTCTTGATTGATGAGATTGTGTTCTCAGCATTTGTTACAGCCTGACGCTTAGCAGGCTCGCCGACGATCCTCTCGCCGTTCTTTGTGAAAGCAACGATTGAAGGTGTTGTTCTAGCGCCTTCTGCGTTAGCGATAACGGTGGGCTTACCACCTTCCATAACTGCTACGCAGCTATTAGTTGTACCAAGGTCGATACCAATAATCTTACTCATTTCTTTTTCC
>NZ_JAGAYD010000088.1 GCF_017940685.1 Butyrivibrio sp. | reverse complement strand
TGCTCAAGGTCTTCCGGTGTCATAAAGCCTGATAGAGCTTCTGCCATCTCATCAAGTTCCTCATCAAGTTCTACAGTTTCTTCGGCCATTTCCATCATCTCATCAGCACTAAGTTCCAGCTTCTCCATCAAAGCCTCAAACTCTTCCTGCTCAAGCTCTCTTATCTCTTCTTCTGATTCCGCATCCGGAGCAGGTTCTTCTGGCTTGGTAGGAATCTCTTCAGCTCCCTCAAGGTTTCTCTCAGCAGTCTCTTCCATCTTGAGGTTCTTCTTTTTCTTATCACATGCGCGCTGAACCATCTCTGCATGAAGTATTGCTCTTAGGATTTCCTCCTCATCCACGTCTCCATTTTTCAGCTGTTTCTTTAACAATCCTATTTTGACACGTATGCCATTAGAAACCTGCATGGCCTTGGTGGATGTTTTTGCCTGGAGTACCTGGGAAGAAACCTGCTTAAAACTGTATAATACCGGTTTCTTTTTCTTTCCGGTCTGCTTTGTAGGCTTGCAGATTCCTATTGTTCCCACGTGATTACCATGGGCATCATAAAGCTTTTTCCTGTAATGCGTCGTATTTCCGCTTACCTTTACTTCCCATCCGCCATTCACATGATCACCTCCTTTTGAGCCGGACTGTAACGTACCCAGCGACTCACAACCACATGATTATGCGGTTCCAGATATCTATATCTGTATGGTTTTTGATCTTTACTATTCCCTCATCTATTTCCTTTGCATCGATTTCACCCCATCCACCGCCTCCACCGATCCCGGGGATCTTGTAGTAACCACCCACCGAAAAATAAAACCATCCATCTTCTGATACAGCTTCAGGATATTTCTCAAGTAAGGCTTTTCCATCCACATATATGTACTCATCATCAAAATCTGTCACAACAGCCTGGTCAAAATCAGTGTAGATTTTATCGAGGTTGCCTGCGTAACAGACTGAGCTCATCATACCTATGTCATTTGTTCTTTTATAGGAATTAACTTTGATCACACCTATCATCGTAGCTAAAATGACCAGTAATAATGCAGCTCCGCCGATAAGCATTTCAGAGTTGTACGCTCTTCTGTTTACAATTCTTTTAAGTCTCTTTTTCAAAAAACCATAACCGTCATCCCAGGTAAAAGGCATACCGCTCTCACTGTAACTTTCTCTTCCTGCACGGGATATTCTTTTTGCGCATTCTATGATAGTTTCTCCATAATCACATGGATCAATTCCATTTACCTTAAGAGTAACTGCATCGCATATTTCCTCAAGATCTCTTTTCAAATACCGAATGCATAAGTGTAAAAAAGCATTGGGCCAAAGAAGTACCCGGAGGATATCATATCCAAGCAGTATCCATAAATGTCCAAGCTTTATGTGTGTTTCTTCATGCTTTATTACTATATCAGCCTCTGCTCCTGATAGCCCCTTAGGGATGACGATCATGGGTTTAAAGCATCCGACACAGAATGAAGACAGATGCCCCGGAAACTCTTTTATCACAAAAACAGAAGTATGATCTTTAGAATCAGGCAGTCGGTTTACAGAGTTCCATACCTTCTTTCTTCTTGTAATGAACAATGTACCTGCAACGATCATTCCAATAAAATACACAGCACATATCCATCTCCTACTACAGAGAAGATACCACCAGTAAAATAGTCTTACTCCCGCCCTGGTCTCAAAGAATGCATGGAGCTTTCCACAAAACAAAACAGGAATCAAAAGACACCACAGCGCACCCTTTCCAAATGTTGATCCGGAAAAGAGAGTGCTCCGTAAAGTCATGATGATTCCCAATACCAAAACTGATATGATTGCACAAAAACCAAGTATGGTCGAGTAATAGACGCATACAAATTCTAAAAATCCATATAGCTCATTAAAGAATAACAGCATTCCCTGCATAACTGCTCCTTCGCTCATCCTTGAGCTTTACTTATTCTTCTTGGCCTTAGCTATAATGTTCTCCAGTTCTCTTATCTGTTCTTCAGATAAATTCACTTTATCTAATAAAGTAAATGCAGCTGAAAGCCTGTTGCCTTCAAAATAGCTGTTCGCGAAAGCACTGCTCTTGGCTTTCTGACATTCTTCCCTGCCCCTTAAAGCTGTATAGTGATAAACTCTGCTGTCATCAGGATCCACAGTATATGTAAGCATTCCCTTTTTGCAAAGTCTGTTTATCAGAACTCTTACCATTCGCTGCGTCATCTTGGAAGACTTGGG
>NZ_JAGAYD010000087.1 GCF_017940685.1 Butyrivibrio sp. | reverse complement strand
TGTACCTGATGAGCCAATTTATGTAGCAACAGTACCTGATAAGGTTCAGGGAGCAAGTGTACTTGCATACCAGAACTTCATGGATGAGGCTGCAGAAAAGCTCGGTGGTGACTTCTACATTTTACCTTCATCTATCCATGAGATTTTGCTTGTGAAGGACAATGGACAGTTCGACAGGGCAGCTCTGGAGCAGATGGTAAGAGAGGTCAATGCAACACAGGTTGCACCGGAAGATAAGCTTACCGACAGCGTTTATCACTACGATTCAAAGGAAAAGGTATTCGAGCTTGCGGAGAAATTTGAGGTTCGTGCCCAGGAAAGGGATGTGATCAAGTCTCCGGAAAAAGAGGAGACAAGAGAAGGTGAGCATGAGGAGAAGCCTTCAACTCTTGCAAAACTCAAGGCTGAGAAGGAGAAGATTGCAAAGCAGCCTAAGAAAGATCCTGTAGATAAGCACAAGTCCAAGAATGGACCTGAGCTTTAATCTGTAAGCAATAAGGGTGTCAGTTGCAATAGCAGCTGGCACCTTATCTTTTGGAGGTGGAAAATGTCTAAGCATCATAACAGAAAACAGTATGGTAAAGGAAAGACCTTTTGCGGCAATACCACAGAACCATCCCTTGCAGGAACTAATCCCTGCAACTGTAAGACTCCCTGTGTTTATGGGAAGGGCAGACCATTTTGTTTCCCTTGCATGGCACAAATCTTAAGTCAGAGACGGGGTGAAGCTGCTTGAATGAAGAGGTATCAAAAGAGAGTATTCGCTTCGCTTTTCATTATGGAGCAAAGCCCACAGTCAGAGTTCTTGTCAGAGCTCTTAAGGCTTACCTTGCCCATAGAGCAAAGAAAAAGAATACACCTATCCAGGGTAAGCAGTCAGTCAAGCAGCTTGTTAAGCAGAATCAGGGTGTTACAAGCCTTGAAGTCAGTGGCGAGTCCATGAGGCAGTTCAAGAAGATTGCCGGTAAGTATGGTGTTGATTTTGCCATTGTAAAAGACAAGTCAGCTGGCAAGGATAAACCTCGATATACAGTTTTCTTCAAAGCCAGAGATACAGATGCTATTCAGGCAGTGCTGGATCAGTACACAAAGAAGATTGTAAAAAAAACGAAGGTGAGGGAACGTCCCAGCACTCTGGAGAAGTTAAAAAAGCTGAAAGCGGAGATAGCCAAAAAGCCTAGAAAAGAAGTGGAAAAGAAAAAGGAGAATGTGCGATGAGTGGGAAAACAAAGAAGCTGATTATCCTCAACATCCCCTATGTTTTGGTAGGACTCTTTTGCACGAACTTAGGTGAAGCATGGCGAATCTCTTGGGGCAGTAACATGTCGGAGAAGATGCAGGGGCTTATTTTGTATGGCGGTTTTAAAGTTGCCTTTGCAAACATATTGCCGAGTCTGCAGCCCTTTGATCTTATGGTGGGAATCTTCTTTGGTGCAGCCTTAAGGCTTGCGGTTTATATCAAGGGTAAGAATGCAAAGAAATTTCGTCATGACAAAGAATATGGCTCAGCCCGGTGGGGCAAAAGAGAAGACATAGAGCCTTTTATGGATGAGAAATTTGAAAACAACATCATTCTATCCCAGACAGAGCGCATGACTATGAACTCTCGTCCCAAGGAACCCAAGTATGCCAGGAACAAAAACGTCCTTGTAGTAGGCGGTTCCGGTTCAGGTAAAACACGTTTTTTTATAAAGCCGAATCTTCTCCAGATGCATAGTTCATATGTACTGACAGATCCAAAGGGAACCGTCATCAACGAAGTGGGTAATGCATTTGTAGAGGCTGGTTACAACATTAAGGTGTTTAATACCATCAACTTTAAGAAGTCGATGCATTATAATCCTTTCTCCTATATTCATTCGGAGAAGGATATCTTAAAGCTTGTGACTGCACTCATTGCCAACACAAAAGGTGAAGGTAAGGGCGGTGATGAATTTTGGGAGAGTGCGACTTGTTCGCAGGCGGTAAAAAGTCTGCGCACAGGCAGGGAACTATCAGCCTGTGAACTGATAGCTTGATAGGTGGAATGAGGGAGTAACGCCCTGAAACGCCTACCCTTGACGGGCGTGCATTAG
>NZ_JAGAYD010000086.1 GCF_017940685.1 Butyrivibrio sp. | reverse complement strand
GCAGTAGAAAAGGCCATTATACCATCAATTGCATATGCAAAGAGTTTCCAGAAAGACCACTTGGTCTCTCCCTTCTTTCTCTCTATGTTCTCAAACTCAAGCCACTTATTCTTAAAGCCTACCCAGCCAAAGATTCCCTTTGAAAAACGATTGTACTCCTTCATCGAAAGTATCGCATCTACAAACTTTCTGGACATGAGTCTGTAGTCCCTTGCTCCATCCACGATCTCAGTTTTGGTCATCTTATTTATGAGCTTGTAGAACTTTCTTGCAAAGAACGACCTGATCGGCGGCTCACCCTTTCTGTTAACCCTTCTGGTGGCAACTGAATCGTAGCCTTCCTGGGCGATAGCCCTGTACATCTCAGGAAGAAGAGCCGGCGGATCCTGTAGGTCACAGTCCATAATTGCAACGTAGTCGCCCTTGGCGCTATTTAGCCCTGCGTACATTGCTGCCTCTTTTCCAAAGTTCCTTGAAAAGCTTATGAGATGGACCCTTTGATCTTTTTCTATAAGTGTCTTTACATTGGATACTGTGGCATCAGTTGAGCCATCATCAACAAATAAAAGCTCAAAATCGACACCCTCGCCCTTGAAAAACTCCTCGTTTTTCATAAGTTCATTATAGAAATCAAAAATATTCTCCTGCTCATTGAAGCAGGGTACGATCACACTTAAAAGTCCCATGAAGGAATCCCCTAAAACAAGTATTATGCGCCATAAAGATACCTAAAAATGCGCATTCCTATTCAATATTCTACACTTAAAGCGCCCGTCTTTCAACGAACAAAAAAATTGCATTAATATATGAATATATAGTAAAGTATGATAGAATGAAGTCTTGCCAAACAGATGACTATTTAGTTTACATATAAGGAGATACAAATGGCTAAAAAAGCGCTTATTACAGGTATTACCGGACAAGATGGATCTTATCTTGCTGAGTTCCTTTTGGAAAAAGGATATGATGTTCACGGTATCATCAGAAGATCTTCAGTGGACTACAGAGAGAGGATCGCACATCTTGAAGGCAGGGAACACTTTCATCTTCATTACGGAGATCTTGGCGACTCAATGAGTATCCTTGGAGTTGTATCCAAGGTTCGACCTGACGAGATTTACAACCTGGCTGCTCAGTCCCATGTTCAGGTATCATTTGATTCACCCGAGTTTACTGCAGATGTTGACGCAACAGGAGTTCTGAGAGTCCTTGAAGCTGTTCGCCAGTGCGGTCTTGCTGATACATGCCGCATTTATCAGGCTTCTACTTCAGAGCTTTATGGTAAGGTTGAGGAAGTTCCTCAGAATGAGAACACTCCTTTTCATCCTTACAGCCCATATGCTGTAGCTAAGCTCTACGGCTATTGGATTGTTAAAGAATACAGGGAAGCCTACAATATGTTCTGCTGCTCAGGTATTCTTTTCAACCACGAGTCAGAGAGACGTGGAGAGACCTTTGTTACCCGTAAGATCACTCTTGCAGCTGCAAGAATTGCTCAGGGCAAACAGGAAAAGCTCTATCTTGGTAACCTCTCAAGTCTTCGTGACTGGGGCTACGCCAAGGACTATGTTGAGTGCATGTGGCTCATCCTTCAGAATGACAAGCCTGAGGACTTTGTTATCGCTACAGGTGTTCAGCACTCTGTAAGAGAATTCGCACAGCTTGCTTTCCACTATGCAGGCATCGAGCTTGAGTTTAAGGGCGAAGGCGCTGATGAGAAGGGCTATGATAAGGCAACAGGCAAGGTTCTTATTGAGGTTTCACCTGACTTCTACAGACCTACTGATGTTGTTAACCTCTGGGGAGATCCAACCAAGGCAAAAGAAAAGCTTCACTGGAATCCGCAGTCAACCTCCTTTGAGGATCTTGT
>NZ_JAGAYD010000085.1 GCF_017940685.1 Butyrivibrio sp. | reverse complement strand
CACGGAAGAAGCAGGTCAAACCCTGCTTTCTTGGCGTGCCATTTGTTGTAAACACAAGATATGAAATTTCTAATACACGAACTATTACATCATTTTTGGGGGGACGAAAGTCATTTAAAATCCTTAACTAAATGACATTGGAACCGTCCCCCTGTCAGGTTGCGCGCAATAAGACAGTAGAACCGTCCCCGTGTCTTGTTAGTAGTTCATTATTTTCTGGAGTATATCCATTTGGTCGCCACAGTACTTTTCGTAGACGCTGGCCATGGCGGTTCGGAATTTTTCTTTTTCTTCCGGGGAAAGCTTGATGGTTGTTACGCCGCTTCTCTCTGCGATCTTGCGAGAGCTTTTTTCCCTCTCCTGCCAAAGCTCACGCTCATAGAGGGCTGACTGCCTGGCGCATTCTGTGAGGATCTGCTGGTCCTCTTTAGATAGCATGTCCCATACAGCCTTGGAACATATCTGGAGCTCCGGAACTCTGGTGTGCTCATCTAAGGTGTAGTACCTGGCTACCATGAAGTGCCTCATGGCCTCATAGGATGGCCAGTTGTTCTCAGCTCCGTCAACAAGTCCCTGCTCAAGAGCTGAGTAAACATCTGAATAAACGATCTTTACAGGGGTTGCCCCAAGAGCTGATACCATGTCTGCCATCATGTCTGACTCCTGGACTCTTATAGTCATACCCTGAAGGTCAGACAAGCTCTTGACGGGCCTTGTGGTGTAGAAGTTTCTCGCACCTGCATCGTACCAGGAAAGTCCCACCAGATCGTACCCAAGCGTCTTTGACAGGAACTCATCTCCAATCTCTCCGTCAAGTACTCGCCACATGTGGTCTGAATCCGTGTACAGGTACGGCACCTGCAAAACGTTCATATCCGGTACAAATTCCGCCAGCTGCGACAGTGACACTCTGGCAAAAGCCACACCACCATAGCGCATCTGCTCAATTACCTGCATCTCGCTGCCAAGCTCTGCGTCGCACTTAACAAGGATCTGAATCCTGCCACCTGTCTTTTCGTAGACAAGATCTGCAAACCGCCTTGCTCCCTGAGTTGTGGGATAGTCATCAATCTGGTTCTCAGCATACAGAAACACATACTCGGGAGAGACGTCTTTATTCTTTTTATTAATAAAAGAGAATATCCTTCCACCGGCAAACAGCAATATGATCACTGCCATGATGATCGCCAGCAGGTATCCCCACTTTTTATTCATTGTCCCAATACTCCATTTCTATATTCACTGGGGGTCTTGCCCACCATGCGCTTGAACACTCTTGTGAAATAGTTGGCATCCCTGTATCCGGCCTCCACACTTACGTCCTTGATATTGATCTGCGGATCCGCCAACAGCTCTTTTGCCCTGTCAATCCTGAACTCATTAAGATAAGTAATGAAGTTCTTGCCAAAGTTCTGTTTAAAAAGCTTGCAGAAGTACACATCCGAGTAGCCAAAAAGTCCAGCCACGTCCTGAAGGGCAATGTCTTCCTTATAATTATTTTCAATATATCTTGTAACCTCACCAACAATGATGTTGGAGGCAATCTCTTCGCCATCTGCCGTATCTTCTGCTTCCGCAAAAGAAATATCTTCCGCCAAAGCCTGATCCTCAGAAGATTCCTCTTCAAAGGCCTCCTCTTCTCTGTCAGCAAGCCTCATGGCTTCCTCAATGACATTTATAAGGTCCTCATCTGATCCCGGTTTAAGCAGATAGTCAAGGGCCCTTACCTCGATAGCTCTTTTCGCATAATTAAACTCATCAAAGGCCGTGAGGAAGATAATGCTGCAGTCCGGATGTTTCTTCCTTATCTGCGCAGCGGCGTCAAGACCGTTCATGCCCGGCATCTCTATATCAAGGATTGCGATCTGACAGTCATTGTCCTCAAAGGCGCTCACTGCCTCGATTCCGTTTTCCGCCATAAACACCAAAACCTGGTCAGGAAAGAATCCAAGTATTTTCTTATTTATAACCTGTCTCTCGATTGGCTCGTCGTCTGCCACAAGAATTCTGTACATTTTAGTCTCCTGCTCCCTTAATAGGAAGTTTTATCTTAACTATTGTTCCTTTGCCCAGTTCGCTTTCTATTTCAAAGCTGCTGCCTGTGTACATGGCCTTAATTCGCCTGTTGATATTTCCAAGGCCGATGCCCACGATATCAGCATCTAGAGCGATATCTTCGCCTCCAGCCAGCTGCTTTCTAATGCTGTCCAAAGTCTCCTTATCCATTCCGACGCCGGTATCTCCAACGTCTATAAGGAGTATGTCATCCTGCTGCCTGATCCTGATAAACACCTTTCCACCTTCAACCTTAGGAGAAATACCGTGGATAATGGCGTTTTCCAAAATAGGCTGGAAGGTAAAGGTTGGCACTATCACTGAGTTTTCATCCACCTGGCAGTCCACCTCAAACTCAACTCTTCCGCCAAACCTCATCTTCTGAAGATACATGTAGTCCCTTGAAACCTTAAGTTCCTGGGACAAAAGTGCCTCTTTTGCCTGGGTTTTGAGATTATATCTAAAGAGGGAGCTTAAGGCCTCAATCATCTGCTCAGTTGTTGCAGCATCCTCAAGGTTTGCCATTCCCGCAATGACATTCAGGGTGTTGAAAAGAAAATGAGGATTGATCTGGCTCTTTAAAAGCTCAAGGTTCATGGTCTCAAGCTGTTTTTCAATCTCCAAAGTCTCAAGCTCCTGGGCATGAAGCTGATCCAGGGCCTCTCTCTTTTCCTCAAGAGCCTTGATGTACTCTCCGGTTGCGAACTTCATCTTGTTAAAAGCCGTTACCAGGTCTCCGATCTCATCCTGGTTCTGAACCTCTACGTCTTCAATAAAAAAGTCGTTGGCCGCGATCTTCCTGGAGGAGGACGCCAGCTTAAGTACCGGCTCTGTTATGGATCTGTTCATCATCTTGGAGATCTGGATGATCACGATGAAAAGAACTATTCCAAAAGCCGCCACAAGAAATGGCACAGACAAAACTAGTGGCGTAAGTTCCAAGTACCTGGCATTGCCCTCAGTCATGGTGGCATCAACAAAGCGCTGGGCGTACAGGGCTAAATAGCTCTGCATGCTGTACACATCATAGAGCTTGTCAATATAAATGCTCTCAGACTGATAATCCGTGATCACCTGGTTCCTGTAGCTGCAATAGGTTTCATAGGCAGTCTGAAGTGACTGCAATATAGCATATCTCTCGGGGCCAAGGTGATTGTAGCTAAGGGGAACACCATAGATGGCATCATGCGTGCTCTTTACAACTTCATCCCATTCAGCAGAATTCGCAGGGTCTGAACTGTGAACGTAGGCGTCAAAAACTTCCGTCTCCCTGTCAATGGCATTTACAATCATACCGCTTCCGGCATTATCCACCATGATATCGTTAAAGTCCATCATAAAGAGCTTGACGATCCAGGCATCAAACATAATGGCAGCCAGTATCGCAATGAATACGCTGACGGTAAAGTACTTTATTTTGTTTTTAATGGTAAGTGTTTCCCAGAAAGTACGTATCTTTTTCATAAGCTAAAAAGAGGCTGCGTTATAGTTATATCAATAATTATAGCGCCGCCTCTATAAAAAAACTATTTAAAACTAGCCTCTTATCTTACTGCAAAGGAAGTTATAAAACTCTTCCTTTTCATTTCCAAGAACCCTGTTGGTAAGCATATATCCGTGGCTGTCATCTGACATAACAACTATCATGTTGTTACGCTTTATGGCATTTTTCACCTTGTTCCATCTGATGAGCTCAGACTGTCCTCCAGTGGATACATGGACGCCCACATCATCAAATTTAAGCTCCATGTCTCTTGGCATATTCTCCAGCTGTTTTACGCACATTCCATAAGTAGCAAGGGGCTGGATCACTGGAAAGACAAGGCACCCAAATATCATCAGTACCCGCAAAATGTCAGGTGCCGTTTTCCAGAACCTGAAAACCAAAAGGATCATGGCAACTGTAAAAACAATATTTACTACCCCAATGGCAGCTTTATAGGTGCGTACCATAGCCATCTTCCAAAGGTCAGATGCCTTGACATCGCACATATACTTATATTCCATAAAAGAACGTTCCTCGATAATATTACTTGTTGATCAGGTTCGGCAGGAACATACTGATCTCAGGTATAAATGTAAGCAGCATAAGGACTACGATCATGCAAAGATAGAAAGGAAGTGTAGCCTTAACTACTTTTTCCATCTTAACCTTACCTACAGCAGATCCGATAAAAAGAACTGCTCCTACAGGAGGTGTCAAAAGACCTATACCACAGTTAAGGATGATCATAACACCAAACTGTATTGGGTTGATTCCAATTGATGTAGCGATTGGAAGAAGGATAGGTGTTGCGATCAGGATGATCGGAGCCATATCCATTATACAACCAAGTACAAGAAGGATAAGGTTAAGTAAAAGAGCAATAAGTATAGGGTTACGTGTAAGACCAATTATGGCGTTAGCTGCAAGATCAGGCACGTGAAGGGTTGTAAGGCAGTATCCAAAGATACTTGAAGTAGAGATAAGGATCATAACAATTGAAAGAGTGTCTACACACTGCTCAAGTGTCTTCCAAACTCCCTTAAGGTCAAGTCCCTTGTAGATGAATACGCTGACGATAAGACTGTAGATAACAGCAATAGCAGCGGACTCTGTTGCAGTAAACACTCCGCCTACAACACCGAAAACTACTATAACAATAGCCGCAAGAGCCCAGAACGAAACACCAAGCTGTTTAACAAAGTCTTTTATACTAAATGGATCGCCCTTAGGATAATTGCGTCTTTTTGATATGATGAATGATCCGATCATCAGTGAAATAGCAAGAAGCGCTCCTGGAATGTATCCGGCAAGGAAAAGGCTTCCTACAGAAACACCACCTGCACTCATGGCATAAATGACCATGTTGTGGCTGGGAGGAACAAGAAGTCCCTCACAGGATGATGTAATTGTAACCGCTGTTGAGAAATCATCGTCATATCCCTGTTCAACCATCATAGGGATAAGGATACTTCCAAGGGATGCGGTATCAGCAGCTGCTGATCCTGAAATACCACCAAAGAAGTATGATGCCACGATATTAACCATGGCCATACCACCGGTCATCCAGCCTACACAGGCATTGGCCAGGGCAATAAGTTTTTCTGAAATACCACCTGTACCCATTATGCAGCCCATGGTGATAAAGAACGGAACAGCCATCAGTGAGAAAGAGCTGATACCTTTTACCATCTGCTGACAAACAGTAGTAAGTGGAAGTCCCTGATAAAGGAGACAAAAGATCGATGAAAGTGCAACCGCATAAGCGATCTGGAATCTTAAAAAGATCATTACAAGAAAGCTTATAAGAAGGATTGCTATGGCAGTAGTATTAGCTGTCATCAGACATTTACCTCCCTTCCGCAAAGTCTCTTGATGTGGTTGTAGATTGCCTCAAGCTCAAAAATGATCATGGCAAGACCTGCAACCGGGATTGGGAAATACATCCAAAATCTTGAAAGCTTGGGAAGTGAAACATACACACCCTTAGCTCCAAGTGTTGTGGCATACTGCCAACCAACAATAAGCATTACAAAAGCAAGTACAAGTACAAATGCATCTGAAACCAGATCCAATATCTTTAATAGTTTGTCAGGTAGATATCTGTCAAGAGCAGTCATACGAATGTGAGCACCGCGTCTGATGGCCAGAGCAGCAGATAAAACTGCCATATAAGACATGAGAGTGAGGACAATCTCCTCACTCCATGATGGGTCTGGTACAAAAGAAACGTATCTTCCAAGTACGCTCATGCTGGTGATCAGAATATCTGCCACCAGCAGGAGCTTACATACAAACAAAACAACTTTGTAGGTCACATCATATGCTGGCTTGATCTTGTCTACCGCGTTGAAGAAAGAATCCATAATACCTCCGGTATATAAAATCAAGACTAGCGTTTAGTTTTGTTAATATTATTTACCAAAATCAACGAGCTTCTGGTAGTAGTCCTCAAGTCCCTTGATGTTCTCTTCGATTACAGGCTTAACTGCTTCCTGCCAAGGTGTGATGTCATCAACTTCGATGATGTGTACGCCATCAGCCTTAAGCTCGTCAAGAACCTCTTTCTCTTTGCTCTCTGAGATTGATCTGTTGTACTCAGAAGCTGCCTTACCAGCGTCCATAAGGATCTGCTGCTGGTCTGCTGAAAGCTTGTTCCAAGCTTCGTCTGTGATGATAACCTGGATTGCACCAAGTGTATGTCCGTCAAGGATCATGTAAGGAGCAACCTCTGGGAATGCGTTTGACTTGTAGTTAGCGATAGGCTGCTCAGCGCCATCAACAACACCAGTCTGAAGAGCTGAGTAAAGCTCACCAAAGCTTACAACTGTAGGAGAAGCACCAAGGCCCTCTACAAGACCATTCATGATAGGGTCGTTAGAAACGCGAAGCTTCATGCCCTTGAATGATGTGATGTCCTTAACTTCGTTAACTGTGAAGAAATGACGGAAACCTTCCTCACCATAGAAAAGACCTCTTACGCCTGAACCGTTCTCAGAAGGCTCCTGAAGGAATTCCTGAGCAAGGTCTGATGTAGCGAATTTCCAGAAATGCTCACGGCTTGTGAAGATGTAAGGAAGTGAAAGAAGCATTGACTTCTGTCCGCCGTAGCTTGTAAGAGCGAAAGCTGAGATACGGGACATATCGATTGTGCCGCCGCCACCAAGCATAGAATCAAGCACGTCGTTCTCTGATCCAAGAACACCACTTGCCTGAAGGTCAATGATGATAGATCCGTTAGATCTTGACTCAACTTCTTCCTTGAACTTCTGGTCTGTCATACCAACAATAGTGTCAAGAGGGTTAACCTCTGCCATAACAAGAGTGATAGCATCTGCTGCAGGCTCAGCTGCAGGTGCCTCTGCTGCGGGTGCTTCTGCTGCTGGAGCTTCAGCTGCTGGTGCCTCTGCTGCAGGAGCTTCTGCTGGTGCTTCAGGTGCTGAAACGCCACATGCTGTCATGGAAAGAACCATAGCAGCTGTTAAAACTACTGATAAAAATCTTCTCTTCATTTTTTACCTCCCTAATTGTAAAAGAAAATGTTAGGACTTTTTCGTCCTTTGCTAAACAGATTATAAATTGTATAAACAAATCATTAAATCGGACATTATTATCATCGAATAGCATATTTTTAATGTCGCAAAAAGTAATGTATAATAGATTAAGACAATTATTTTGTTTCCTTAGGGAGAACTTACATGAACCTACTGGCTGTAGCAACTTCAGACTATATCGGCTTTATGCTTCTTGTAGCCATGCTGATATCCAGCAAGATAAGACGCGCAGATGCAGGCCACTTCGAATATAAGATTTTTACTGCCATCACAATACTTACCATGATCGCATGCGTAGTGGACTTTCTGGTTTTCTTTAGTGACGGTAAGAGCGGCATCCTGATGAGGATCCTTAACATGGCGGGAAACACCTTCTGTTTCATGGCCAATCCGATCTTTATCGCATCCTGGTGCATATATGAAGACCTTAAGCTTTACCACTCAATGACCAGGATAAAAAAGATTTACACCTACGCCTTTATACCAGCAGTAATAATGGGAATTTTAGCTCTTTTAAACAATATCTTCCCAATCATTTACACCATAGATGCCGACAATGTCTACCACAGACTTCCTCTTAGCTATCTCTATTACGTTGTAGACTTTGGATATGTCATTTTAAGTTACTACATACTAAAGAAATTTGAAGAGCGGTATGGAAAAGTAAGATTTTTCCCGCTTTATCTCATGGTTGGTCCGATCCTTATGGGATGTTTGCTCCAATCCATATTTTATGGTATCTCCCTTATTTGGGTATCCATATCCGTGGGCCTTACTGCAATTTATATGTCCCTTCAGAATGAGTTTTCATACCTCGACAGGCTTACTGGCCTCTACAACAGAGCCTATCTGGATTACCAGCTTGAAGTCATCTCCAAAGAGAAAAAAACTGTTGGCGGTATCATGATCGATGTTGACTACTTTAAGAGTATCAACGACAACTTTGGACACCATGCAGGAGATGAGGCACTCATAGATGTAGCAAGAGTCATCATTTTCGCCAAGCCCGACAAGGCTATCGCCACCAGATTTGCAGGAGATGAATTTATCATTCTTGTTCCTGAGACTTCTGAAAAAGAGATGAAGAACGTCCTAAAGAGCCTCCACGACGAGGTGGATCTGTTCAATGAAACAGAGGGAAGACAATACAAGCTGTCACTTTCCATGGGCTACAGCATATTCCACCAGGACAGCGAAACCATGGACGACTTCTTAAAGCACATGGACGACAACATGTACGAAGAAAAGCAAATCAATCACATACATGAACTTGCAAAATGAAGCGCAAAAAAGCTGCCACACCAGATGTTGGTGTGACAGCTTAAATTTTTATTGGGGTTAAAAGAAAAATACGAACCTCAAAAGTATTGAAACAATCTCGTATATGATAAACCACTTAAAGAGCTTGCCAAGAATGCTGCTGCCAGTGGATGGAGTATTCCAGCCATTTGCGTTATAGCTGCTATTTCTATATGCACCATTTCTATTGCTGTCAAAATTCCCAAACCTAAAGAATCCAAAGGGTCCAAAACCAAAGAAGGTTCCATAGTTCTCAAAAGGATTCTCACTGCTATCCTGCCAGCTATTAAATCCCCCATAGCCATTTCCGTAGCTGTTACTGTAGCCAGAACCTGTTCCTGTACCTGAACTGCTGTAGTATCCATCAGTTCCTGTGGCACTTCCATAACCGGATGTTCCACTGTATCCACTTCCATAACTAGATCCTGGTCCATATCCTGATGCATGTCTTGCAGTGTGAGGCTTGGATAAAATGTCGTATGCAGCATTGATCTCATTCATTCTCTGAGCTGCCACCTCATCTCCAGGATTAAGGTCCGGGTGATATTTCTTGGCAAGTGTTCTATATGCTTTTTTTATTTCTTCATCGGATGCTGAAGGACTTACTCCTAAAACTTTGTAGGGATCTTGTACCATAACGCTTCTCCCATGGCCACATGGCCATAATCAACTAAATCTTTTTCAAGTCTTTTTTATAAATCTGTTTCCACACTTTGGGCATCTTATCTCGATCTTGCCCTTTCCCTTGGGAACTCTTATCTTTTGTCCGCAGTCGCTACAAATGTAGTACTTACTTGTGCTGCCACTTTGCATGTTTAGCTTAAGAACTTCTCCCCTGCTTCTTATGCCTCTTGTCATCTGAAGATATTTCTGATTTTCAGCGTATCTTTTTGGAATATTTCTGGAAAAAGTTCTAAACATGGAATAAGCAAATAAGCCAATCCACATAAAGTATATTATCACACTACCTGCAAAGATATTTACCACCAGCAGTATCATCGATACTCCATAGCAGGCCCTTGCCATGTTATCAAAACCATTTCGCCCATACATGAGCCTCATCAAAAAACTCTGAAGCGCAAAACGCATCTGTCTTAAACTATTCTTCATTTTCATTCCTCGATGTTCTCTTTCTTTCCACAAATTTTACAATACTTCCGCCAAACAATAAATGTCTGTTTTCGCAAAATATGTGTTTTATTTTGCTATTAAAGAAAGATTATCATGTAACCCTTAATCCAACCTAAAAACAAGACACGGGGACGGTTCTACTGTCTCATTGCATGCAATGAGACAGTAGAACCGTCCCCGTGTCTTGTTGTGTGCAATGAGACAGTAGAACCGTCCCCGTGTCTTGTCCTGTATATCACTCTTCAGCTTTGACAAAGCTCTTACTTTTCTCGATTATCTCTTTTGACCAGTCGGCGCCGGTAGATTCCAGTGGGAATTCTTCGAAGTCCTTGGACTGGCTGTGGGTTACAAGTACCATGTCGTTGTCTATATGGACTGTCTGGCCGTACTTATTGGCGAAAAGAGCTGCCATGTTCTTTTCGGCTTCTGATTCAGAGACTTTTTTCTTGGAAGTTCCGGTGATGATGCCGTCTACGTGTACGGAGTATCTGCGGAAGTAGCGCTGCAGGTCATCAATGGAATAATAGTTGGCGGAATATATCCAGATGTCGTAGCCATGGGTGTTAAAGAACCTGAGGAGAGCTGGAATACCAAGTCTCATTCTCTGGTTGCTCTTACCTCCACGAAGTCCTGGAACCTTCTCTATGTAAGGATCATTTGCGTCACGAAGGATCACTTCATCAAGGTCCATGGTAACTCTCTTGTCGTGCTTGGAGTTTTCGATCATGCGCTTTATGTCTGCTGGCGTAGTCATGTTAATGATCTTAACAGGAACTTTTTTCATGCCAACCTTCATGGCTGCTGCCCACCTGTGATGACCATTGATCAGCATGTATCCGCTGGGATGAACCTTACCAACCATCAGGGGCTCCTGAATTGCAGGATATCCGTTTTGAGCGTTCTCCCTGAACTCATTTACATAATTGGATATT
>NZ_JAGAYD010000084.1 GCF_017940685.1 Butyrivibrio sp. | reverse complement strand
TCGCATGCGATAAAAAAACTGCATGGAGCGTTTGAAAATGGCGTTTGCGGCTAATGTCTCAAAACCAAAAACAATCAGCAAAACCAGGGCAGGGAGCATCCGGACCGTAGAACTTAAGGGGCCCCTTCCGAAGGCCATGAATATCGGCGATGGAAACCGGGAAAAAGATGAATATATGTGCGGGCGGCGTCACGGGCTTAAGCGGGGCCAGGCGTAGCTGGTGGGGCGGAAGGTCTGTGGCACCGGTGGAGAGCAGGCTCCCAAAGTGGCAGGGCCCAGGGCCGAAGGTGACATTAGAACCGTCCCCGTGTCAGGAAAACCGGCGCCGAGGCTTATTTCTTGGTTCGTTGCCGTTTCCGAAACTGGAGCGGCGTCATAGCAAATTCTTTCTTGAAGCATGCTGTCATGTTGCCTGGGTAGGAAAAGCCGCATTCTAAGGAGATGTCGGTGACTGACATGTCTGTGGTGAGCAGCAGGTTCTGAACATGCTTAAGTCTGGTGATGCAAAGGTACTCAGAAAATGGGTGACCCAGCTGGGCGTTAAATATTCTGGAGAAATATGATACTGAGTAGCCTGAGACTGCTGCGACTTCTTCAATCTTTATGGGCTTTTTGTAGTTCTTTTCCATGTAGTAGACAGCTTCCATGATGGGCTCTGAAAGCGGGGAAGTGTGAACTATGGACTTCTCAGTGTCGTCAATTCCCCTGTCTGCGATAAAGCTAAGGATCGTGTACAGGAGGTTCTTGAGCTTGAAAAGAGTGGCAGCATCGGCCGGAAGGCCGGTAGCTTCCTGGGCATCGTACATTTCCAGTAAAATTTCAGCAAGGCCAAATATCTTTTTCTCATCTTCCTCTGAAAAGTGCTTGGGTGGGTGTTTGAAGATACTATCAAGGATCTTGGACCCAAAAGCGGTGTTAAAGTCTGAAACGAATTCTGGGGAGAACTTGATGAGGTAACTCTCGTAATAGTCAGTGGAAGCCGGAATTGTCCTGTGATAGAGAAATGGCGCAATGGCATTTACATATCCTGCGTGGAGGACGTAACTCATGGTTGGCGTGATGACCTTGCGATCTCCGTGGATGATAAAACCAAGGGCGTAGTGATCGGAAGCCACCTCCATTGAAGGCATTTCAAAGTTCCCGGAGAGCTTTCTGTGGGTAATTATGAAGTTTTTCCCCTGGGGAAGCGGAAGCGCCATGATATCTCCTTTATGAATAGCTTATAAAAAGCATACAATATCAATTTGTTGTCATAATGACATCATATCATAATTTTGAAGCGAAAATGTCGATATTAACATGAGATAATTATTAAATTTGGTAAGAAAATAGTGGTGGGGTATGAAGGATTTATTAAATGGCACAGACTAAAGATCAAAGAAAAAAGATAGATATGACAAAGGGCAGTATCATACAAAATGTGCTGCTGTTTGCCATACCTATTGTTATTGGAAATATTCTTCAACAAATGTACACTACAGTGGATACACTTGTGGTGAGCTATTACTGTGGAGACAGGTCTCTGGCGGCTGTTGGAACCAGTGCTCAGCCGGTGGAGGTACTCCTTTGCGTGTTCCTTGGAATTGGCGCAGGAGTGTCGATCCTGGTGTCACAGAGCATAGGAGCCGGAGATGAAAAGAAAGTCTCAGAGCTCTCTGCAGCTGCAACCAGCTTTGTGTACTTAAGTGGAATCCCAATTGCCATCATTGGCTTTTTTGCTGCTCCCTACATATTGAAATTCATGGGTGTTCCTGCAGATGTCTGGGACAGCGCCCTTATCTATACAAGGCTCGTATTTTTAGGAGCCCTTGGAAACATCGGTTACAATATGAACGCCGGAATTCTGAGGGGACTTGGCGACAGCGTCGCTTCCCTTTGGTTTTTAGTGGTCTCTTGCGCCACCAATATCATTCTGGACCTTTTGTTTGTTGCGGGACTTCGCATGGATGTGGCAGGAGCAGCAATTGCTACCAGCTCATCCATGTTCCTGTCCTGGATTGTCAGTATCTTTTACATCAAAAAGAAATTTCCAGAGCTTAAGTTTACGATTTTACCCAAAACGCTTGATATGGATGACATGAAGAGCATCCTTGCTTTGGGACTTCCTATAGGACTAAATAACTCTCTGTTTTCCTTTGGACACATGGCCATGCAGACGCTGGTCAATGCCCAGGGCTATCAGTTTATGGCCGGAGCTTCAGTGGCAGGCAGGATCACAGGGATAACAAATGTTGCGATAACAGCTGTTTCCGCTGCGGCCTCCACATTTTCAGGTCAGAACTATGGAGCACGTAATTTCGACAGGCTAAGGAGAGGCTATATTTTGATCCCTGTTATCAACGGAATTGCGACACTGGCACTCGGCATGATATTTATCAGTTTCAGAATGCCCATCCTAAGGTTCTTTTCCCAGGACGAAAAGGTACTGCTGTATGCCAGCAGATATGTGGTGGCAGTGCTGATATCCCAGTGGTGCTACGCTGTATTTAACAGTATCTCCAACGTGGTGAACGGCGTTGGCATGGTCAAATTTACAACAGTCATCAATCTGATGATGCTGTGGGCAGTAAGGATCCCAACAGCCTACATCATAGACAGGTTCTACGATGGAACATACATTATGTTCTGTTTCCCTGTTTCCTTCCTCTTTGGAATGATCTGCATGATCGGGTACTATATCTTTTCACCGGCATGGAAGAGCATCATTGAGAAGGGCCGCGACCGTAAAGACTCTGGTATTCCTTTGGGGACATACCATATTCCTTCCTGAAAGCTTTGAAAAAGCTGGAGTAGTCCCTGAATCCGAACCTCTCATAGGAAGATGTGATGGACTCTCCGCTGGTTATAGCGTTTCGACACTCGTCGAGGCGCTTTTTTATTATGTATTGGTGAAGGGAAATTCCCAGAGTATCCTTGAACAGATGGGCTACATAGTACTTGCTGACATAAAATTTCCCTGCAATATCTTCAAGGGACAAAACATCTTCAAGGTTATTTTCCACGTAAGAGAGGATGTTCTGGAAAAGAGACAGCTCATCCTGTCCGCTTTCCTTGTGCTCCTCATCATAGATGACTCTGTTGATGGTAAGGATCAGGTCGCAGAGGCACAGGTGTCTTGCAGCGTCTGAGCCGTATCTTTCACTGGAAATTTCCTCAAGAAGCCGCAAAAATCTTGATTCGACCTGGTGAAATTGGGCTGGTGGCAGGTGATAGATGTACTTGTGAAAGGCCTCTGCCTTCTGGATAAGGTACATGTAATCTATAGATTCCTGGGTAAGGCTCTCGCAGCAGTCCCTGCTGATCCAAAACACAAACCTTCTATAGTTCCTGCTGGGATCGTCCATGACTGCGTGGTGCATGATCCCTGGAGGCACCAGCATCAGATCTCCTGGAGACATCTTTTGCTTGTGTACAGTGCCACCTGCAAATATCTCCATGGTGATATCGCCCTCGATAAACAGGTAACACTCGTAGTAGTCGTGGGCGTGGGGGCTTAAGGTCTTAAAGTCCTTGTCGGAGTAGTAGAACACCTCAAAGTCTGAGGAGACCATGTACTGTCTTGAATTGAAGGATGAGCGGAGTTTGTTTTTCATGATGTCCTTTCCGGGGAGTGGTCCATGGGGACGGGGTTTAGGGACCATTTTTCAAAAATGGTCCCTAAACCCCGTCCCCATGGACCACTTTCCTAGCCAGAATTCTACAACAATTTTTGCAATGTCTGCAACAATTAATTCTATTCAAATCTCTTTTCCCAGAACGTAAAGTGTATATAACGATAAAACAAGCATCTATTACGGAGGTATTTACTTATGGAGATGACACTTCGCTGGTACGGAAAAGAGTTTGATACTGTTAAGCTTTGGCAGATCAAGCAGATTCCAGGCGTTACAGGAGTTATTACAACACTTTACAATAAACAGGCTGGAGAGCTCTGGACACAGGACGAGATCAAGGCCTTAAAGGCTGACGTGGCTGCAGAGAACATGCATATTGCAGGTATCGAGTCTGTTAACGTATCTGATGCCATCAAGGCAGCAACTGCTGACAGAGATGAGCATATCGACAACTACATCAAGACTTTGGAGAACCTTGGTAAGGAAGACATCCACATGGTCTGCTACAACTTCATGCCAGTTTTCGACTGGACCAGGTCTGAGCTTGCAAGGAAAAGAGAGGACGGCTCAACCGTTCTTGCATACACCCAGGAGGCTATCGACGCCATCGACCCTGAGAAGATGTTCGAGTCAATCTCCGGCGAGATGAACGGCACTGTAATGCCAGGCTGGGAGCCAGAGAGAATGGCTAAGGTAAAAGAGCTTTTCCAGATCTACAAGGATGTTGACGAAGATAAGCTTTTTGAGAACATCGTTTACTTCCTTAAGGCGATCATGCCAGTCTGCAACAAGTACGACATCAAGATGGCTATCCACCCTGATGATCCAGCCTGGTCAGTATTTGGACTTCCAAGGATCATCAACAACGAAAAGAACATCTTAAAGCTCATGAAGGCAGTTGATGACGTGCACAATGGCGTAACCTTCTGCTCAGGTTCTTACGGAACAAGTCTTGAAAACGACCTTCCTCACATGATCAGAGCACTTGAGGGCAGGATCCACTTCGCGCATGTAAGAAACCTTAAGTTCATTTCTCCTACAAACTTTGAGGAGGCAGCTCACCTTTCTTCAGACGGAACCTTCGACATGTACGAGATCGTGAAGGCTCTCTACGAGACAGGTTTTGAAGGACCTATCCGTCCAGACCACGGACGTATGATCTGGGGCGAAGTTGCAATGCCAGGTTACGGCCTCTACGACAGGGCCCTTGGCGCAACCTACATCAACGGACTTTGGGAAGCTATCGAAAAATCACATCAAAGAGGCCTGTGAGCACTTAACGAGTACAGGACTTTCGTTTTAAAAAGGAGAAACAATCATGAAGTTATGCGATGAGAGTATTAAAAATGACAATACCTGGAAAGAGAAAGGATTTTATATTCCTTCTTTTGACAGAGACAAGATGATAAAAGAAACTGTTGCAGCACCAGAGTGGGTTCACTTCGGCGCAGGTAACATCTTCAGGGCATTCCAGGCTAACCTGTCCCAGAAGATGATCGAGCAGGGCTTCGATTCCAAGGGCCTTACAGTTGTTGAGGGCTTTGACTACGAGATCATCGAAAAGATGTATCGTCCCCATGACAACCTGTCAATCCTTGTTACCTTAAAGGCAGACGGATCAGTCGAGAAGTCCGTAATTTCAAGTATTGCTGAGTCCTGCATTCTTGATTCAGAAAATGAATCTGAGTTTAACAGGTTAAAAGAGATCTTTTCTGCAGATAGTCTGCAGCTTGCAACATTTACTATCACAGAGAAGGGCTACAGCCTTGTAAATGCATCAGGGGAGATCCTTCCAGCAGTTAAGGAAGACTTTGAGAATGGCTCAGAGGCTCCAAAGAGCTACATTGGAAAAGTTGCGGCATTACTGTACGCAAGATATAAGGCAGGCGAAAAGAAGATCGCCATGGTCAGCACAGACAACTGCTCCCACAACGGAGACAAGCTCTATGACGCCGTTCACTCTTTTGCAAAAGAATGGACAGTTGGCGGCCTGGTAGAGTCTGGGTTCCTGTCTTATATCGAAGACGAGAGTAAGGTAAGCTTCCCATGGTCAATGATCGACAAAATCACACCAAGACCAGACGATTCCGTTAATGAGATCCTTAAAAACGACGGCGTTGAGGAGCTTGAGCCTGTGGTTACTTCCAAAAAGACCTGGGTTGCTCCTTTCGTAAACGCAGAGGAGAGCGAGTATCTTGTAATTGAGGACAAGTTCCCTAACGGAAGACCTGCTCTTGAGAAGGTCGGAGTTATCTTCACAGATAAGGAGACTGTTGACAAGGTTGAGCGCATGAAGGTTTGCACATGTCTTAATCCTCTTCATACAGCTCTTGCAGTATATGGCTGCATTTTAGGTTACACCAAAATCTCAGATGAGATGAAGGATGAGAACCTTGTAAATCTTGTTAAGAAGATCGGCTACGACGAAGGACTTAAGGTTGTTACAGATCCTGGCGTAATAAAGCCCCAGGAGTTTATCGATACAGTTGTAAACGTTCGTATCCCTAACGTATTCATGCCAGATACACCACAGCGTATTGCAACTGATACTTCACAG
>NZ_JAGAYD010000083.1 GCF_017940685.1 Butyrivibrio sp. | reverse complement strand
TTTTTGGCTTTACACATTATGGCATTTTTTCAGAGCGCAGTAGGTTCACTGCAGACAATCGTTATCGCACTTGGAGCAGGTCTTGGAGTTTGGGGAGCAATTAACCTTCTTGAAGGTTATGGAAATGACAACCCTGGAGCAAAGTCACAGGGTATGAAGCAGTTAATGGCTGGAGGCGGAGTTGCTCTAGTCGGCACTACACTTGTTCCTTTGCTCGCTGGCCTCTTCTAAAAAGGGCGAAGTTCCAACGAACTGGGTATAAACCCAAAGGCATCGGAGCCAGGCATTGAAGGCTTGGCTCCATTATTAAAAAAGCAATAGGAGGACAAATTGGATACTATATTTCAGCAAGTGGAAGAGTGGCTGAAAGGTCTAATTATTCCTGTGCTAATGGATACTATCAGCAGCATATTTGATTCTGTGAATACTGAGGTTGGAAACATATCGTCAGATCTGGCGGTTACACCATCAGGTTTCAATCCGCAGGTCTTCAATATGATCAGGCAGATATCGGAGACGGTCATCATGCCAATTGCAGGTATTATTCTCACCTTTGTAGCTGTGTATGAGCTTATTTCAATTATCTGCAGCTACAACAATCTTGCTAACTTTGAAACATGGTTTATCTTCAAATGGATATTCAAAACCTTTATTGCTGTAGAGCTTATCACCCACACCTTTGATTTCACAATGGCAGTATTTGACGTGGCGAGTCACGTCATAGCAAATGCCGGAGGAATCATTCAGGCTGATACAGCTGTGGATGCATCGGCTTTGGCTGCAATGCAGTCAACCATTGAAGCAATGGGACTTGGAGAAATCATATTCCTGTTTATGCAGATTTACATCATCAAGATACTTATATTGATTCTCTCGAAGCTGATATTTGTACTGATTTTCTGCAGAATGATTGAGATTTATATGTATGTTTCAATGGCTCCTATTCCTATGGCAACCTTTGGAAACAGAGAGCAGAGCATGATTGGACAGAACTACATGAGAAGTCTTTTTGCATTAGGTTTTCAGGGCTTTTTGATTCTGATCTGCGTGGGAATATATGCAATGCTGGTTCAGACAGTAGCTTTTTCAAGTGACATTATTGTTTCAATTTGGGGAGTTCTGGGATATACGCTTCTTCTTGCCTTTAGTATTTTCAAGAGCGGAGGAGTAGCCAAATCAGTACTCCAGGCACACTAAGGAGGATTAGATGGCAGCATCTTACATTAGTGTTCCAAGAGATCTTACAAAGGTCAAAAGTAAGGTGATGTTCAACCTTACCAAAAGGCAGATAATATGCTTTTCAGTGGCGGCACTCATTGGAGTACCGTCATTTTTTTTAATAAAAAGTGTTGCGGCAGTAAACACAGCGGTAATGGGAATGATGGTCGTTATGATGCCGCTGTTTTTCTTTGCCATGTATGAAAAGAATGGCAGACCTTTGGAAGTCCTTTTGGCGCATTTCATTCAGCAGGTCTTTATCCGACCTAAGAAACGACCATACAAAACAGACAATTACTATGCAGCTCTTATGAGACAGGCGGCTGCAGAAAAGGAGGTTGATAGAATTGTTCGTACTTCCATGGAAAAAGAATAAGAATACCAGGGAGTTTGTTATGCCGGAAGGCTTAAACAGACAGGAACAGGAAGAAATAAAAGAGATCATAAAAATGGCTCAGCACGATGATGGAACACCACGTACAGCCCAGCAGACAATTCCTTTTGAGCGAATGTTTCAGGATGGTATCTGCAGAATAGGAAGAGATTACTACACCAAAACAATTCAGTTTCAGGACATCAATTATCAGCTTGCACAGCAGGAGGATAAAACAGAGATTTTTGAGGAGTGGTGCAGTTTTCTTAACTTCTTTGACAGCTCAGTACACTTCGAGCTTTCTTTCATGAATCTGGCTACAGATGCCACAGACTTTGAGAGAAAGATTGCGATTCCTCATCAGAAGGATGGCTTCAATGATGTGAGAGATGAGTATTCTACAGTGCTCTTGAAGCAGATGGAGGCTGGAAACAACGGTCTTACCAAGACCAAGTACATAACCTTTGGAATCCATGCAGACTCTATGAAGTCAGCAAAGCCAAGACTCATTCATATTGAGATGGATCTGCTCAATAACTTCAAAAGACTTGGAGTTGTGGCAGAGACACTTGATGGATACCAGAGACTTGCGCTAATGCACAGACAGCTTCACATGGGCGATAAGGCAAGATTCCATTTTGATTGGAAATATCTTGTTGGTAGCGGCTTATCTGTTAAAGATTTCATTGCGCCTAGCGGATTTGAGTTTCCTACAGGTAGATACTTCAAGATTGGAGATCTTTTCTGTGCTATGAGCTTTTTATCAATAGATGCATCAGATATCAGCGACAGAATGCTTGCAGACTTCCTTGGTATGGAGTCTACACAGATTGTTACCATGCACATTCAGTCAGTAGATCAGAATGAAGCTATCAAGACAATCAAGCACACTATCACTGAGCTTGACCGTTCCAAGATTGAGGAACAGAAGAAGGCAGTAAGAGCCGGGTACGATATGGAAATCATTCCTTCAGACCTTGCTACTTATGGCAGGGATGCCAAGGCTCTGTTAAAAGAGCTGCAGACGCAGAATGAGAGAATGTTTCTTTTGACATTCATGGTTCTTAATACAGGACGTTCAATGCAGGAGCTTGAAAACAATATCTTTCAGGCATCTTCTATTGCACAGAAGCACAACTGTAATCTTATCAGATTGGATTTTCAGCAGGAGCAGGGCCTTGTGAGTACATTACCGCTTGCTTATAACGAGGTAGATATTCAGCGAGGCATGACAACTTCAAGCACAGCAATCTTTGTTCCATTTACTACGCAGGAGTTATTCCAGGATCACAGGGGAGCTCTTTATTATGGGCTTAACGCACTATCCAATAACCTAATCATGGTGGATAGAAAGCTTTTAAAGAATCCTAATGGACTTATCCTTGGAACACCTGGCTCCGGTAAATCATTTTCAGCCAAAAGAGAAATAGCAAACCTATTTCTTGTAACAGACGATGACATCATTATCAGCGATCCGGAGTCAGAATACTCTGCACTTGTGGACAGGTTTGGAGGTCAGGTTATCAAGATTAGCCCAACCTCGGCTCAGTACATCAATCCGATGGATATCAACATGAATTATTCTGATGATGATAACCCAATTGCTCTTAAGGCAGACTTCATCTTGTCTTTATGTGAGCTTATTGTTGGCTCAAAGGAAGGATTGCAGCCTGTAGAGAAAACAGTAATAGACAGATGTATCAGACAGATTTATCAGAAATATTTTGAGAATCCGACACCTGAGAATATGCCTATTCTTGAAGACCTTTACAACAAACTTTTGGAACAGGATGAGCCTGAGGCAAAGCATGTTGCAACTGCACTTGAAATCTATGTCAGTGGTTCCCTTAATGTTTTTAATCATAGGACTAATGTGGAGCTCACCAATCGTCTTGTGTGCTATGACATCAAGGATCTAGGCAAGCAGCTTAAGAAGATTGGAATGCTGGTAGTTCAGGATCAGGTTTGGGGAAGAGTTACAGAGAATAGAGAAGCAGGTAAGTCTACTCGTTATTACATGGATGAGATGCACCTTCTTCTGCGTGAGGAACAGACAGCTGCATACACAGTAGAAATCTGGAAGAGATTTAGAAAGTGGGGCGGTATTCCGACTGGTATCACGCAGAACGTAAAGGACCTTCTTGCTTCAAAAGAGGTAGAGAACATCTTTGAAAACTCAGATTTTATCTATATGCTCAATCAGGCTGTTGGTGACAGATCAATCCTTGCAAAGCAGTTAAATATAAGCCCTCATCAGCTCTCGTATGTAACACATTCGGGAGAAGGTGAAGGGCTTTTGTTTTACGGAAATGTAATCTTACCCTTCGTGGACAGATTCCCTAAGGATACTGAACTCTACAAGATCATGACAACCAAGTGGATAGATAAGGCAGAGGATGAAG
>NZ_JAGAYD010000082.1 GCF_017940685.1 Butyrivibrio sp. | reverse complement strand
TGGCAGTTTTCAAACGACAAAGGTTCTATAAGAGAAAACGTGATCTTTCTTGAAGAAGGCCGAAAGATGTTTGGTTTTTCAAAGAGCATAGATGATAAGTACAGAGAGACAAGGCAGTATATGGCTGGCTATCTGATCAGTATGGAAGTATATGCAAGGAATCTCTCAAGCCTTAAAAGAGGCGAATATGCTGATTACGTTTTAGAAAATGCGACTGTTGCAAACCGTGTTTATCAGTATCTTACATATTTTGATGTAAACGCAACTATTTCAGATGCTTTTGCCCACGACAAATACACTAACGAGTATTTTAAGACCAAGAAAGTATCTGTACCCTACAAGGATCTTATAAAGCTCTCAGAGAAATTCAAGAAGCACAAGGATGAGCCTGAATTTGTAAGAGGCTTTGTTGCTGCTGTCTACGACTCTGACACCACAGTTGATCCTAATTTAAAGACTATAACCAGCCCTAAAAAAGATTATCTTGAGCTTCTTTCACGGGGCATGGAACAATACGAATTTGAATATTCCTATAACAGTGAGCGCATGGAAGTGTCACTCATTGGTGGCGCTACAGAGCTTATCCGGTTTTACACCATTTTCAATCCAGTAGCAAAAGGAAATGTTGAAAACTTAAGCATCAGAAACAGACGTCTCGACAACATAAGCGTTGAAAGCATTTCTGAAGTTAAAAGTGATGACCTGTATGAAGTTACAACAACCACCAGGAACTTCATTGTTAACGGAATTGCCAGCCATGACTGCATAGCTGGCCCCATTGAAATGGAGAACCTATGAGATACGTTAATAAAAAAGACTTAAAGCCCGGAATGATCCTGGCAAACAATATATACGACAATCATGAGCAGATCCTTCTTAAGGGCAATACCTCTCTAACGCAGTCTTATATAGACAGGATCATCAAGCTTGGCTATGACGGCCTGTACATATTTGACGAAGGCGACGTGGTAAAGGCCAATCAGCTGATTTCAGATGAGACCAGGATAGCTGCCATCAATAAGCTTAAAAAGCTTGATATTGATGCATGTCTTTTCCTTGCCAACAAGATTGTAAACGAAGTTCAGGCTTCCGAGTCTCTCATCATAGAAACCATCAACCTTTGCAGCTATGACAACTACACTTACGTCCACAGTGTCAATGTAGATCTTTTATCAGTCATCATCGGAATCGGAATGGGACTTAAAAACGCCGAGCTGGAAAAGCTCTCCCAGGCAGCTCTTTTGCATGATATCGGTAAGTGCGATGTTCCAATTGAGATCCTCAACAAGCCAGCCAAGCTCACCAGGGAAGAATATGAAGAGATAAAAAGACATCCTGAATATGGCCTCAGGCGCCTTCGCGAAAAGGAAAAAGACGGCGATGAGATCCCTTCAGTAATCAAGAGTGCAGTGTACTCCCACCATGAAAACTGGGACGGCTCCGGATATCCAAGAGGCATCACCGGAAGAAACATCCACAGATTTGCCAGGATCATCCATGTGGCTGATGTCTATGATGCCCTTACAGGAAAGCGCTCCTACAAGGATGCCATGAACCCTGCAGATGCCATGGAGTACATGATGGCCAACAGCGGGATAATGTTTGATATTGATGTGGTTAACGTATTTGTGCAGTACGTAGCGCCTTATCCTTTGGGCAGCAACGTACTTCTATCAACTGGCAAGCAGGGTGTTGTTTACGAGAACAATGAAAAATACCTTTCAAGGCCCAAGGTTAAGCTTACAAATGGTAATATTATCGATCTTTATGAAAAACTTGACGTTACCATCATCAAGATCCTGACCTGAAATCTGTTGTGCATATTAACTAGATTTTATCAGATTGTAGACAAAGTACAGATTATCCATAAGCCGCTTAATGAATTGTAAGTCTGACTGAATGAATATCAATAGCCTTTCGCGGCATATCCTCGTTGGTGGAGAGTCAGTGGGTGAGTCACCCACTGACTCTCCACCAACTGCGGTATTCCACGGTGCTATTGATATTCATCCGGTCAGACTTTTTTGGTAATCAAGCGGCCATGGATAGTGTGTTGTAGGCAGTGAATTGGATTACCGGTAAGGTTTTTGGCTGCGTTTAAGCGATATGCCAGCGCGGGGGCTTCAATGTTGCGCTATATCATATCGTGACAAGAGCCATTGAGTAAATATAATACCGCTGACAACCTGATCTGCTGTAGGTATTATGGTTTTACAGAAGTATCATATGTTATTTTATCAAATCTAATACCAGAAGTTCTCGCCTCTTTGAGGGGTATGAATTTCACATTGTGGTTTTATTAAAACTGGAATTATTGGCGTTGAAATCTAATACCTGTAACCAAAAACTATCTCAGTGGTAAGTAATGTCCATATAATGGTGTAAATTCAAAAATTAATATTAAAAGAGCCAAAGGCTCACCTTTAGGTATAATAAAGTCACCACAACAAATTAACCGGAGGTATAGCTCAATGGCTCAACTAAATATTACTTTAAACCAAG
>NZ_JAGAYD010000081.1 GCF_017940685.1 Butyrivibrio sp. | reverse complement strand
TATGAATGACAAGGAGCATGGCGTGAGGCTCCTGGTTGATGAGGATGTGAAGGCTGGGGAGTACATTGGATGCCATCCTTGCGTTAATACTTCGAGTCTTAAGATCAAAACTGCTGACATATTCGACAAATTCCTGCCAGCGGTGGGGCATGTGGCAGAGATCGTACATCTTGTTGGCGAGGACTGATGATGGATTCAGGCGCGGTGCGCCTTTGTGAGGGGAACAAATGCCATTTCAGATAATCAGAAATGATATTACAAAAGTAAAAGCCGACGCCATCGTCAATACGGCAAACCCTGATGTTGCCATAGGTGGCGGCGTTGACAGCGCCATATACAAGGCGGCAGGCGAAGATCAGCTTCTTGGTGCCCGCGAAAAAATTGGTTACCTTGAACCGGGAGAAGTTGGGATAACGCCAGCATTTAACCTTAAGGCCAAGTACATCATCCACGCCAGCGGACCCTGGTGGGAAGGTGGAAGCCACGGAGAGGCTGAGTGTTTAAGGGCCTGCTACGATAAGTCCCTTAAGTTAGCTTATAAGAATAGATGCAGATCTATCGCATTTCCGCTACTTGCTACCGGAACCTATGGGTTTCCCCAGAAGCTTGGTATCGAGATAGCAGTTGATGCTTTCACCAGGTTCCTGGAGGAGCACGAGATGGAGATTTATCTCGTTGTATTTGGACAAAAGTCCGTGATGATCTCAGGAGAGCTGGGGGAGAGGGTTCGAAACTACATAGATGATGACTATGTGGAAGCAGCTCTTGTAGAGGAGTACGAGATTGATCATCACCTGGAAGGCGAGTTTTTTGAAGAACCTGCCTTAGAACCGGACAAGGAAAAAGGTGCTAGTGCTAAAGTGATGGCACCAACAGTGTCTTACGGAGCGCCTCCTTCAAACGCCCCAATGTTCTTTGCAGCCAAGGCTGCAGGTTCTCTGGAAGACGTGCTAAAAGAGATGTACACCGACTCTTTTGAGAAGCACCTTCAGCAGCTAATTAACAAGAAAGGCCTTAAGAATTCTGAGGTTTATGCAGCTGCCAATATCTCCAAGCAGTATTTTTCCAAGCTCTTAAAGGGCCAGGTAAAGCCCTCCAAGGAGAAGGTCCTGGCGCTGGCAGTGGGTCTTAAGCTTAATATGGATGAGACTGTGGATTTCCTTAAGCTGGCGGGCTATGCGCTGTCGCCAATCTCCCAGACGGACGTCATCGTTGAGTACTTCATAAGGCATGAGGATTACAGCGTTATGAAGATTGATATCGTGCTGTTTGACTATGGTCTTGAGCCACTTTCTAACTGAAAAACGTAAATTCTAGATGGTCGCCTCCCAGGGGACCATTTTCTTTTGCCAAAAAGGTATCATTACATCAGAACAAAGAAAACAGCTCATCGCGCGGAGCACCACTAAATGATGGAGGCAAAAGAATATGAGTAAGAATATCACTGAAATAGTTTATATACTGGACAGGTCAGGTTCCATGGGCGGCCTGGAGGCAGACACCATCGGAGGTTTCAACTCCATGATGGAAAAGCAGAAAAAGACAGGGGAAGACGCCCTGGTTTCGACAGTTCTTTTCGACGATGAGTGCGAAGTGCTCTACGACAGGGTTCCCCTTGGCAAGGTAGAGAAAATGACAGACAATCAGTACTACGTCAGGGGCTGCACGGCGCTTCTTGATGCAGTGGGCGGAGCCATCAAGCACATCGGAAATGTACACAAATACGCCCGGGAGGAGGATCGCCCTGCTAAGACGATCTTTGTCATCACCACCGACGGAATGGAGAATGCCAGCAGGAATTACTCCTATGAGAAGGTCCAGAAGATGGTCAAGAGGCAGCAAAAGAAATATGGCTGGGAGTTTATCTTTATCGGCGCAAACATTGATGCCTACGCAGAGGCGCAAAAACTTGGCGTCAGAAAGGAAAGAGCCGTCAACTATGTGAGCGATTCCATGGGAACAGCCACTGTTTATGCGGGAGTTTCAGCTGCAGTCTGCAGGACCATGATGGCCCCAAGCGACATGGTGGAAGAAGAGCTTGATGCATCGGGCTGGGCAGATGAGATCAATGAGGATTACAATAGACGTAGCAGAAAGGTAAGAAGGTGATCATATGGCAGTAAAAGGAGCGGTTTTAGGGGATATAATCGGGGCACAGTTCGAGTTTAACAGGCCCAAGAACCTTGATTGGAAGAATGTGCCACTTATCGGAAACGCCTTTATGGAGTTTACGGACGATTCTGTCATGACTCTGGCCATCAAGAAGGCCCTTTTAGAGGGAAAAGACCTTGTGGGGACCATGGTCACTGTTGGAAGAAAGTACCCATTTGCCGGGTACGGCGGGAAGTTCTATAAATGGATAAATGGGGATGTACACGAGCCCTACAACAGCTGGGGAAATGGCAGCGCCATGAGAGTTTCTTTTGTTGGCGAGTATTATGAAGACTATGAAGAAATGCAGAAGATGGCTGAATTTACAGCCTCTGTGTCCCACAATCACCCAGAGGGGATCAAGGGAGCAGTGGTGACTGCCACCTGTATCTGGATGGCAAGACATGGAAAGAGCAAGCAGGAAATCTACGATTACGTCCTTAAGGAGTACCCAAAGGACGACTACGAGTACAGCATCGCCTACAGCCTTGACGAGATAAGGCCTCGCTACAAGTGGAACGAGAGCTGCCAGGGGTCAGTACCTGCAGCCATGAGGTGCTTTTATGAGAGCAGCGACTACGAGTCCTTCATGCGAAATATCTTTTCACTGGAGTGTGACTCAGATACCTTCGGAGCCATTGCAGGAGGCGTGGCAGAGGAGTTCTACGGCGGATTTGGAGGCCTAAACGGCGATGGAATATTGGAAAAATTCTTAACGCCGGACCTATACGAGATACTGATAGCCTAAATCAAGGCGGATCGCCGCTACATAAACAAGGTCAAAGATTGTCCTCACCCCATTTTTTCAGCTCAAGAAGAATGGGGATGAGGCTCTTTGCCTTATCAGTGAGGTTATATTCAACCCTGACAGGCATCTCATCGTACATTTTTCGCTCTACAAGGCCGTCTGCTTCAAGCTCTTTTAGTGAATTGGCAAGCATGGTGTTGGTAATCCCGTGAACTGTGCGGCGGATCTCGCCATATCTAACCACCTCGTTGTTGTCGATGACGCACAGGATCATGATCTTCCATTTTCCACCAACTATATTTATGACTTTTTTAAGACCGCAGCCCTCGCCTGCAATACTGTTGCAGAGGGGCTCTTTTTTTGCTGTTTTGCTCATGGTATTGTTTTCCTTACCAGGTTCATATAATCTGCGTACTTGATATATTTTTTATACCTAATACAATAATGACATTGACTAAAAAAAGCAATAGGCTTGGCTAAATTCAGAAAGGAACGGTAGTAGATGAAAAAAGCTGTAAACGTCATTAACAGATGTGTGGCCTGCGGCGTGTGCGCTGGTCAGTGCCCGAGGGAAGCGATCAGCATATACAGAGGATGCTATGCGGTGGTGGATATCGCAAAGTGCGTCGGGTGCGGAATCTGTGAAAAAGCTTGTCCTGCGGGATCCATAAGAGTAGAGGAGGTAAGTGATGAAAACAGGTAAAAAGAAGCATTGGTACGACTACCTTTGGATCTGGACAATAGTGTATTTTGCCCTGGGATTTTTCAATATCCTATTTGCGTGGCTTGGACTTATAGATTTTGTTCTGCCGCTTATCTTTGCGATCGCAGGTGGAAACAAGTGGTTCTGCAATCACATGTGCGGAAGGGGACAGCTCTTTTGGGTACTGGGAAGGAATCTTAAGTGCTCAAGAAGAAAAAAGGCTCCGGCGTGGATCTCTTCAAAATGGTTCAGATATGGGTTTTTGACCTTCTTTATGACCATGTTTGGAACCATGATTTTCCAGACATATCTGGTATTTTCAGGGGCAGAGACACTACGAAAAGCAATAAAGTTATTTTGGACCTTCAAAGTTCCATGGAAATGGGCATATAATGGAAGTATACTACCGGACTGGGTAGCTCAGTTTGGATTTGGATTTTACAGTCTGATGCTGACATCAACGCTGATCGGACTGATCGTGATGGCGCTTTATAAAGAGAGGACCTGGTGCTCGTTTTGCCCTATGGGAACCATGACTCAGGGCATATGCCAGATCAAAGCAAAGAAAGGAAACAAGTAAGATGAATATAAATGAGAGAGCTGAAAAAGCAGTAGCAATGAAAACTTCCGGGATGTACAACTGTGCACAGTCAGTAACAGCGGCCCTTGCTGATGAAACAGACCTTACAGAGGAGCAGCTGTGCCAGATTTCTGCAGGTTTCTGCGCAGGAATGGGCAATATGGAGGCTACCTGCGGCGCGCTTATAGGCGCTGGAATGATAGCAGGCCTCAAGACAGAGGGAAAAGGAACTCTTGCAAAGACCAGACAGATCCAGGAAGAATTTGCCCGCAGATGCGGAGCCATCAAGTGCAGGGATCTTAAGGCAATCACTGATGGCAAGCCACTTTGCCCATGCGAAGAGTGCGTAAGAAATGCAGTACTTATCTATGGAGAAATGATGGGACTTTGATCACATGTGTGGAAGATACTTTTTTGATGATAAAACTGCATTGGAAGTAGAAGATGAGCTGGAGCTTGACTCCGGCTTACTTTCCGTTAGTTCAGGTGATGTTACTCCTGCCATGAGCCCTGCAGTGATAACAGCTGGCAGAGGAAGCGATGGCGCAAGTCTCAAGGTGTCAGATATGTTCTGGGGCGTAACAGGAAATGATAAGAAACTTGTGATAAACGCAAGAGCGGAGTCTGCCCTGGAAAAGCCCATGTTTTCTGATAGTGTTGAAAGAAGGCGCCTTGTGATACCTGCTTCTGGGTTTTATGAATGGGATAAGGATAAGAACAAGGTAACTTTCTATAAAAAGGATAAAAGCCCCATATATCTTGCGGGGCTCTATAAACTTTCTGATAATAAGGATTCTTTTGTAATACTGACCACAGCTGCCAACGAATCAATGATCAGGGTCCATGACCGTATGCCACTTATAATCGAGAAAAATGCTGTTAAGGACTGGATTTTTGATACGGATGCAGCCAAAGAAATGCTACATATGAAGATGCCACTACTTGAGAGTCATCAGGAATATGAACAGATGAAGCTCTTTTAACTAAAATGTTAAACAGAAAGGAGCACCACCATGAACCAGGAAGTTCGAGATCCATTTCTTGAAGGCAACGAGATAATTGAGGAGACGATTGCAAAATTCCACAAGGACCAGAGCAAGGAAAACCTTATTGCTGTTCTTGAGAGCATAAGGACCAGAATGCATGCTGACGGGCATTTTGTCATTCCTGTAGTTATCAAAGAAGAGGAGATGACCTATTCCTTCAGAGGCCTTAATACGAATGATGGCAACACCTGGAACGTGGTGTTCACGTCAAAAGAAGAGTTTGAGAAGGGCCAACCAAGCCAGGTAATATCTCATTTCATAGACGCAGCTCTTAAAGCCTGCGCAGAGGCTGATTGCATGGGATTTATCGTCAATCCCTGGAGCGATGATGCGTTCATGCTTTCCAAGGAGCTTATCCAGATGATCATTGACGCCGACGGAGGCGTAGAATACTCAGTTCCAGAGGATCCTATTACAAAAGAGCTCTTGGCTGACGGATCATTTCTCACAAGGGCAGTGGAGATCTGCAACAGAAATGATACTGAGCTCAATGCTCTAAAGCTCATGAAGATCCTGCGCCACAGCAATGTCTGGGTTCCATGTGTTGCGCTTCCTGATGAATTTGGTAATGAAAAGCTCAATCTGGTGCCTGATATCCTGGAAGAGGACGACAAATTCTACTTCCCTGTGTTCTCAACTGAAGCGGAAATGGGCGAATATGGCGACCACTTTACAAGGATCGAGAGGAATTTCCTGGACACCATCAAGCTTGCAAGGAACAATCAGCGGGATATTACAGGTATTGTTTTAAACGCCTTCTCCAATCAGTACATCATAGATAAGAACATGATGGAAATGATCGAAGGTATGGAAGAATAACTTACCTTACATAATAATGGCGACCAAGCCATCTGGAGAGTCCGTCCAGGCCGGGGTACACAATGCGCTCAGATACATTCTGATGATCGAGCATATCCCTGATCTGCCAACGGATCTCTTTTTTTATTATGTAGCGAACCGTTTTTTCAGTGTGGGCATCAAGGAACCCTTCGATATCTTTCATGTCATTGGGAATTACAGAGAAGAACGAGTACTGATTGACAATCCTGACATCAACTGAAGGAGGCTCTATCATCAGCATTGAAGAAGAACCCATGTCTTTGTCGTACATGTCAAGGCTCTCGCAGGCTTCAGAGAGCATATCTACGGAAAAGACCGTAGTGTTGTATTTATCGGCGATCTTTTGGTATTTCTCAGGCAGGAGATCATGAAGCTCATGGATGTCCGTGCGCCATACGCAGCTATCTCTTTTCTCCATTTCATCAAGATCTGTCTCGGTGACAGAAAAGTGCAGAGCAATAAGAGGAGAGAAGGACCAGTCGAGAAGCCTTGTTGGAAGGCCGTGGTGCTGACCAAAGATCATCTGCCTCCATACTGAGTTTTCGATAGAAGGCTCTTCAAGAACAGCATATTTTGTGAAGTTCCTGAGCATGCAGGGCTCAAGTTCTTTTTTCTTGTATTTACAGTTTCTCTCAAGACTTGTGGTCAGCTCAAAGGTGGCATCTGGCTGCCCTCGGTACACAAACAGATTTCGGTTTCTCTTAAGGTCAGTTCTATACTCCTGTTCATTCAGAAGTTCATACAGATGATCCATATCTTCAATAATTACTGTCTTGATCATAAGCTTCACCTCACCATTTTAAAAAAGCTCTGTATTGCGTTTTCATAGTTTAAGTATAGCAATTCCTACCCTGGAGGGGCTGATTTTTGAATGAAATTTTGATAAAAAAATCGGTTGCGAGATGGCTGTTAAAATAATATGATTGGAAAGACTTGAATATTTATACAAAAGGATGGATTGATGTGATCAAAAAAGCTTTTTATAAAACTATACCGGTTATGGCGGGATATATAGTTCTTGGGAGTGGGTTTGGTATTTTGCTGCATAATGCGGGATATGGCATGATATGGGCATTTGCCATGAGTGCATTGATATACGCAGGCTCAATGCAGTATGTCGGAATAGGTCTTTTGACAGGAGGAGCATCTGTCGTTACAACGATAATCACTACTATCATGGTTAATGCAAGACACCTGTTTTATAGCATTTCAATGATAGATAAGTATAAGGATTCCGGAAAATACAAGCCATATCTGATATTTGCGTTAACTGATGAGACGTATTCGCTTCTTTGCGACGATGACGGGGAAGCAAATGGATCAATTAACCGCTATAGGTTTTTTGTATCATTGTTTGATCAGTGCTACTGGGTTTTGGGGAGTGTCATCGGAAGTCTCTTAGGAAGCATGATCCGCTTTTCTACAGCTGGGATCGAGTTTTCCATGACAGCTCTTTTCATCGCTTCGTTTACAGAACAGTGGATAGAATCCGACAACCATCTGCCCGCTATAGTTGGTATTGTTAGCACCGTAATGTGCCTTGTGGTTTTCGGATCAGAGAATTTCCTGATCCCATCAATGCTCCTTATAACAGTATTACTGACAATCTTAAGGGGAAAGGAGAGTGTGGAAAAATGACAGCAGCTGTACTTGTTTTAGCTATGGCACTAACTACCATGGCTCTTCGTTTTCTTCCATTTTTACTATTCGGAAAGCATACCCCTAAGTATATTTCCTATTTGGGAAAAGTGTTGCCACAGGCGATAGTTGCGCTTCTGGTGGTATATTGTCTGCGCGATGTTTCTGTGGTTTCACCGCCTCATGGCGTTCCTGAACTTATTGCAGGAGGGCTGGTTGTAGGAATGCAGGCGTGGAAGAGAAATGCGGTTTTAAGCATATTGGCAGGAACTATCATATATATGATGCTCATAAGATTTTTTTCTTAAATTTTAATTAATCATGCTGTGCTTAAGTATGAAATATAGTAAAATTAGGACATATTCAGACAATTTGCGTAGGTTGGATTTATTCTTAGGAGGGGAAGATGCAATCTGATTTAGTCATCAAGGAAAACGAATTGATAGATCCAGCGAATTATCCTGAAGACCAGCGTGCGCTGGTGGAGGATTTTAACGCCCGCATCCGTCGTTTAACTGGAATTATTACTGGAATCGGAAAAGAGTATCATACAATCTGGGTCATCAATGCCAATACCAAGAAGATGTACCTGTACCGTTCGACCGGAGAAAACACAAATCGTTATGCGATTGAACTGGGATTTAAATTTGACAATTATGACCGTTTTATTGAGGAATACGTAGATCGCTGCGTTGTAACCAACATTGAGAGCGTCCAAAGAGATGTAAAATCGGACGTTGTATTTTCAAGGATCAAAGATGGAGAAAGGTTTACGCTTGATTATATGCGTCTGGCCGATGACGGTAACATGTCATATCATCAGATGGCTTTTGCACTTGCTGGACAGCCTGGAGAAACGGAGAATTTTATCCTGGCTTTCAGGGATATTGATAAGTCCATTCGTAAACACATCGCTGATAAGCGCTATTTAAGAGAACAGCTTGATATCGTGGAGACCTTGAGCCGCGATTATTACAATATCTTCAAGATCAACCCCAAGACCGGTGATGTGGTGATCTTAAAGCTCGATGGTTATGTTACAAAGGGTATGGAAGGCGCAGGTGAAAAGATCTATCCCTACGATGTTCTGTACAAGCAGTACGTAAAGGACCGTGTGTACTCAGAGGACCAGGAGTGGATGTATGATGCCATCTCTCTGACCACTATCAACAAAAAGCTTGCAGAAAATTCGGAATATGTATCC
>NZ_JAGAYD010000080.1 GCF_017940685.1 Butyrivibrio sp. | reverse complement strand
TTCCAGGATGAGAGCGGAATGTTCTATCAGGTTGTGGATAAAAAAGATGATGACAGGAACTACCTTGAGACTTCAGGTACAGCCCTTATCGCCTACGGACTTTTAAAGGGCGTGCGCCTTGGATATATCCCAAAGAGATTTGAAGATGTGGCCATGAAGGCCTTTGATGGTATTACAGAAAAGTACCTTTCAAGAAACGAAGACGGATCACCACAGCTTGGCGGCATTTGCCTTGTGGCAGGTCTTGGAGGAGCACAGCACAGAGACGGATCACTTGAGTACTACTTCTCAGAGCCTGTTGTTGAAAATGAAGCCAAGGGCGTAGCACCACTTATTCTTGCTTACACTGAGATCCTTCGCAGGAACAAATGATTAAAGCAAGACATGTGGGCAGTTCTACTGACAAGACACGGGGACGGTTCTACTGTCTTATTGCACGCAATAAGACAGTAGAACCGTCCCCGTGTCTTGTTAAAAAAAGGCCTGAGGCATTTGCCCCAGGCCTATAATTTTGCTCCTTATTCTTCTGATGTCTCTTCAGCAGGAAGTTCAACCTTGAAGTACTTAACATTTGCTGTAAGTTCCTCAGCGATCTTCTGAAGGTCTCTTGCCTGCTCAACAACAGCTTCCATGTTGGTATCAAGCTGCATAAGGGATGCGCTTGTCTCCTGTGTTGATGCTGCGTTCTCCTCTGAGATACTTGACAGGGACTCAACAGAATTAAGAATGTCTTCCTTGTCGGAGTTCATGGTCTCAACAAGATCAACGATCTGTCTGTTGCCTTCCTCAGTTTCCTTAAGAAGTGCAAGCATCTGATCGAAGGACTCACTCATCTCCTCAAGAGCTGCAGTTTCATTGGTGATGGCACCCTTGATAGCCTCTGTAAGTTCTTTATTCTTATCTGAGTAATCAGTAATTGTTGAAAGCATGTTGGTGATCTCACCAGCAAGGTTGTTGGTGTCACCAGCAAGGTCTTTGATGTTGTCAGCAACTACTGCAAATCCCTTACCTGCTTCGCCTGCTCTTGCAGCCTCGATGGATGCGTTAAGAGCAAGGAGGTTGGTCTGGCTTGCAATGGAGATGATGGACTCAGCTGCTGTTGTGATCTGAGCAACAACATTTGCTGTCTCGTTAACTGACTCAGCAACCTGAGATGCCATCTCGTCGTTCTTCTGATCCTGTTCCTTGATCTGTTCAAGCTGCTGCTTAACTCTTGTGGACTCGTCATAAACCTGACGGCCTCTATCAAGGTTGGAGTTAGCAGATTCAAGAACGTTGTCTACTGAGGATCCCATACTAACTGTTACAGAAGATGTGCTCTGTACATCCTGAGCCATTGCTGTGGCGCCTGTAGCAAGGTCGTTAACTGCAGAACTGATATCTGTAGTGGTCTTCTGAGAACTTGAGATTGAATCCTTGGCAAGTTCAGCCTTGGTATTAACTGTATCTGCGTGATCAATAACCTTAACAAGAGCATTCCTGAGCTCATGTCTCATGCTCTCAAGAGCTGCCAGGATATTGTTAAACTCAACAATAAAGCTGTTAGCATTGACCTTGGTTACGAAATCACCTTCAGACATTCTCTTAACATCAGAAGTCATTCTCTTAAGAGTCTTAAGGATGACAGCGATGACAAATATAGTTACAACTAAAAGAACGATAGCAATAACAATGAATGTCATAGAAGAAACAAGGATCTTGTGGTTGATAGCCTTTTCGTTAGCCTC
>NZ_JAGAYD010000079.1 GCF_017940685.1 Butyrivibrio sp. | reverse complement strand
TTTCTGTACAACGTGTTTTGGTATTGTCTGCAAACAATACCGTGTAACCTTCATCTATAAATAAATATGGGAGAGCGGGTCTTTGATAACAGCTAAAAGCTGATTTTTTCTAAAAAATATATTTCGCATCTGTACAGAAAGACACTGTACAGAAAGACATAGAAAAAGAGCCCCGAAGGGCCCTTGTTCTTTAAAATATGTGCAAAAGCGGATCAGCATTCAGAATAGTATTCGATGACCTTTTTAACATCCTTTTCCTCTAAAAGAGGGGCAGGAAGGTATTTCCCATAGGTCTCAAAGAACTTCTCCTTCTGCTGTACAGAAAGTTTTGATGCATAAGCGTCGGCATCGAGCTTAGAAAACTTGTAACGCAGATAAAGTTCTGCATTATCCCCAAGGGATGATAAAAGCTCAAGCTCTTTCTTTACGCTATCTATAAGGGGAAGTGCCCCGTCAAGTGGACCTGCGTAAAATGATGTGCCTACTATTATGCATGGCTCTTCTTCTGCTACCGGGAGCGGTATGGCATCAGCTTCGGGATAAGCCTCCACATCACCATCCGATATCCCTGAAAGAAGACCCTTAAGCAGACTTTCATCCGTCGGGAAGGTTGTAAGCCCCTCCACGACGATCACAAGCCTTTCGCCATCTTTGAATGTTTTTATATTCATGGTATCTCTCCTTATTTTTTCGCAATGACCTTTGCAAGCTTTTTACACAGCATATTTGTAAGAAGTCTTTCATCTTCTACGAAGATAAAGTCCTTTCCATACATCTGCTGCAAGAGCGTAGGGCCACAGGAACGTCCAACCGCTATGCCAAACACTGTCATCTGCTTTCTGGCCACCTTGATAGCATCAATGGTATCAGCTATTCCGGTTCTGCCGTCATATGAATAACATGCAGGCTGGCCATCAGAGATCACAAAGAGAATCTTATTATCCTCCTGTCTTGTCTTTAAGAGCTCCGCCGCATAACGGATTGAATATCCGTCAAAGTTATTATCTGCCGCATACATGGAAATCAGCGACTCTCTGTCAGACTTCTTGTTTGCCCACGTTACATAATGATCGTGCACGGCGTCGGCACCGCAATCAGCGTGAAACCCGATAATGTAGTAGGGGATGTGGCAGGCTGTAAGTGCTTCCGCCATGGTGATAGCGGTTTTTCTTGCCTGCGCTTCCTTTCTTCCGGACATTGAGCCGGAAAGGTCAACGAGAAGAACTACCGCCGCGTCTTTAAGCTTGGCGGGGTCTCTGCGCCTGTCAAAGACTCGGGCTGTTGTACCGAGACTGCCACGGATGATATTGTAATCACCGCTTGTGGCTGCTACTGACTGCTCTTTATCAGCCTGGAAGATCTTATTCAAGGTCTTTGTGAGATTTTTAATCTCGGGCTGATATGCTCTTACTGCCTCTGCATACATTTGCGACATATGACCGCCTGTAGTGTCTTTGATCCTTCTGTTTTTACAAGAAGGAGTTCTACGCTTGAAGTTAGGTGATGTGATGTCAAAATCCGGGAGCTCATCGGTCTTTGCCTCTTCGCTCTTTTCTGATTTTTCCATCCTTGTAGCTTCCGTCTTGATCGACTCCTCGATATCATCAAGAAGTTCATCGCTGATTTCCACCGTGTCATCAGCCTCTTCATTAGCCACTTCTTCGCTTGCAGTAAAGTCGTCTTCATCATCAGATGAGTCAGAATAATCAATCTTTCCGCCTTCACCTTCCTGACGTTTGCCATCTGACTCCTGTTTTGAGTCCGAGGACTGTCCTTCAGATGATTTGCCAGCCTTACCTTTATCAAGGCTTTCGCCGTTTCCGTTTTCTGCATCGGAACTTCCGCCTTCGTTTTTGGCTTCTTCTTCGGACTCTTTGCCATCTTCGCCCTCTCCGTCCCCTTCGCCTTCTTTATCTTCGTCTTCTGATTTCTCAGATGACTTTGACTTCATTTTGGCAACAGCACTGTTACGCTTTGCCTGGGCTTTGGAACCGGACGACGATGAATCCATTTCATCCTCTGAGTTTGCCATGATATGTGCGCCGTTTCTCTTAAGGAACTCGGCAAGCTCCTCCATGAGCTTTTCAAAGAACTCCTGCTCTTTTACGAGCTCTTCCCACAAGGGTCTTGTTATCTCCATGCACTCTTTTGCGTAATCAATACGCTTCTGGGAGTTTGCGGTGGTGATAGCCTCGTTGTAGATAGGAGCAACTTTGATAAAATACTCCTTTGCTTCGGGAAAAGTCCACTTGCCTTTTACAAGCCCCATATCCCCAAAATTGATAAGGGCATTTATGAGCTGTCCAAAGGCTGATGAGGAATGTTCAATGCCAGGAGATACTTTATAGATGTGCTTTATAGAAAAGCGAAGTGACTCAAGGAGTCTTCCGCCAAAGCACTGATCCGCGAAATACTCGATTGCAGGATCTTCTATCGTGTTTGCAAACTGCATGAAAATTCCTGCCTCTGCCCTACTCATTTTTTCTGTACAGCGATTTGTGTACGAAAAATTCGTAAGAAGCTGATGTAGTAGTTCATGCGCAAACACTCCGGTCCGTAAGGCATCTTTTTCTTCCTCGGACAAATCTTCCATTACTTTGTGATCCCATGCCACATTAACAATGCAACTGTTTCTTGAACCCATGGAAGTATATCCAAGGTCATCGCCAAAAAGCCAGTTGACGCCAACGTGCACAGTTTTAAGAAGAGATGAGCCTGTTCTTCCAAGGGAAGACGCAAAGGCTCTCTGCTTTACTCTTTCGTCCATTATTATCCTCCTATACAGCCACTAAGGGCCCGCCTTTAAAATTCAAAGGCAGGCTCTCTTAAGCTTTCAATTCTTTCTCTCTGAAGGTTTCTTGCAACTTCCAGATCAACAACCGCAACAGCTCCAACAATGGAATTGATGAGCGCTCTTCTGGGGCTCTGTCCTTCTTCAAGGTTTGTTATCGCACCAAGACAGGTACGGATTGAGAGGTTCTGGCAGATATCGTCCTCATTAACATCTGGGGACTTAAGATAATCTACCGTTGCCTCGTAGGCATCATATACCCATGTGCAGACCTCTTTAGACTTCTTTGAAGTCTTTTCAAGGATTGAGATGAATGTCTCCCTTGTGGGGTCATCAAGAATGTAGGGCGTTGAAAATCTGTTTGCGAGCGCCTGGTTCAATGGATTTGAGCCGTTTGTGCCAACGTTCATAGTTCCGATGATGACATTAAGAGGGTGTCTTACGACGGTCTCATAGCCATTTTTCTTTACGATGAACGGGTACTCAAGCTTCTGTCCGAGACAGCCCATTGTGACCGATGGATCAGCAAGGTTTATTTCCTCGTTGATGTCGATTCCGCCGAACTGATGGAACAGTAAACTGTCTGTTTCTACAAACTGTGGCTTTCCATCCACGATACGGCTCTTGCCTTCAACTTCGCCCTCTTCAGAGTGCTTGTTCCACGCTGTTGTGCAGACAGGCATTCCTGTTGCTGCTGAAAGCGCATAAGCAAGGGCCGTCTTACCCGTACCGGGCTTTCCGAGAAGAAGGATGTTGAGTGCATCCTTACCGATTGCATCTGCACCGGTAAGACCCATATCCATTCTCTCAAGGATCTTGTCAGCTCTGAACTTGATCTTCTTAACAATCTCCTCAAATTCGGGAGTTGGCTCGAATGAGTCAAGGTAGTCAGGCTTCTTGATAAAGCCTTTGAGCTGTTCTGGCCACTCATAAGCAACGATATACTTACCGTCCTTGCAGTCCTTGATGAAATCAGACGCTTTTTTTGCTGCTTTCTTTGCCTTCTTTGCTACTGCGATTGAGCCGTCATATTCTGACTTACCCATCATGTCGCTAGGAAAAACAGAAGTGAGCTTTGTAAACTCACCGCTTCTGAAAGCCGCCTTGACTTCTTCTTCAAGACCACTATCGAACTCCATGTCTGTAGGATAATTATTACCCGACAAAACATTGAAGTAGTAATAGCTGTCGCAAAAATGAAGGAGAATGTCTTTTGAACACGTCCCCGTCATCTTCACTTCTTCGATCATGTTCTGAAGAAGTCCGTAAAGCTCTGAGTTACTCTTCATCTGGTGGATAACATTTGCAACTGCCTTGTATCTCTGATGGTAGTTTGAGCCTTTCTTGATATAATAGCTGGCGCCATCATCAAGATAAGCCGTGCCATCTGCAAACTCAAGGTAGATGCTACCTGCGGAGTTGGTGTATGCGCTCCATGTCTTGGGGTACGCAAACATAAGGTCAAAAATAAATCCTGCCAGTGATACTTTTGATCCGCCGTCCTGTCCTCTTCTGTGTACAGAAGTGTTCATTCCTGCGGGGCCGGTCTTATTAACCTTGATTCCTCCGCAGCTTTCAATGCCGTTAGCTGTATAGCTGAATAATTCTCTTGCGTCCATATTTAATTTCCTCCATTCCAAATAAACTATGATTACACATAAAATATGGATAATAGAGAGGGTGATAAAAAATAAGACGCTGTTAAGCGTCTTATTCTGGTACAAATTACATTTTATTTTTTATATTTTCCCTACGAAATTAGTGAACAGCCCGACTACACCGCGTTTTTTTTGGTGGTAGTCATCACCCTTTCTCTCTGAAAGGATCTCCTGTGTATGGCGAAGCCTTTTCTGTGCCTTTATTTCCGACAAAGGGAGCATCTTAAGCTGTACAGGGCTCGAAAAGTCCTTGTCGCAGTCTATACAGAAACAGTTAGCCCCGATAAGGTCTGGTTTCATGCGGATAAGCTCTCCGTTTTTTAGAGCTTCATCTACCTGCCACTCAACTTCTGTCTTTCTGTATTCTTTCACGTACCTTCCCGTGGCATAGCTTCCACAGTTAGGGCACTTTGCAACGTAGTAATATGGCAATCTTATTATCTTCTCAAGAGGGTTTTTCATAGCTTATCCTTTCATAATCTCCTGCAACTGCTTATCTGTAAGTATTATGGCATCAGACAAAGGGTTTATTATCACGGATTCATGGCCTCTTATCCGTCCGATCTTATACAGAGGCAGCTCCACGGGCTTCCATTCCTGCTCCTGCTCCAAATTCCATGAATTAAACTCCCTAATAGTCGTAAACAGGCAATAATACTTATCTTCACCATTAGTAGTTGCATAGGAATAATGCATTTCTGGATATCTTTTTTCAAGACGAGGGTCTATAAGGATCGGGGCAAGGAAAACCGCTCCTTTTAAAGCCTTCATATATTTTTTCTTTGATGTCTGCTTAAGGAGTGCCACAGAAAGGCTTGCGAGCTGATTGGTGTATTCCCTCTTAACATCCCCCTTTTCTATCGGAATAAGGGCACTGTCCCCGCCTTTTTGCTTCACATTTATCGCTTTTATGCCATACCCATAAAGCTCTGCAATAAAAGGCATTCTAAAGTGCTTGGCATCCTCTATCTTTATGTCGGACTTATCGGAGATAAACTTCTCTGCATCGCTCCTTAGATAAAAGAGATAACAAGCACCTTTTTCGTCGATATATGGTTTTAGTGTC
>NZ_JAGAYD010000078.1 GCF_017940685.1 Butyrivibrio sp. | reverse complement strand
ACAGACATGTATAACTGTTAGTTAAGCTCCTTGATGATATCTGATGAGAGGGGAATCCTCCCTTCAATCATTACTTAGATTTGGAAATAGAAACTATTAACTGTAGTCCTTAATGACTACATCATTACTATACTAGGAGACAAAATAATGAGATTGGAAGATTTATCTTCATACGAGATTATAGAGAGGCGAAAGATCGATGATCTCAATTCAGAGAGCTTTCTTATGAGGCACAAAAAGACAGGTGCAAGAGTAGCTCTTTTGTCCAATGACGAGGAAAACAAGGTATTTGCAATTGGCTTTAGGACTCCTCCCAAGAACTCCACAGGTGTAGCTCACATTATTGAGCACACTGTTCTTTGCGGATCGGAGAAATATCCTGTAAAGGACCCATTTGTTGAGCTGGTTAAGGGTTCCCTTAACACGTTCCTCAATGCCATGACTTATCCTGACAAGACTCTTTATCCAATCGCAAGCTGCAACGATGCAGACTTCCAGAACCTGATGGATGTATATCTTGACGCAGTTTTCTATCCAAATATCTACAAGACTGACAAGATATTCAAGCAGGAAGGCTGGCACTATGAGTTGGAAGATGAGTCTTCAGATCTTACCATCAACGGCGTTGTTTACAACGAAATGAAGGGTGCTTTTTCTTCTGCAGATGACGTGCTTACAAGAGAGATCATGAATTCTCTTTATCCCGATATCACCTATGGCATTGAGTCCGGAGGAGATCCAGATGTTATCCCTTCTCTTACCTATGAGGAGTATCTGGATTTCCACAGAAAATATTATCATCCTTCAAACAGCTATATTTACATGTATGGAAACATGGATATGGCAGAAAAGCTGGACTATATTGACAAGAACTACCTCTCAAAGTTCGAGCACATTGATGTTGACAGTAAGATCGAATTCCAGAAGACCTTTGATGAGCCAAGGCTTGTAAAGAAAGCTTATCCGGTACTGCCTGAGGATGAGATCAAAAAGAACACTTATCTTTCCTACAACTGCAGCGTTGGATCAACTCTTGATAAGAAGCTTTACATTGCCTTTGATATCCTTGACTATGCGCTTTGCTCAGCGCCTGGTGCGCCAATCAAAAAGGCCCTTATTGACAAGGGCATCGGCCAGGATGTTTACAGCGACTACGACAACGGCATTCAGCAGCCTATTTTCTCTATTGTTGCCAAGAACGCAGATGCAGATCAAAAGGATGAATTCGTAAATACTATTAGAGAAGTATTGTCAGAGCAGGTTAAAAATGGAATCGACAAGAAATCTCTTTTGGCTGGCCTTTCCTACGATGAATTCAAGTACAGAGAGGCTGACTTTGGAAGATTTCCTAAGGGACTTCTTTACGGGATCCAGGTCCTTGACAGCTGGCTCTATGACGATAACAGCCCATGGCTAAACCTAGAAGCCAATGATACCTTTGCGCAGCTGAGAAAAGAGGTAGATGGCAGATACTTTGAGGAACTTGTTCAGAAGTATCTTATTGATAACACTCACAGAACAGTAGTAATGCTTGAGCCCAAGCAGGGACTTACAGAGGAGAAGGACGAGGCACTTAAGGAAAAGCTTAAGGCTTACAAGGCTTCTCTTTCTAAAGAGCAGATAGACGCTATTGTAAAGGAAACCAAAGAGCTTAAGGCCTTCCAGGATGAGGAGGATGCACCTGAGGATCTTGCTAAGATACCGCTTCTTACTCTTGCCGACATGAAAAAGGAATCTGAGAAGTTCATTTATGAGCTTAGAGATGCTGATGGCACTAAGGTTCTTTTCCATGACATATTTACAAATGGTATCGCCTACATAAACTTTGTGTTTGATATGAAGGACCTTGATCCAGAGCTGCTTCCTTATGCATCATCCCTTAAAAAGGTTCTTGGAATGCTCAATACTGAAAATTACCAGTATGGCGATCTTTATAACGAGATCAATATAAGGACCGGTGGAATTAGCGGAGCTATAAGCACCTACACAGACTCTGAGGACGTTACCAGGTTTGTGACCAAGTTTGAGATAAGCGTCAAGGTACTTCATGATAACCTTGGCTATGCTTTTGAACTGGTAAAAGAGATCCTTACAAGAACCAGGTTTGATGATGTTAACAGATTAAAAGAAATCTTCTCAGAGCAGTATGCCCGCCTTCAGTCTGATCTTGCATCAGCAGGACATCAGAGCGCTGCACTTCGTGCCATGGGCTACGTTTCACCAGCTGCTTCTGTTTCAGACTTGAGCAGCGGAATAGGGTATTTCAGGCACCTTGAGAAGGTATTAAAGGCCCTGGAGACAGAGGATGGGGCAAAAGAGCTTATTGCTACCTTAAAGAATCTCTGCAAGCTTATCTTCAGACCAGAAAACCTTCTTGTTGATATAACAGGAACAGCAAAAGAGTACGACGGAATAGAGGATGAGACCAGGAAGTTTGTAGCATCTCTTTATACAGATGAAGTGGCTAAGGGAAATCTTAAGATCACTACAACTAAAAAGAATGAAGGTTTTAAGACTGCTGGACAGGTTCAGTATGTATGCAGAGCCGGTAACTTTGCTTCCAAGGGATTTAAGTATACAGGGGCACTGAGAGTCCTTAAGGTCATGATGAGCTACGATTACCTTTGGAAGAATATCAGAGTTTTAGGCGGAGCCTACGGATGCATGAGCAGCTTTGCCAAGAACGGTGATGCAGCTTTTGTGACCTACAGGGATCCAAACCTTAAAAACAGTATTGACGTCTTTGAAAAGGCTGCAGATTATCTTGAGAACTTTGACGATGATGACAGAGCAATCCTTCAGTACATCATCGGCGCAATATCTGACCTTGATACTCCTAAGACACCTTCTGCCAAAGGTTCTTATGGACTTACTGCTTACCTTTGCAATGCAAAGATGGAAAACATTCAAAAGAACAGGGATGAGCTTCTTGGCACAACCAGAGATACCATCAGAGAGCTTGCTAAATATGTCAGGGCATTTATGTCAGATGAGTGCCTTTGTGTAATTGGCGCAGCTGAGAAGATTGAAGAGTGCAGGGATCTCTTTGATAATGTGGAGCAGCTTATAGGCCGCTGATCTTTAAGTTTTGTTTTGAAGGAGGAACGTTATGAAAAAAGGAGATTGTTTATATAGGATTCTGGCAGCAACCTTCGGAGCAGCCTTAGTTCTTTCAGGATGCGGAGCATCAGGCTCCACAGCTGACTTTGCTAAGAGCAGCGCAGATACAGCGTCTTACGGTGTATACGAAGAAGCAGCCATGGCTGGGGAAGCAGCTCCTGAAGAAGCAGATTATGAAAATGGCTCAGGCCAGTCAGAAACAACAGTTAAGGATGACAGCAGAAAGCTCATTACAACTGTAAATATGTCAGCTGAGACAGAAGACCTGACAGCCACAATGACCAATATTGAAAAGAAGGTTTCTGAGCTTTCAGGCTATATTGAGTCCAGCAATATCTACAATGGCACAAGCTATTCTGGCTATTCCAGTTCAAGAAGCGCGGACCTTACCATAAGAATCCCGGCTGAGCACCTTGATGAGTTTGTGGAGTCTGTAGAAGGAAACAACAATATCACCAATAAGTCAGTTAATGTTGAAGATATCACTCTTTCCTACGTTGATACCCAGTCCAGGAAGAATGCACTAAGGACTGAGGAAAAGAGACTTCTTGAGATCTTAGAGTCTGCTGAGACAGTAGAGGACCTTGTTGCAATTGAGGATAAGCTCGCTGATGTAAGATATGAGCTTGAGAGCATTGAGTCAAAGCTTCGAAGCTATGACAATCAGGTAAATTACAGCACTGTATACCTTAATGTATCAGAGGTTGCCAGATTTACACCTGTTGAGAAGGAAAATGCTTTTGTTAGAATGGGCAAGGGCTTTATGGAGAACCTTTCCGATGTGGGAAGCGGTATTGTAGAGTTCTTTGTATGGCTGGTTTCTCACCTTCCACAGATACTGCTGTTTGTTATCGTTGTTGCTACCATAGTATTTATTATCAAGGCTATTGATTCATCAGCCAAGAAGAAACGTATCAAAAAGATGGCAATGATGCAGCAGAATTCTTTTGCGGCGCAGCCTCTGCAGCCAAACGTGCAAAATCAGGCCATGCCTGTAAACACAGAAAAAGGACAAAATGGAAATAAATAACAGTTTTAAAACAGGATTTATAACACTGATCGGTCGTCCTAATGTTGGTAAGTCAACACTTATGAACCACCTTATTGGACAGAAGATCGCAATAACCTCCAATAAACCTCAGACCACCAGAAACAGGATACTTACTGTTTATACGGATGATGAGTGCCAGATGATATTCCTTGATACTCCAGGCATTCAGAACACAAAAAACAAGCTTGGCGAGTATATGACCAAGGCTGCCAAGAGCACTATTTCTGAGGTGGATGTGGTACTTTGGCTTGTGGAGCCCAGCACCTACATTGGAGAGGTTGAAAAGTCTATCGCAGAGGACCTTAAATCCTGCAAGAGTCCTGTGATCCTTGTTATCAACAAGATCGATACAGTATCAGAGGAGTCTCTTTCCAAATTTGAAGAGGCTTACAAAAAAGAGATGGACTTTGCCAAGGTTGTCCGTGTAGCTGCCCTTAAGGGACAGAACATAGATGAGGTCATGGGGGCTATCAAGCAGTTCCTTCCTTACGGACCTCCATTTTATGATGAGGACACAATAACTGACCAGCCTGAGAGGCAGATAGCTGCTGAGATCATAAGGGAAAAGGCCCTGCGTCTTTTAAGGGACGAGGTTCCCCATGGAATCGCAGTAACAATAGAAAAGATGAGGGAGAGGGAAGATAACCCAGACCTCATGGACATAGAAGCCACCATAATCTGTGAGAGGGATTCTCATAAGGGCATTGTTATTGGCAAGGGTGGCACAATGCTAAAAAAGATTGGATCAGCAGCCAGAAAAGATATTGAAGAGATGGTTGAATGTCAGGTAAACCTTCAGCTTTTTGTTAAGGTAAGAAGAGACTGGAGAGACGATAAAAACCAGCTCAAAAACTTTGGCTACGATTCAAGGGACTTTAAGTAGGAGCATAGATGCAGGATTTTGTATCTGTAAGAGGAATTGTTTTAAAACATACTCCAAGCGGGGACTACGACTGGGTAGCCACAATATTTACTGCTGACAGAGGAAAGATAACAGCCTTTGCCAAGGGGGCAAGAAAGCCGGGAGGAAGGCTGTCCGGTTGTGTAGAGCCCTTTTGTTTTGGAACCTTCAAGCTCTTTGTTGGAAAAAGCTCATACAATATTATAGAAGCAGATATAGAAAACTACTTTGAAGGCTTTCGAACTGACCTTGAGGGTGCATGCTTTGGAACATATCTTTTAGAGCTGTGTTCCTATTACACAAGGGAAAACAACGAGGATGTGGAACTTTTAAATCTCCTTTACCTGTCTCTTAGAGCTCTTTTAAACAAATCTCTTAGAAACAGCCTTGTAAGATGCGTATTTGAACTGCGGGCTCTTGTTATAGAGGGAGAGTATCCGGGAGAGCCTTCTGACATCACTCTTTCAGAATCTGCAAGATACGCCCTTTCATTTATTGTATCTACGCCCCTTGAAAAGCTCTTTACATTTAGCCTTACTGACGAGGCACTCACAGAGCTGTGTGGCGTTTCAAGGCTGTACCGGAGCAGGTTTATTGACAGACCTTTAAAGAGCGCGCAGATGCTAGAGAGCTTTGATGCTTTCTATTGAAAAAGAAAAATGATTTGGATATAATTACCTTGTTTGCGAGGTGGGAAATTTTGGATTTTTACGGTAAATTCGCCGAAAAAGGCTCTTTTAACAAAATAGCAGCAGTTTGTAGTATGGCATTGTGTTTTGCGCTTATGGCCTCAGGATGTGGCCAGCAAAAAGAAAATGTCACTACCATGACAATTGATGCTGAAGGTAAGGTCTCTTATGTGATCTATGAGGATTTCTCAGAGGATTACTACGACGCAGCAGAGCTTTCAGACATGGCAGAAAAAGAGATTGCTGAGTACAATTCAGAGTATATAAGTGAAAAGGTAGCTCTTTTAGGGGCAGAGGTCATCGAAAATGAGGACCAGTCCAGGGTAAAGCTTGAAATGACCTTTGACAGCTGTCAGGACTTTTCTAATTTTAATCAGGAGTTCCTGTTTTATGGAACTATAAAAGAGGCGAAGGAGCAGGGGTATAAGATTTCTACAGGCCTTGTGGATGCCAAAGGGGAAAAGCTTCCAGATTCTTACCTTGAGGATAACGAGGACAGACACATAGTCATCACCGATGACAGGTCAAGGATCAAGGCTCCATACAGCATCGAATACATGTCCAATGGGACAACATTAAATGGCAAAAAAGAGGCTGACATTTCTGCAGTAACAGCGGATACAGTACAGCTCCTTCTTTCAAAATAAGAAATAATTATAGAGAGGATTATTTGAACATGGAAAAATCAGCTAAGACAATGGATAAGATAGTTGCACTGGCCAAGGCCAGAGGATTTGTTTATCCTGGTTCAGAAATTTATGGCGGACTTGCAAACACTTGGGACTACGGTAACCTTGGTGTTGAGTTCAAGAACAACGTCAAGAAAGCATGGTGGCAGAAGTTCGTACAGGAGTGCCCACACAACGTAGGTGTAGACTGTGCAATCCTTATGAACCCTCAGACCTGGGTTGCTTCAGGACATCTTGGCGGATTTTCCGATCCTCTTATGGATTGTAAGGAGTGCCACGAGAGATTCAGAGCTGACAAGATCATCGAGGATTTTGCAGCTGAGAATAACATCACTTTAGAGTCATCAGTTGATGGATGGTCTCACGAGGACATGGAGAACTTCATCAAGGAGCACAACATTCCATGCCCATCATGTGGCAAGCACAACTTCACAAGCATCAGAGAGTTCAACCTGATGTTCAAGACCTTCCAGGGTGTTACTGAGGATGCCAAGGACACTGTATATCTTCGTCCTGAGACAGCACAGGGTATCTTCGTTAACTTCAAGAATGTACAGCGTACATCCCGTAAGAAGGTTCCTTTTGGAATCTGCCAGATTGGTAAGAGCTTCAGAAACGAGATCACACCTGGTAACTTCACTTTCCGTACAAGAGAGTTTGAGCAGATGGAGCTTGAGTTCTTCTGCAAGCCAGGAACACAGACAGAGTGGTTTGAGTACTGGAGAAAGTTCTGCTACGAATGGCTTCTTAGCCTTGGCATTGACAAGGAGAATCTGCGTCTTCGTGATCATGATCCAGAGGAGCTTTCATTCTACAGCGATCATACAACAGATATTGAGTATGCATTCCCATTCACAGACTGGGGTGAGCTTTGGGGAATCGCTTCAAGAACCAACTACGACCTTACACGTCACCAGGAGACATCTGGTGAGCCTATGGACTACTTTGATGACGAGACCAATGAGAAGTACATCCCTTATGTTGTTGAGCCATCACTTGGTGCAGACCGTGTAACTCTTGCCTTCCTTTGCGAAGCATATGATGAGGAGAACATCGGAACTGAGGACAAGCCTGATATGCGTACAGTGCTTCATTTCCATCCAGCACTTGCTCCTGTTAAGATCGGTATCCTTCCTCTTTCCAAGAAACTTAACGAAGGTGCTGAGAAGATTTATGCGCAGCTTTCCAAGAAATACAACTGCGAGTTTGATGACAGAGGAAACATTGGTAAGAGATATCGTCGTCAGGATGAGATCGGAACACCTTTCTGCATTACTTACGACTTTGATTCTGAGACAGATAACAAGGTTACAGTAAGATTCAGAGACAGCATGGAGCAGGAGCGTATCGCCATCGATGAGCTTGAAGCATTCTTTGCTGATAAGTTTGACTTTTGATTTTAGAAAGTAGATAGAGGAGATTTGTATTAATGAGATCATTTACAGCTGACGAGCTTAGAAAAGCTTGGAAACAGTTTTATATTGACAGAGGACACGTTGACTGCGGCGCTGTTTCGCTTGTTTCAGACGGTTCCACAGGCGTTATGTT
>NZ_JAGAYD010000077.1 GCF_017940685.1 Butyrivibrio sp. | reverse complement strand
TCTCTTATCCTCCATAGCATCTCTGTCTATGAAGTTGTAGTTGCCATTTTTTACAGCCTCAACAAGACCTATCTCGTGGGCACTCATAGCTCCGCCCATAGTAACTGAACTCCCTTCAGGAATAAGCTCCAGAGCTTTTTTAAGCGCCTCCTCTTTGGTTGCAGCATAGTAGCCTGTCATATTCCTGGACTCAAGGCCCTTTATTATTGTCTGGGCCCACAGCTCATTTCTCTTTTTTGTCATCTCGTTCATAAAAATCTCCCTACCCTTTCAGATCAATCCTCTGGCTCTGCCTTGCCATATTTCTTCATGGTCTGTCTCATAAAGATTGGCTGAACAATAAAAATGATAACAAAGCCTGCAATAAAGCATATGATGAGGGACCCTAAAAACATCTTTCCAAAATTAAGTCCTGCCATTCCTCCGCTCTGCTTCATGGCCATCTGATAGGCCAAAAACACCATCACAAATGTCATAAGGGGAGTATAGATAAGATCTGAAACGAAGCTCTCAAGACATCTTGCAGGAAGTGTTCCTCTTATAAGGCCAGCCTTATTAAGGACGGCGCTTCCTACCTTTCCCATGGGAATCACAAATCCAATGATCAAACTTATGATGGTACTGACAACAAAGCTTATCAGAAACCCAGGGATAGTAAAGTGACCTGACGTTAACGTTCCAATAAGTGAAAGGCATAAGCTCATGGTAATGCCCATCTTGATCGACATATCTCTTCCAACTAGTCTCATCTTGTTCTCCATAGTGCCTCCTTTTTAAAATACAACCTGGTCTCTTCCATTCTGTTTGCCAAGATAGAGTTTCTTATCAGCCTCTTCTATTGTCTTTTCAACGCCAGAAATCTTGCTGAATTCCTCTATTCCAAAGGTCATTGTCAGTTTGATGGTATGCTCCTTGTAAACATACTCTCTTTTCTTGACGATAAGTCTAAGCTCATCAAGAACCGCCATGGCCTCGTCTCCATTCATCCTTGGAAGAACAAACAAAAACTCTTCTCCGCCCCATCTTGCCACAAAGCCTCTGGCTTTCATAAAGTTTTTGAACTCCTCTGCAAGGGACTGCAGTATAAAATCGCCGGCTTCATGTCCGTAAGTATCATTGACATTTTTAAAGAAATCAATATCTCCAATGGCGAGGCAGAACATGTACTTAAGCCGTGTACTCTCTTTTACAACAACTCTGATCTCCTGCTCTGCAGATCTCCTGTTCATAAGTCCAGTTAAAGGATCTGTCTCTGCAATCTGCTTGAGCCTTGAGTTATACTCTCTTAGTTTGTGCTCTGATTCGATATACTGATTGCAGAAATAATATGCAACTATAGACAGGCAAATTGAAAACAAAATAATGTTGGAATATACAACAATGAAATGTGGTGCTGTTCCAGGCGTAAGGACCGTCTGTCCAAATGGTGTAAAGTAAGAAATCACGCACATGGACCCAGCCATAAAAATACTTGAAATGGCTTTTCTCCTGGAGCCTGTGGTGGGATCATACCACACAATAAGAAAACAGATATAAACAAAATTCTGAAAAGATGCACGCCAGCCAAAAACAATTGTCAAAAATCCTGTAATGAATGTGGCACTGACTAATAGATAATAAAGACATCGCTGGGATCTTCTGGTATAAGTTTCAACAAAAATTCCACCATATATCAAAAGTCCTGCAAAAAAGATCAAAAAAGGCTTAACTCCAAGTCCACTCATCAGGGAATAGAGTCCCATAATAAAATAGAATGGCATCCAGATAATAAGCACAGTTCTCATCAAAAAAAGAAGACCATTTGCTTCATCTTCAAACGGAGATTCTTTTATTATAAGCGCATGAAGTTTTCGAAATAATCCCATAGGATTATCCTCCGTCTCACCCCTGAAGTCCTGCGGACTGTCTGATCATATCCTCTACTACGATGTCATAAATCTCACCAACGCTATTGCAATACTCAAGAACTTTCCATGGTTCATTGGTGTGGAAGTGGATCTTAACAAGGTCCTCATCACCAGCGGCAATAAGTGAATTGCCTTCAAAGTTCTCTGTGATGTAATCCGCGATCTCGTCCTCATCAAGGTCCTTGTCACGTCTGTCTATAAGAAGCTGTGTATCATAGCGATATGCAAACTGATCGTCCTCAGCATCAATACTATTTATTCCCATACTGTTCCTCCAAACTTGTATCAATCTATTAAAATTTTACCACCAACCCCCTATGACAAACAAGGGGTTACGGCTTTTAGGGCGCAATAAAGCCACGATTCTCCTGAGAAAATCGTGGCTAATATTAACTATATACTGCTATGATCAGTGTCCGCCGCCTTCACCTTGTCCTGACTGCTGACCATTTCCACCCTTTGATCCTGGCATAGCTGGCTGCTGAGATCCATCGTACTGTCCCTGGCCGCCTTGTTCGCCGGCATTAGAGTCTGCACCCTGCGTAGTAGCTGCATGTCCAAGAGTTACTGTAAACTCCTGTTCAACATATTCCTGTCCGCTTGGTCTCATGACCTTAACAGAAACTGTCGTGCCTGCAGCATAGTACTGAAGCCTTGTCTGAAGATCATCCATGGATGTGATCTCCTGGCCATCAAACTCAACGATAACATCACCCTTTGCAATTCCTGCATTCTGAGCGCCACCGCCATCTGTTACTTCTGCTACATATACT
>NZ_JAGAYD010000076.1 GCF_017940685.1 Butyrivibrio sp. | reverse complement strand
GGGGTGGACCATGGGGACGGGGTAAGTGGTTCATTGGGAGTCATCCCAATGAACCACTTACCCCGTCCCCATGGTCCACCCCTGTCTTGTTTTTATTTTTTAGGCAAACTTGTACATATACAACTTGGATAAATTGTACATTGTGTTTATTGACATGTGGTGCGGGAAATTTTATGCTGAAATAGCAGTAAATAAGCAGAATTTATAGGGTGAAAAAGTGTCTAAATACAAACAGGTTATTAAATGGCTAACAGAAAAAATCGATACAGGTAAGCTCTCTCCCGGGGAAAAGATCCCTTCGGAAAATGAACTGTGTGAGACCTTTGGGCTTAGCCGCCAGACGGTAAGGCACGCTATCTCCAAGCTTGTGGATGACGGCCTTGTGGAGACCAGGCAGGGCAGTGGTACTTTCGTATCAGACCAGAGAGCTGCTGAAGGGGAGAGGAACGTGATCGCAGTTGTCACAACTTATGTTGATGACTACATCTTTCCCAGTACCATCAGGGGCATAGAGAGTACCTTAAGTGAAAAGGGTTATTCCATGCTTCTTTCTTTTTCCAACAACACTGTGGGAAAAGAGAGGCAGATCCTTACTGACATATTAAGCAGGAGCGATGTTGCGGGTATTATCATGGAGCCGGTTAAGAGCGCTCTTCCAAGTCCCAATATGGACCTGTACAGGAAGCTCCAGAACAAGGGGGTCAAGATCCTTCTGATAAACAGCTTCTATCCGGAGCTGACACTTCCCCATGTTTCACTTAACGATGCAGAGTGTGCATACAAGGCGGTGAAGGCCCTTATTGATGCAGGTCATGAGAATATCGGATGTGTACTTAAACTGGACGACGGCCAGGGCCGCGAGAGATACAGGGGTTACCTTAAGGCAATCATGGAGGCTGGACTTCCTTTTTCCTATGACCATGTCAACTGGATCGATACCATCGACATCAAGGATGGGAAAAGAGCTCTTTCAAGGACCATGGAGAGACTTAAGGAGTGCAGCGCAGTCTTTTGCTATAACGACCAGGTGGCTGGCATAGTGATAGAAGCTCTTGAGGATAGCGGGATAAAGGTTCCGGAGGAGATGTCCATTGTGGGCATGGATGATTCTGATATAGCAAGGAACGGTGTTAACGGGCTTAAGCTTACATCAATTCCTCACCCCAAGGAGAAGCTTGGGAAAAAGGCTGCTCAGAACATGATAAGGATGATCCATGAAGGTAAGCTTTTATTCAACGCGACATATGAGTTTGAAGAGGATGTAATTCTTAGAGATTCAATATATAAGAGGAAAAAATAAAGGAGGTTTTTATTATGGGAGATGCAAAAAAGGCTATTGCGGAGGGAAAGACTTTTCTTGGTATTGAGTTTGGCTCAACCAGGATCAAGGCAGTGCTCACAGATGCTGAGTACAACCCTATCGCGTCAGGGTCACACGGATGGGAGAATAGACTGGATAACGGTATCTGGACTTACACTCTCGATGATGTTTGGGAAGGCCTTAGAGACTGCTATGGTAAGCTCGCTGCAGATGTTGAAAAACAGTACGGCGAAAAGCTTACAACAGTAGGTGCTATGGGCTTTTCAGCAATGATGCACGGCTACATGGCTTTCGACAAGGCTGGAGAGCTTCTTGTTCCATTCCGTACCTGGAGAAATACTATTACAGAGAAGGCTTCAGACGAGCTTACTGAAGTATTTGGATATCACATCCCACAGAGATGGAGTATTGCGCACCTTTATCAGGCAATACTTAACGGTGAAGAGCACGTTTCAAAGATCGACTTTTTCACAACTCTTGCAGGCTATGTTCACTGGCAGCTTACAGGGGAGAAGGTTCTTGGCGTTGGTGATGCTTCCGGAATGTTCCCTATTGATTCTGCAACTTGCAGCTACAACGAAAAGATGCTGGATCAGTTTGATGAGCTTATTGCTGGTAAGAACTTTGAATGGAAGATAAGAGACATCATTCCAAAGTCACTTCCAGCTGGCGCATCAGCAGGAAAGCTCACAGAAGAAGGCGCTAGGAAGCTTGATCCAACAGGAACACTTAAGGCAGGCATCGCAGTTTGTCCTCCAGAGGGAGATGCTGGAACAGGAATGGTTGCCACAAACTCAGTAGGAGTAAGAACTGGTAACATCTCAGCTGGAACTTCAGTATTTTCAATGGTTGTTTTGGAGCACAGCCTTTCAAAGGCTTATCCAGAGCTTGACCTTGTTACAACTCCTTCAGGAGAAGAAGTTGCCATGGTTCACTGCAACAACTGCACATCAGATCTTAACGCATGGGTTGGACTGTTCAGAGAGTTTGCAGGAGCAATTGGTAAGGACGTTGACGACGATACTCTTTACGGGACACTTTACCGGAAGGCTATGGAAGGAGATGCTGACTGCGGCGGACTTCTTGCATATAACTATTTCTCAGGTGAGAGCATCACTGGCTTTAACGAGGGAAGACCTCTGTTTGTAAGAAGACCAGATGACAAGTTCAATCTCTCAAACTTCATGAGAACACACCTTTACACAGCTCTTGGAGCCCTTAAGGTTGGTAACGATATCCTTATGAAGGAAGAAAATGTAAAGGCTGATTTCTTCTTTGGTCAGGGCGGATTCTTTAAGGTCAGAGGTGTTGGTGACAGAGTAATGGCAGCAGCCCTTAACACATCCATCAAGCTCATGGAGACAGCAGGAGAGGGCGGTCCATGGGGACAGGCAATCCTTGCAGGATACATGTGCCAGAAGGAAGATGGCGAGACCCTTGAAAACTACTTAAAGAACAAAGTGTTTGTAGGTGGTAAGGTTGAGACCTGTGATCCGGATCCTGCAGATGTAAAGGGATTTGATAAGTTCATGGAAGATTACAAGGCTGGTCTTGCAGTAGAGAGAGCAGCAGTAGATTCACTTTAAGTAATCACTTGGCGAGGTTTTTTCGAGCTTAGTGTACTACTTAGTTCCGGGGAGCGAAGCGACAGCGGAACTTCCTTATTGATTACAAGATAGCAATAATTAGGTCGCATTTTATAATGCGGCCTAATACAATGATTATGGAGAAAATGAAATGTTAGAAGAACTTAAGAAAAAAGTATATGAGGCAAATATTCTTTTGCCCAAGTATAACCTTGTAACCTTCACCTGGGGTAATGTCAGCGAGATTGACAGAGAAAGCGGCCTTTTTGTAATTAAGCCAAGTGGTGTTGACTACGATACTATGACTCCTGATGATATGGTGGTCATGGACCTTGATGGCAACAAGGTGGAAGGTAAGCTTAACCCATCATCAGACACACCAACTCATGTTGAGATCTATAAGGCATTTAAGGATGTGGGAGGTGTTGTTCACACACATTCATCCTATGCAACCAGCTGGGCTCAGGCAGGCAGGAGCATTCCATGCTACGGAACCACACATGCTGACTACTTCTACGGCGAGATCCCTTGCGTAAGATGTCTTAACAAGGATGAGATCGAGACTGCTTATGAAGAGAATACAGGACACCTCATCGTCAATGAATTTAACCTTATGGGAAAAGATCCTGTGGCTGTACCTGCAGTTCTTTGCAAGAATCATGGAGTATTTACCTGGGGAAAAGATGCTCATGAGGCAGTTCACAACGCAGTAGTTACTGAAGAAGTTGCCAAGATGGCCTATAGGTGCGAGGTTATAAATCCAGAAGTTAAGCCTGCTCCACAGGAACTTCAGGACAAGCACTACTACAGAAAACACGGAGCTAACGCTTACTATGGCCAGGGATCCGCAAAATAACTAAGCATCAAATCTGGCCAAGGTGTGTTACAAT
>NZ_JAGAYD010000075.1 GCF_017940685.1 Butyrivibrio sp. | reverse complement strand
GTATTCATAGCGCGACAGCGCGACATGAAATAGCCCGAAGGGCTATGAATGGCATCGCTTGTAGGATGAACAAGAATGCTGCGACAACGAGAAATAAGTTAAAAGGATTAAATTTGAATAAACATTTCAGAAAATCTATTAGTTATTGAAATAATTAGTCTATAATAGCTTTGTAGCTATAAAAAATTGCTATCCGGAAATATATGATAGGAGGTACAGAATGAGTATCAAGAATTTGGTTAATTTGGATGATAAAAAGTTGCTTGAGATGAATGTAGGTAAGAAATTTGCTCATACTTTTACACGCATATACATATATCTTGGTTTATCTCTCTGCCTGCTTATCATTTCAATCGCAGTTGGTATATCAGGATATCATAAACTTTATAACAACTATTACAATCAAAATACTTATCAGGGACTCCTTCGTATTCACAACCAGAATCTTGGAAAATCTGCTTGGTGGGCGCTTGCTACTCGTGTATCTGAGACAAGACAGGAACAAATAGTAGAGTTCCATGAAACAATGCTTAACAACATGAAAGAAGATCTTACTAATTTAAGAGCATATCGTGGCGAGACAGAGCTCATTAAGTCCCTCGACGCAAATATAAAAAATATAGAAGCAACAACCGATAAACTCGCCTCCATGTACGCACAGGCTGAAGAACTTGAGGACGGAAGCCTTAGTAATGGAGATGAAATATACGCGGTCATGAGAGATGAGCTTCGGCCTGAAGTAATGACAACAGTGGAAAACACAAGGCAGATGACCGCCAATGTAACTAATGAGGTGACAAGCTCATATGATTTGACAATTGTTATAATGACAATAATGGTTGTTATTAGTATTATCATGGTAATTCTGCTGATCGTATTCATGAAAAATGCCCAAAACACGCTGACAAAATGCGTTGTCATGCCTGTTGACGAGGTTGCGAAGGCTGCAGAACAAATGGCCAGAGGCGATCTTAACGTAGCTATTGATTACCATGCCAATGATGAATTTGATATACTGGCCAGAGATCTTGAAAACTCAACCCGTGCATCCATGAATATCGTAAATGACATTTCAAATTCGCTTAATGAGATTTCTGAAGGCGATTTCAGTATAGGTACAATTACCCCGAATCTTTATCATGGTAATTTCAGCCCAATCAGCGAGTCCATGAATACCATTACAGACAAGCTTTCTAACACCATGAATGATGTTAAGGCTGCATCTGCAAGAGTTTCAGAGGGTGCCGAGAACATGTCCAAAGGCGCCAATGAATTGGCTGAAGGTGCTACTGATCAGGCTGCAGCTGTCGAGGAGCTTACAGCTTCAGTAAGTACAGTAACCGAACAGACAGAAAAAATGGCTGCGGATTGTGCAAGGGGCGTTCAGATGTCAATTGAGGCCCAGAAGGTAGCAAAAGACGGTGCTGATAAAATGGATCAGGTTACGGAAGCAATGCAGAGAATCACGACTGCTTCCAAGGAAATTCAGGAAGTTGCAAACAGTATTGAAGCTATTTCATCCCAGACCAAGCTTCTTGCTCTCAATGCTTCCATAGAAGCTGCCAGAGCCGGAGATACAGGTAAGGGCTTTGCAGTTGTTGCCCAGGAGATAGGACAACTGGCTCAGCAGTCGAATGACGCTGTACAGCGCACCCACGCACTTGTTAGTTCCGCTCTTGCAGAAATTGACAGTGGTAATGAGATTGTCGCAGAAACACAGATTACATTGCATGAGATAGGTGATTCCGTAAATGAGCTGGCTGAAATGATGAGAACCTCCGGAGACATGGCTCAGCATCAGGCAAGCAATATGAGAGAAATCAATCAGGGTATCGAGCAGATTTCTGAGGTAATTCAAACTAATTCAGCAACTGCCCAGGAATCAAGTGCTGTATCCAGTGAACTTTCTGATCAGTCTAACCAGCTGCATAACCTTATGTCACAGTTCCAGGTAAAACTGGTATAAGTGTATATAACATGAAAAGGGGCTGTCGCACTAATTAGTGTGGCAGCCTTTCTTTATGCCCAGCCCCAAGGTATCCATTTGGAATGGACCTGGGGGACGGGGTTAGTGGACCATTTACGAGACTAATAAATTTTGCTAGTATTTTGAATATGAAACCAGAAAATAACAGTCTTTTTAAAGAAACAATAAATATGGCCTGGCCTGCAGTGGTTGAATCATTTTTTGTAGCCTTCGTGGGACTGGTGGATTCATACATGGTGAGCGGGCTTGGAAGTAACGCTGTTGCTGCTATAGGTCTTACTACGCAGCCCAAGTTCATGGGCCTTTCTATGTTCTTTGCCATAAATGTTTCTCTTTCAGCGCTTGTTGCAAGGAGAAAGGGAGAGGACAAAAGAGAGGATGCCAACAGGATACTGGTTTCAGGAATTGCATTTATCCTGATTGCTGCGGTGATCATCAGTACCCTTCTGGTAACTTTTGCAGATGGCATTATAAGATTCTGCGGGTCCAGTGAGGACTCTCATGATCTTGCGGTATTGTATTTTAAGATAATCATGGGCGGAATGATCTTCAACTGTATACAGATGGGAATAAACTCAGCCCAGAGAGGCGCTGGAAATACAAGGATCACCATGAAGACCAATCTGGTATCCAACACCGTAAACGTCATTTTTAATTACCTTCTGATTGGAGGAAAGTTTGGCTTTCCGGCACTTGGAGTAAAGGGAGCTGCCCTTGCCACGGTACTTGGAACAGTTTTTGCCAGCATTATGAGCATAAGGTCGCTGTTTAAAGAAGGCTGCTTTGTCAGTATCCCTTATATTGTGGAAAATAAGATCCTGCCTGGGGTTGCCGCATTGAAGGGGCTTATCAAGGTGGGCTATTCGGTATTTTTCGAGCAGATCCTTATGAGAGTTGGATTTATGGCAACGTCCATAATGGCTGCCAAGATGGGAACAGCTGCCATGGCTGCCCATCAGGTTGGAATGAACATTATGGGCTTGTCATTTTCTTTTGGCGATGGCCTTCAGGCAACAGCTGTGGCGCTTATCGGGCGAAGCCTTGGGCAGGGAAATGAGGCGCTGGCAAGAGAATATGGGAAGACCTGCAGGATAATAGGCTTGTGCATATCATTTGTCCTGGCCTGCCTGTATTTCTTTGGAGGTCACGCCCTTATGTCAGCCTTCTTTGAAGAGCCGGAGATCGTTAAGATTGGCGTTGATATTACCAGGATCATTATTGTGGTAGTTATCTTCCAGGTGTCGCAGGTAATTTACATGGGGTGCCTGCGAGGAGCCGGTGACACAGGATACACTGCGATGGCTTCGATCATAAGTGTAACTATCATCCGAACTGCATTTTCATATATGTTCGGATATATCCTTGGCTTTGGAATAAACGGAGTGTGGATGGGAATCCTGGCAGATCAGGTATCCCGATTCATCTTTGGATCAGTGAGATTTAAACAGGGCAACTGGACTAAGATAAAGATTTGATCAGATTGGAAGGAAAGGGCAGCAGGGAATTAAAGGCTCTCTTTTGCTTGCAAAAATATATTGATAATTATTCATCTGTTTTTATGTCAGCACTATCTGTTGTATAATAATTGTATAAGCGAAAATATGTGTTTGTTTTTGTGAATACATGGAGGATTATTAGACCGAATGATCTATTCGATGGTTCCGGCAGCGGTGCTGATAATAAATCTGATATTAAACGGGGAATCGCTTATAAAATATGGGTTCCTTGAGAAGAAGCAAGGCGAGAGTGATCGTGTACATGTACGCTATAACCACTTTGTCCTTGCTGCGTGCTGTTACTTTTTTGTGGATGGTTCATGGGGGATTTTGTACGAACACCATGATATCCCGCAGCTTTTTCCTGCAATATATTCTTTTACAGTTTTCTATTTTGTGTTGATGCTCCTTACCATGCTGACATGGACCAGGTACATCGTTGCATATCTTGATAAACACGGCAGGCGCACCAAAGCGCTGCTCTATGGCGTGTGGGGAATGGTTGTGATAGGAATAGCCTGCCTGTTGGTCAACCAGTTCTTTGATCATTTCATGTTCTCATATAATGAAGCTCATGAGTATATCGGAGAATCCGGAAGGAATATTTCTTATATCCTGCAGATTGCATTCTACGCGGTGATCACAGTATACATGATGTCGGTCGCAAGTAAGGGTACAGGACGTGAAAAATTCAGGTACAGCGCGGTTGCAGCAACAAGTGTAGTCCTTGGAGTATTTCAAATCCTGCAGATCAACTATGCATTTCTTCCTTTCTATGCCATGGGACTTATGATAGGCATATGTTTAGTCCTTTCCTTTGTGCAGTCTGGAGAGAAAAAAGAAAAAGAGATACATGATAGTATTGCAAATGCCATGGCACAGGATTATGAAGCCATATTTTACATTGAAATAGAAACAGGTGAGTTTATTTCTTTTTCCAAGAGCAAAAAATACCTGACCATAAATGCTGTTGAGGCAGGAAAGGATTTCTTCAAAGAGGCCTTGGAAAGTATAGATAACTGTGTTTATCCTGAGGATCAGGAATATGCAAAGAGCTTTTATATCAAGGAAGAAATGTTAAAGCGCCTTGAGGGCAGGCATTCTTTCTCGTTCAAATACAGGATCCTTATTGATGGAAAGCCAAGGTTCTTTCTATTTACAGTGTCCAGGGATATCAATGAACAGTATCTTATTTTCTATGAAAAAGACATTGATGATGAGCTTAACGCAGAAAAGATCCAGAAAGAAAATCAGAAGAAGACAGTTACTTTCGGTCAGATCGCAGAGAGCCTGGCATCCAACTATGATGAGATCTACTACGTGAATGTGGAAGATTCAGCATATGTTGGCTATGCAGTTAATAATCTCTATGGCCAATTAGAGATCAGCAAGTCAGGAGAGGATTTCTTTAAGGAATCCCTTGATAATATCCCTCAGGTTGTTCACAGGCAGGATTAGGATCAGGTGTCTGAGTTTATTACAAAAGACAATCTTCTCTCCATGCTTGAAGAGCACAAGGATGGCAGCCTTGACTATCGTATCATGGTAAATGGCAAATCCAGATATACCAGAATGATTGCCAGAAAGACCAGTGATGGTACGCATCTGATCATTGGCGTTGAGGATATTGACGAGGTGATCAAGCGTGAGAAGCGGCACATGAAAGCTCTGAAGACAGAAAAAGAGCTGGCAAGACGCGATGAGCTTACTGGAGTCAGAAACAAGACTGCTTACAAGGAACTTGAGAAATCAGTGCAGTCAAACATCGACAATGGCATGGATTATCTGAACTTTGCACTGGTTGTATGCGACTCCAACAATTTAAAGATGATAAATGATACTTTGGGACATGCTGCAGGAGATGAGTATATCAAGGCTTCTGCCCAGATCCTGTGCGATATCTTTGTTCACAGCCCGGTATTCAGGGTTGGTGGCGATGAGTTTGTGGTATTTCTCAGAGGAAGTGATTACTCATCGAGAAAAGAGCTAATGGAGAAGCTTCGCAGTAAAGTCCTTGAAAATAAGAAAAACGGCGATGGGGTGGTCCTTGCTTCCGGAATGGCAGAATATCAGCCTGAAACCGACAGCTTTGTATCGGAGGTATTTGATAGGGCAGATAAAGAGATGTACGCAGAAAAGCAGAGCCTTAAAGCTTAAGACAGGACAGAACCTGTGCGGAACTGCTTTGGCGTTTTACCTTCTCTTTTCCTGAAGCTGTAACAGAAGGTGCTCTCATCCTCAAAGCCGCAGGAAAGTGCGATTTCTTTAATGGTCATTGTGGTGTTTGAAAGATAATATTTTGCCGCAGACATGCGGGTTGATAAGAGAAACTGGTGTGGAGTCACACCGGTTTCTTTTTTGTATTTCCTGGTGAAATGATAGAGGGAAAGCCCCGCCATGTCAGCCATTTCCTTAAGGGAGATATTTTTGGAAAAGTTCTGCGTAAGGTAGGAGGTGACTTTTCTTATGCCATCAGAGGCTGACGCTGCACCAGTGGAAGTGTGGTCAAACAGCGAAAGGAGAAGGTTTCCTATCATGATGCTCATCTGGGCCTCTGGCTTTAGGTCTCTGTTACAGAATGATGAAAAGAGATCAGAAATGATATGCAGAGCTTCCCTGAAGCCTGAAACAGTTATGATGTTTCCCAACTCTTTTGAAAGGTGCTCGTAGTAGCCTTTTGCCAGTTTCCCATCAAAGTGAAGCCATGTGGTTTTGCATCCGGTGTCTGTCCTGTAGGCGTGGGGATTGTAGCAATCAAGCAAAACTATGTCACCTTTTTGCGCAAGCTGATATTTACCATCGAGCAATATTTCCATAGTTCCGCTCTCGATGAGAATTAAGAGATAGCTGTCATACCTTGATCTTTCAAGGGAGTATCCCGGAAGATATTCAAACCTTCCTATCACTGTTGGATACAGAAAAAGATCAATGGCCTGAGCTGTTGGAGTATGGAAAAAATACTGTGAGCTGTCGCTGATTTTTTCTTCTGTTGTATGCATATATATCCCCTCGGATAAAAGAGCAATTTTTCTATATTATAGAGCAAGTTTCTCAATTGAGAAAGAGGCCTGTTCATTTTATTCTGAGGATATAAAGATGCTTTGTTTTAAGGCTTTGATCAAAATATGAGTCCCAAGGAGAGAGCTATGGATACAGTAAAGATCTGGGAAGAACAGGTAAAGATCCCAACTTATGAGGTTGGTGAAGCAGACATAAACCCCATGTTTCTTGAAAAGAGAGTTTATCAGGGCAGCAGTGGTAAAATCTACCCATACCCTGCCACAAACAAGATCAGCAGACAGAAACAGGATAAGATCTGGAACGTTGTGTTCCTTGAAAATAAGTATCTCAAGGTAATGGTAATGCCGGAGCTTGGAGGCAGGATCCAGAGGGCCTATGACAAAACCAACGGCTACGATTTTGTCTACTATAACCACGTGATAAAGCCGGCTCTTGTTGGGCTTACAGGCCCATGGATTTCAGGGGGCATAGAGTTTAACTGGCCCCAGCACCACAGACCAACAACCTACATGAAGGTGGAGCACCAGATCAGGGAAAATGCTGGCGGATCTAAGAGCCTTCTTCTTGGGGATGTGGACAGGATGTACGGAACAAGGGTAATTACCACGATAACTCTTTTCCCGGACAGGGCCTACATTGAGATTGATGGCCAGCTCTACAACAGGACGCCTCTTCCCCAGACCTTCCTGTGGTGGGCCAACCCTGCGGTTTCAGTTAACGACAACACCCAGTCTGTGTTCCCGCCTGATGTGCATTCGGTCTACGACCACGGCAAAAGAGCTGTCTCCAGATTTCCCATCGCAACCGGAATCTACTACAAGCACGACTACAGCGCAGGAGTGGATATTTCAAGGTACAAGAACATTCCAGTTCCCACGTCCTACATGGCTGAACACTCTGACTTTGATTTTGTGGGCGGCTACGACTACGGCAAGGAGGCAGGACTTCTTCACGTTGCGGATCACCACATATCTCCTGGCAAGAAGCAGTGGACCTGGGGATGCGGCGATTTTGGCAAGGCCTGGGATAGGAACCTCACTGATGAGGACGGCCCATACATCGAGCTGATGACAGGGATGTACTGCGACAATCAGCCGGATTTTGCTTGGCTTAAGCCCTATGAGGAAAAGAAATTCAAACAGTATTTCATGCCCTACAAGAAGGCAGGGTATGTTAAGAACGCTTGTCTTGACGCTGCGGTAAATCTTGAGGTTTCTGAAGATAAGATAGATGCAAAGGTTTATGCAACAAGGCCACTTGAAGATGCTGAGATTGTAATAACAGATGGCGGAAAAGAGATCTTCAGGGAGAAGAAAAATTTATCTCCCGAAGAGGTGTTTGAAACCAGTATAGATGCCAAAGGAGCAGACAGATACAAGGTAAAGATCCTGGTATTTAGTCAGGGAAAAGAGCTGTTATCCTATCAGGAAAAAGACTACGGTATACCAAAGCTTGCTGAGCCTGCCAAGGCTGCAAAGGCTCCAAAGGACATCCTTACAAATGAAGAGCTTTATCTTACAGGTCTTCACATTGAGCAGTACAGGCATGCTACTTACCTTCCTGATGATTACTACATTGAAGGTCTTAAGAGAGACGATGGAGACATTCGTATAAACAATGCCTACGGAATGCTGCTTCTTAGAAGAGGAGAGTTTGAGAAGGCGCAAAGGCACTTTGAAAAGGCTATAGAAAGACTTACTATCCTAAACCCGAATCCTTATGACAGTGAGGCATATTATAACCTTGGACTGTCACTGTTTTATCAGGAAAAATTTGATGCTGCCTATGATGCGTTTTACAAGGCTACCTGGTGCAGCGAAGAGCAGGAGATGTCCTTCTATTATCTGGCAGTTATCGCAGTAAGGAATGGAGAGTATGAGCTGGCCTTGGACCACGTGGAAAAGGGCCTTGTAAAGAACAGCCACAATATCAAGGCAAGGGGCCTTAAGGCGGCGCTTCTTGACCTTCTTGGAAGAGAGGGAGAGGCAGCAAGATACTTAAAGGAGAACATTAAGGTGGATGCCTTTGATTTTGTGTCCAGATCTCTTTTGGCTGAAATAGATGGAAGCTACTGTAAGGAGCAGGTAACCGGGGATATTGAAAATTACCTGCAGACAGCCAGGGACTTTGCAGAGTACGGACTCTATGAGAGGGCTGTTCTTACCCTTGAAAATTGCCCGGCAGAGAGCCCTCTTAAGTATTACTACCTGGCTTACTATCTGGACAAGCAGGGCCACGGCACCGAGGCGAAGGAAGTTCTTATAAAGGCCCAGAACGCTCCTTCAAGGTACTGCTTCCCCAATAAGATTGAGGATCTTCAGGTCCTTGAAAGGAGCATAGCACTTGATCCTACAGCCTCAAAAGCCTATTACTACCTGGGATGCCTTTACTATGACAAATTGGGCTACGACAAGGCTATAGCTTTATGGGAGAGGTCAAAGGATCTGGATAATACTTTCCCCACGGTTCTTAGAAATCTGTCTATAGCTCTTTTCAACAAGCGCGGAGACAAGGAGAGGGCAAAAGAGTGCATGGAAAGAGCCTTTGAACTTGATAAAAAGGATGCAAGGGTGTTCCTTGAGCTTGATCAGCTGTATGCAAGGCTTGGAAAAGAGCCATCGCAGCGCCTTAAGATATTTGAAGAAAACATTGGCCTTATAGAGGAGCGTGACGATCTCTACACTGAGTATGTGACCCTTCTTAATCTGTGCGGCCAGTACAACAAGGCTCACAAGGCCATAACAGGTCACAACTTCCAAACTTGGGAAGGGGCTGAGGGCAAGATCACAACTCAGTTTAAGTTATGTCTTTTCATGATGGCAAAAGACGCCCTTGAAAAGAATGATCCAAAGGGGGCAATAGCTCTTTTAGAGGAGGCTCTCTCTTATCCTGAAAACCTGGGTGAGGGCAGGCTTGAAGGCACCAGGGACAACAACCTGTATTACCTGTTAGGCCTTTGTTACAAGGCTCTTGGAGATGGAGACAGGGCAAATGAGAATTTTGAAAGGTCCACTTTAGGCGAATCTGAGCCTGCAGGAATGATGTACTACTACGATCAGCCTGCGGATATGATACTGTTCCAGGGCCTTGGATTTAGTGAGCTTGATGATACAAACAGCGCCAACACCAGGTTTTACAAGCTTCTTGACTACGGTGAGCATCACGTACATGATAAGTTTGTGATGGACTACTTTGCAGTTTCGATGCCAGACATGTCGGTATTTGACGCAGATATGGATATGAAGAACAAGGTCCACTGCTACTATCTGATGGGCCTTGGAAACTTGGGACTTGGCAAAAAAGATGAGGCTAAGACGTGGTTTTCAAAGGCTCTTGACCTTGATAAAAATCACCAGCTGGCAGCACTTTACAGAAACATGTGTAAATAATGGGGAAGTTATGATGAGGGATTTTATTAGTCTGTCAGGGAAGTGGGACGTCTGCCTCTTAGATGGGAGCATGCACAGCGCTATCCTGCCCGGGACTCTTGATACAAACGAAATAGGCTATGAAGACTGCATAAAGGGCAAGCTCCACCAGGATGAAAACTACGTTGAAAACAAAGCTCTTTCCGCTGCCCAGGTCATCGCCACAAGGCTTACCAGAAATCACACCTATGAGGGAAAGGTAGTGTTTACCAAAGTGTGTGACAAAGAGTTTGCAGAAGACAAAAGGGTTTTCCTTAAGGCAGAGCGGGCAAGAGTTTTAGAACTTAAGATTGATGGCAGGAAAGTTCCTGCTTTATCAGGTAGCCTGTCAACGCCCTACGTCTTTGAGGTTACAGGCGCCTTAAAGAAGGGCTCTGTCATTGAGCTTGTATCAGATAACAGCTATGAAGGCCTCCCTCATGACAACATTATCTATTCCTCAGCCGCCACTGACGAAACCCAGACCAACTGGAATGGCGTAATTGGGGAGTTTGGGATTTTTGAAAAAGAAAATACGTTTATTAAAAAAGTTATGGTTTATCCGGTTAGATGCGCTGGATGGGATAGTGATGAAGCATCGGATCAGGGGGAAAACAAGACCCGCTGGATCCTTGATGTGGTGGCGGACATTGACAGCAAGGAAGGCTTTGAAGGGAAACTATTTCTATCTTTTAAAGAACTGTCTCTTGATAAAGAAATCCATGTCAATTGCAGAGACGGTGAAACCTGTGTAAGAACAAGCATTGAAGCTAAAGTGCCAGGAGAACTTTTGTGGGACGAGGCAGAGGGAAGGCTGATCCATCTTAATGCAAAGCTGGTAGGCTGCGATGAGTATGAAGATGCATTTGGGATCAGATCCTTTGGAGATGTAGATGGGCATCTTTGCCTAAACGGCCGAAGGATATTCCTTAGAAGTGAGGCAAACTGCGCTGTGTACCCGGAGACTGGCCATCCGCCTATGGAGGTGGACTCTTGGAAAGAGATAATAAGGACCTACATGGGCTACGGCGTAAGCTGCCTTCGCTTTCATTCCCACTGCCCGCCGGAGGCTGCATTTACT
>NZ_JAGAYD010000006.1 GCF_017940685.1 Butyrivibrio sp. | reverse complement strand
TACTCAATTTTAAGATTTTTAACTGAGTGATTAGTGACATTTCCAATGAGAATCACCTCCATGGAAATGGTATCACATCAGTATGGATTGTACATTTTTATTTTCCATTAAATGTACATTCTTATAGTATCATTTACACCAAACGGCACATTTCCCACAACAACATCAAAGAAGTTATCCGGATATGTGGTGTTTTCAAATCCCGTAATGCTGATATTGGCATTCTGGTAAAGCTGTTTTGCAATCCTTCCCGATATGCTGTCCAGCTCCACTCCGTACAGCTTACTTTGCTGCATTGGTGCTGGCATACTTCCGAAGAAATTGCCGATACCCATAGAAGGCTCCAAGACATTTCCGCCTTTAAACCCAAACTGCACAAGTGCGGAGTTAATACACGTTGCAATCTCAGGTGAAGTATAAAAGGCATTATTTACAGTTGCTCTTGCCGCACTGTATTCCTCATCAGAAAGAAGCTCTTTCAGCTCTGCATACTCTTTGCTCCACGCTGCATTATTCTCATCAAATGCCTGTGACAAACCACCCCAGCCGACAAACTTTGATAAAACAGCCTGCTCCTCCTGTGTTGCAAGTCTGTTTTCTGCTTCAATCTGCTTTAGTGTACGGATTGCGTCAATGTTCCACTGGTATCTGGTCTTTGCACCGCCCTTTTCTGTTTCCCACAGGTTATAGTGGAAATTGATTTTAGGCTGTTTTTGTGGTTTTTCCTTTCCACTCTCACCTTCCACTGGCGGTAATACTTCCGGTACAGGTGTTTCAGTGGCAGCCTCCTGTGGTTCGGTATCATTCTGTGAAATATCGGCTAATACTTTCTTATCATCAGAAATTATATGACCGTCTGCGTCAATCTTGGTATTCCAGCCATTTGCAATCGCACGTTCCCTGTTCTCAAGACGGTTTTGTCTTATACTGTCCTCAATATCAAAGAACCTGCGGTAAACAGGATTCATTGTTTCCCTGTCAATCTTATTTTTTATGGTCTGATAGATTGCTTTCTGATCCTCTCCACAGTAGAATGGCTGTTTTACCATATAGGATAAGATTTCATAGACATCACGCCACGATACGGTATCCTCTACTCTCTCTCCATTTCTGTTTTTATAGCTTACTTTCACATCTACACTGCTTAAAGTGTATTCGGTAAGCCCATACTGATTATTGCAGTATGCCTTTCGCTCACCCTCTACATTTCCCATAGCTATATCACTGATAAGCTCCAGCTTATTCGGCATAAATGCAAAATCCGACTGCACCACGTCCATAAGGAAAGCACGGAATGGTGTGTAACAGCTACATTCCGACACAAGTATCTCAATGGCATCTCTCAAATCTTCATCCATTTCTGCCACACGCTTTGCATAATCAATCGGCTTGATATACTTTAACTCAGCCGCCTCCCTGTTTACGGCATAACTGTCAGGCTCATCAGGAATTGCATAATCATCAATCTCTGATTTCTCCTCCTGCGTATCGACTTCACGGTATTCTGCGTCAATGACTTCATCATCTTCACGAAGTCCGTCCATAGCAAGCTCATCAATACGAGGTCTTTCCGGCTGGTATTCCCCGGTAAGGATAAGCACACCGATTTCCTTTTCGACATTCTTCCACGAAACATATCCTTCTACTTCTCCATCTTCATCTTTCCATTGGATACGAAGTCCCGAACCGTGAAATGTGTCATACCCGTGCAAGCCCAGACCGTCAAGCGGCCAGCTTGCACCACCCTGACCATACTCTGCCTTGATACGCTTTGCTCTGGTTCCTGCGTCTATCTCTGTCTGATAGATTTCACACACCCTGCCTTTTCCACCGACAAAGCCAGTTCCTCTCATAAGTATCTCTTTTACATACTCACTTGGTACACTTTCCGCCTTTTTCGGATTAAGGTAATTATATTTTCCGGCAAGGGCAGCCTTTTTATCTTCCTCGAACTGACGCATAAATTCATTGTGTCTGGTTTCCTCCGGCTGCTTCACACCAAAACTTGCCTGCCCATTCTGGTCGAAAAAAAAGGAAGCCTGTGTATATTCGGCTTCCTTACTAACACCCAATGAATTGATTTCATCAAGTTCCCTATTCAGTTCTGTATCATCTGATTCTAGTGGAATCGCATCACTATCTGATTCAGTACCACTTCCTCTGCCTGCATCTTCGCCTGCTCTCTTATCTTCCACATCTCCATTGTCGATGACGGATTCTGTGGCTTGTGCTTCGCCAGATACTGCATCTCCAGCTGGTCGTACAGCTGGTTCGCTTCCTCCTCTACCGCTGACATCTTCTCGTACATCTTCCCGAATCTCATCAGCGTCTTGTATCTTGCCGGCTCGTTCTCCTTTAGATAGTTCATCGCCATCCTTCCGTATTTGCCCAGCTTCGTGAGATCCTCCGTCTCGTCCGGCATCTCTATCTGCGGATAAAGCAGTCCGTCCACTTCCTTGTAAGTCATTTCTTCTAACATATCCAATTCTCCTTTCGCTCTCGATTGCCTTTAAGTTACGACTAAATTCTCTAAGAACACTACAGGAGACATCGCATACAATGGAACCAAGACGGTAAATTATCTCTTCGTCTTTGATATTTACGATCTGACTAAAATCCTGTTCTTGCACAGATAAGTCAAATCCGCATCTCGTCCCTACAGCATACATGACACTTGCATATACCAGCTGCTCCATGTCCGTTTCCTGCTGTAAGCCATTGCGTTTCTTACTTTCTTCCTTTATCACACTACCTGATAGCTGCATTAGCTCGGTCATTCGATCTCCGAACTCTTCTTTTATTATAATCCAAACATTTGTTCCTGTAAACTGTTTTAGTATATTTTTTAGAGTCTCTCTGTCGCCATTATCGTACTGCTCAATCTGACCTTCTGATACAAGAAAATCAACATAATCCTTAAGATTTTCTCCATCAAGGTTCCATGTCAGTTTGACATTCTTCCCTCCGGTATCACTGATATCAAAGATATATCTCATGCGTGGATTCAGTGCCCTTGACGGGAAGATAGCGCAGCCTTTCGCACCACGCTTTACATATCTTCCCACCTTTTTCCAGGTATCATAATCTGCCATGAGTGTGCTTTTTTCCGGAGGTCTTTGCGCTGTTACCATAACGATATTGTCAAATTCATAGCGGTATAACTGACCTGCGACCTTTAACACATCCTTCCAGTTCTTTTCTGATCTTGTGATGTTACCAATCTCAGAATCGTATATCGCTTTGACCTTCATATCAACGCCCATACCTTTGTCCTCCTCTACTTAAACATCTCTGCAAATAATCCCTTCAATACCTTTAACTCATCCTTATCCAGCTCGATTGCAAATTCATTGTCGATTGCCTGTTTTTCGCATTTATCCTTTTTCTTTGCAATCTTACGCACCACACGAAGAAGCACATAGCACTCCTTGGACTTTGCAATGCTCTGTTTAAAGGTCAGCTCATCCTCATCGACTGACTTCTGTGTCTGATAGATAATCTCTTTTATCTTATCATTGATACCATCTACTTCCTCAATGGAAATAATAACGGATGCCTTAGAAGCACCCGATCTGTCCCACTCCTTATGAAGTTCCTTTACTAAAAACTCCATATTCTTAATTACTGTTGTTGAATCACTTTTCATCTTGCTCTTCCTCCGTTTTCTTTTAATGAAGAAGGGAGCTGACCTTCGCTGATAGGCGCAAAATCAACTCCCTTCATGTCCTCTGCTCCAAGGACTATCTGCTCTGCATAATACATATCCATTGCCTTATTGATGGCATCGTCAAGCGACTCTGCCTTTACTTTCTGTACTCGTGAAAGCACTTCTTTTATCTCAACATCAAATTCCTGTTCCATATGATATCGCCTCCTGTAAAAATCTCATCACCGGCTCTTTTCTTCCTTTACCTGTCTTTCCTTAAAGCCTTCATCGTACTTTCCATCTTCCAGCCTGTCGTAAAAACAGTCCTCTTCAATCGTTCCAAAATCCTCATACATCTGGTGAAGGAAGTCATTCTGCAGCTTCTTTGGTACATCATCATCCTTTGACATATCCTGATAAAAATAGAACTTCTGCTTTAGCTTTGCCCTGTAATCATATATATCCTCTATCTTTTCCGGTGTGCCATACTCCCTCTTGTATGCCTTGAAATTTGTAGTTGAAAGTGTGGAACCTAGATAAATGCCATGCTCCCACGATACCCCGATTGTGGTATTGTCCTTTGTAGGCTTCTCATCCTTCGGATAACGCTTATACTCTGTCGCACCAAGGGCGATTGTAAGGGAACCTGACTTCATATCCATCACCACAAGATTCCTTGGTGATAATGCTTCAAGCACCATGTAATCATGGTCATTGAAGTTATGAAATGTCTGTCCCCTTTCAAATGAGCGGTTCTCCATTTCATAATGCAGGTTAAAATCATCTACCCAACCCTTATCGGTCATTCCAATCTCCTTAAGCTTTGCAACACATTCATAAGAACTGGCTTCTTTATCAAACCGAAATTCTTTGGAATCGTTATAAAATCCCTGAAGAAAGTGTCCCAACTGAATATCATCCAGACAGAATCTCGCAGATACAGTTACATTTGCTGCCCTGTAATACTCTGTGAAGTTATCTGCTTCACCAAGTGTCCTTCCAAGCTGCAACAAATTTTCTGCAAGCTCTGACATGTCATCAACTGCTATAAAACTCTTATAATCATCCAGAGTCATCAGCATATTTGTCTCTGTTCCCCTGTCGTTTTCTGTTACCAGTATCATATCTTTTAAATCCATTCTTACCTCCAGTCTCAGAGAGGGACTATGCCCTCTCTGCAAATTTCCTGTTATGGTCTTCCTATCACAACAATCTTTCCTGTGCTTGCCACATCCCGGTAAACCACACCAAAACTTTCATTAAGTGCCTCTACCACTTTGCCATTTCCGACATATACTGCCACATGGCTGATGTTCTTATATCTTCCATTGCTTGTAAAACTATAAAAGATTAGGTCTCCCGGCTGTAACTCATCAAAGGAGACTGTCTTTCCGGCTTCATCCAGTCCCTGTGCCTCCGCTGCCGCTGTAGTTGCACCGCCGTAACTAATATCCACACATGCATCCTTCCACGAATAATAGGCTAAGGAGCTGCAGTCATAATAGTTACCGCTGTCTCTTAAATCCTGACTATAAGGAAAACCAACTCTGTGTAGTGCATAGGAGCAGACTGTTTTCTGCCTGCTGTCTGTAATTTCGTTTAGGATGGCATTGATTTCATCCTCAGTCATGGAGCTTACTCCCGGACTTCCGCCTCCGCCGCCACTTCCGCTTCCTGCATATCCAAGCTGTCCCATAAACTCCGGACTCATGATCTGCTCAAGCATTTCCACATGATCAGAGTTAAACCCATAGACTGAAATCATATCCCTGTACGATTTCAGCGTTACATTCACATACAGAACAGACTTCGTGACAGTAGTCACATTGCCGTCTGCATCTGTTTCTTCCACATCCTTTGTTCCGGTGCTTGTGGTGTATGAACACATATCATTTACTACTGCCTGCAGCCAGCCTTTTGAAGTGTCATTCATGACTGTTGCAGTATCTCCGACACCATGCTTGACCATATAGACAGCCATGATGTCATAGTAATTGCTTGGGTTTTCTTCCATACCTTCATAATCCACATAGACAAGCTCTCCAATGTCATATCCGGTATGTTCATTCACTTTCGTGTTCACATCCCGGTTAAACTCCTGCACATAGGCACTCGTTACTGTCTGTACTGTATCTCCTGATTCAAGTGGTGGCAGGAATAAAGCAAATGGAGAATTGTAAAGGATTGCTATCACCGCTATAACCGGAACAGCAATCATGGCAACTACAAGAACAAGTAATAAAAGCACCAATCCTATAATCGGTGCAACTGCCTTTACCCAGGTAATCGCTTTTCGCACAATCAGATCCTTTACCAGCTTTGCCACGCTATCCGTCTGATTCTCCTGTGCTTTCATCTTATCCAGAAAGTACTTTATCTTCCTGCTCCGGTTGGTCATTTTTTCATCCTTGACCTCTATGGACACACCTGCAGCATATCCGGCTGCCATGCCGATTGCAGTACCAACTCCCGGTGCAACCGCTGTTCCTGCCGCCGTAGCAGCTGCCTTTGTCGCAGTTTTTGTTGCAACCTTGGCAGTTGTCTTGGCTGTTTCTTTTGCTGTCTCTTTAGCTACCGCCTTAGCAGTATCTTTGGTAGCTTTCTTTGCTGTCTTTTTTGCCAGCTTCTTTCCTGCCTCTACCTTCTTGATTCGCTTCTTTGCCTCGACTGCCGCCTTTTTCCTGAAAAGTGCTGCACCCTTAGAAGCAGTTCCGGTAACAGGGCGGCTTGCTTCATATGCAAGATATGCTGCCTGCGATACCTCCTGACCGCCTTCCACCTGCTCTGTTACTGCCCCGGCTGCAAGTGCTCCAGTTCTTCCTGCAATGTGAAGATTCGTGTTCTTGGTCTTGATGGAAGTGTTGGATTCTTTAAGGTTTCGCTTAAATCTTGATAGTCCCTTATTCTTCGGCTCCGACTGATGAATGGTACTCTTGCGATAGGACTTCTTTTTATCATCAGATACCTTTGCACCGATAGTCTTAGGACCTCTCTCTACTGTATAGATGTTGCTGCCTTTAATCTTGGCTCCCTTTGGTTCGTGGGCATGAATCTTGGCTTTCTCCTTGGTGTGAATGACCATCGGTTTGTCATCAACCTTTCTAATTTTCAATTTTCTCACCTCCTACTTTGAAAAATAAAATAAGCCGCTAGGGAGCAAAAATTACTCCTTAACGGCTATGTAAAATCATTCAATATTCAATTATTAAAAGCAACATGAAACTGAAAGTTGTCGTCTCGCTTGCAAAGATAAAATTTCAATTTTCAGTGCCTACACTAAATCTTTTAGTTCTTTCGCAATTGTTCTATAAATAGCTTTCACATCAATTTTCAACTCCGTGCTAGTGCTATATTCTTTTCTCTTCATTGAAGCAAATGGTTCATCAACATCCTGTGGCATATAAGATTTAATTGCTGTAATTTGCACGTTATCATCATCAATGGAATCAATTTCCTTTTTATACCAATAATATTCATGCCATGGATGATCTGCATCTAATTCACTTTTAAATCCTAGATTTAGCAGATTACTATCTTCTTTTTCGTCCCCGGTAATAAAAACGGAAAAAGTGCCCTCCGATTGTTTTCTAATTTCGCATCTATACCCACAATACTTTTCCATTACAAATACATAATAAACGTCTTCTATTTCTTCAGGCATAACTTTCTTATAATACAAATCATCATTCAAATCGTAATTCATATTTTTTATTATAGGTATCTCATGCTTAAATTCTCTCCCAATAGTAAACCCTTCTTCGAGAAAGGCCGAGCATATTATCAGATACCCTTTTTCCCTATGATAACCGACATACTGATATTGTTTACCCCCAAACTTTACTACATATCGTCCATTTCCAAGCATATTCTCAGAAAGTTCCATTTTGCGTCGTTCCTTATATTTCACTAGCAATAATCTGTTTCCTACATTCATATTAATCACCAAACCTTTGACTCGAGAAATAGGAATTTTTATCATCCCTACAAACTGAAAGTTTCATTTATTTATACTTACTGATTTAATAGTATAAATCTCAATTAAAATAATCTGTATTATATACCTCTAATAAATTTTCAACGGCAGTAACTCCGTTCGGAATTTCCCTTTTACTGCGATTTATCCATATTGCATTTATTCCAACTGCCGAAGCTCCTTTAATATCACTACTCAACGAATCACCAATATGTACCACTTGTTCAGCAGACAAGCCTGTACTATTTAGTGCAAACTGAAAAAGTTCTTTTCTTGGTTTGTATGATTTAGCATCTTCACTTGTAAATATTCCATTAGGCTTTAATCC
>NZ_JAGAYD010000074.1 GCF_017940685.1 Butyrivibrio sp. | reverse complement strand
TTTGATCTTTTTGACGGTGCCATTCAGGCTTATGTATTTTGCTTTTTGACATCGCTTTACATAAAAGAAGCAGTGGAATAATAAACATTTTAAGGAGGTTTTATCTATGAGTTTAACAGCACTTGGAGCAGCTATTGCTGCATTCACCGGAATTGGAGCAGGTATTGGTATCAGCATTGCCACAGCTAAGGCTACTGATGCAGTAGCTAGACAGCCTGAGGCAGATGGCAAGATCATGAAGCTCCTTCTTCTTGGATGTGCCCTTGCAGAGGCTACAGCTATTTATGGTTTCGTTATTGCTATCATGATCATTCTTTTCTCATAAGAAACGTTATAAAAGGGGTTAATCGTGTTAAACATAAGCGTAGTTAACATAGTATGTACAATATTAAATCTTCTGATCCTTTACATCGCTTTTAAAAAGCTCCTCTTTGGCAGGCTTGATGAGATATTAAAAAAACGCCAGCAGGAAATTGATGAAGCTACAGACGCTGCTGACAAGGCCATTGCAGAAGCCAAGGCCAGCAAAAAGGAATACGAAGAGAAGATTTCTTTTGCGGAAGAAGAAAAAGAACAGATCCTTGCTGATATTAAAAAGCAGGGCTACGAAGAGTACGAAAAGATCGTTGATGACGCCAAGAAAAAGGGCGAACAGATCATCACTGAAGCTAAACACAACGCTGAGGTTGAGGCCTACAGAACAAGAGATAAATATGCTGCAGATATCAAGGATATGGTAATTGATGCTGCATCCAAGATTGCGGCAACCAAGCACAGTACGGAAGATGACCTTAGCCTTTACGACAAATTTATTGACGAGGCGGTATCTAGTAAGAATGGATAAGAATCTTAAGGCTCTTTTGCGATATGCTGCCACAGCGCCTACGGCAGATCAGCTGGAAAAGATAAGAAAAATCCTTGCTGATAAACTTGATGCTCCAGATATTGAAATAGAGTGCGTTCATGACGAGACAGTCAAGGGCGGATTCATTGTTTCATGTGGCAATTTTGAGTATGACTGGAGTGATTTTGGAAGAACCAGACAGCTTCGCGCTGAGCTTAATGAAGTTCAAACTAAACATGGCGATATCGATCCAAGCCAGATAATCTCCATGTTAAAAGAGAAGGTGGAAGACTTTGAGCTTTCCACCAAGGACAGAGAGGTTGGAACTGTAATCTGGGTAGGAGATGGAATCGCCAATATTGAGGGAATAGACCACGCTTTTTACGGTGAGATCATCGAGTTTGAGGACGGTACCAAGGGTATGGTCCAGGATATCAGGGATGATCATGTTGGCTGTATTTTGTTTGGTAACGACAGTGGCATCAGACAGGGCAGTAGGGCCGTAAGAACCTACAAAGAGGCCGGGATTCCCGTTGGTGAAGCTTTTATCGGAAGAGTTGTAGATGCCCTGGGAGCGCCTCTTGATGGTCAGGGTGATATCAAAGCCTCTGGATTTAGTCCGGTAGAGAGACCTGCGCCAGGCATCATTGAGAGGCAGTCAGTTAACGAGCCTATGGAGACAGGTATTTTGTCAATCGATACCATGTTCCCAATTGGAAGAGGTCAGAGAGAGCTTATTATTGGTGACAGACAGACTGGTAAGACATCAATTGCTCTCGACACCATCATCAACCAGAGGGGCAAGGGAGTTATCTGCATCTATGTAGCTATTGGACAGAAGGCTTCTACTGTAGCCCAGCTCTATCAGACATTAAAAAAGAACAGGGCCATGAAGTACACCATAATTGTCAGTTCCACAGCATCTGACATGGCTCCGCTTCAGTATATAGCACCATATTCAGGAACGGCACTGGGAGAATATTTTATGCGTCAGGGCAAGGATGTGCTCATTGTCTATGATGACCTTAGTAAGCACGCTGTAGCCTACAGAGCTCTTTCACTTCTTCTTGAGAGAAGTCCTGGAAGAGAAGCATATCCTGGAGATGTATTCTATTTGCACTCAAGGCTCCTTGAGAGATCAAGTAAGCTTTCTTCAGAACTTGGAGGTGGCTCTATGACAGCCCTTCCAATTATAGAGACACAGGCTGGTGACGTTTCTGCGTATATTCCAACCAACGTTATCTCTATTACAGATGGACAGATATTCCTTGAGAGCGATCTGTTCTTTGAGGGTATGAGACCTGCTGTAAATGTAGGACTTTCAGTATCCCGTGTAGGTTCGGCAGCTCAGACCAAGGCCATGAAAAAGGCTGCAGGAAGCATAAGAGTAGACCTTGCCCAGTACAGGGAAATGGCTGTATTTACTCAGTTCTCATCAGACCTTGATGATACAACGAGAAACCAGCTCAATCATGGAAGCATACTTATGGAGCTTCTTAAGCAGCCCCTTGAGCATCCGCTTTCCATGCATCAGCAGGTAATAATCCTTGTGACAGTAGGTGCAGGCAGAATGGACCATGTACCTGTAAAAGAGGTTAAGAGCTACAAGGCAAAACTACTTAAGTTCTTTGAAACAGAGCACAGCGATCTTTGCGAAGAACTTGAAAAGAGCGGAGAACTGCCTGATCAGTTAAAGAAGAGGATCCTTGATCTGGCTGATGAGTTCAATGAAGCAGAAGGAATTTAATTTTGGCTAATATCAAAGAAATCAGAGATAGAATTGAAAGTGTTGGGGACACCATGAAGATCACCAATGCCATGTATCTCATTTCATCGACTAAGCTACGGAAAGCAAGGAAGATGCTTACAGATACAGAACCTTTCTTTTTCTCTACTAAGGCCATGATAGAGCGTGTTGTATCGCACCTTCCAGAGGGCACCAAGAATATCTTTTTGGAAACGAGAAAAGATATTCCTGAGAGTGAGAGAAAGAGAGGCTATATCATCTTTACAGATGATAAAGGTCTTGCTGGTGCCTACAATCACAATGTACTTAAGCTTGCAGAAGAGCACATCCACGGAGATGGTGATAAATGGAAACTCTTTGTTATAGGTGAACTTGGACGTTTCCACTTTACCTCAAGGAATATGGATATTGAGGAGTCCTTTATGTTTACTTCTCAAAATCCTACCCTCCACAGAGCCAGGAAGATCGCAGCAGAGATCTTGGAGTATTACTATGACCGCAAGATCGATGAGTTTTATGTGATCTATACAACTATGAAGGGGGCAACCTGTGAAGCCAGGTTTGAAAAGCTCCTTCCCCTTGATTTTATTGAAGAGATCAGAAAGGACGCTCCGCCGCCAGGTATCATGCTGGAGGAGTTTTTGATGGAGCCAAGTCCTTCAGCTATTTTGGATAACATTGTTCCGAACTATGTAACCGGATTTATATATGGCGCACTGGTTGAAGCCTTCTGCAGTGTTCAGAGTTCAAGAATGCAGGCAATGGACAATGCCAACAAGAATGCTGAAAAGATGATATCTGAGCTCAAAAAGAGCTATAACAGGCAGAGGCAGGCTCAGATAACCCAGGAGATCACAGAGGTTGTCAGCGGAGCCAAGGCTTTAAAAAGGAGCCGAGAGGCCAAAGCTAAAAAAGTAAGAGGATAGCAAATTGGAAAAGGGCAAGATATTGCAGGTCATGGGACCTGTTGTAGACGTAAAATTTGAAGATGGTGATCTTCCTTATATCAACGATGCCTTAGAGGTGTACCCGAGAGGACACAAGCGTGTCATGGAAGTTGCACAGCATATTGGTGACGACACAGTCAGATGCATCATGCTTTCCCACTCAGAGGGTCTTGCTAAGGATATGGAAGTAAAAAGAGCCGGAGGACCCATAAGTGTACCGGTAGGACCACAGGTTCTTGGAAGACTCTTTAACGTCCTTGGAGATCCCATCGATAATAAAGGCGAAGTTGAATCCAAAGAAAAGTGGCAGATTCACAGAGAGGCACCAAGCCTTATGGACCAGAGCCCTGTAGTTGAGGTTTTGGAGACAGGAATTAAGGTAATAGATCTTTTAGCTCCCTATGCCAAGGGCGGTAAGATAGGTCTTTTTGGAGGAGCTGGTGTTGGTAAGACAGTGCTTATCCAGGAGCTTATCCAGAACATTGCCACTGAGCACGGTGGATATTCCATATTTACCGGTGTCGGTGAGCGTTCAAGAGAAGGCAATGACCTTTACACAGAGATGTCTGAATCTGGAGTTATAGACAAGACAGCCCTTGTGTTTGGCCAGATGAATGAACCGCCGGGAGCCAGAATGAGAGTAGCAGAATCTGGTCTCACCATGGCTGAATATTTCAGGGATGTGGAGCATCAGGACGTTCTATTGTTCATTGATAATATTTTCAGATTTGTTCAGGCTGGTTCAGAGGTTTCATCGCTTCTTGGAAGAATGCCTTCTGCTGTTGGATATCAGCCAACATTGGCAACTGATCTTGGTATGCTCCAGGAGAGGATCACATCTACAAGGTTTGGCTCTGTAACCAGTGTACAGGCTGTATATGTACCTGCAGACGACCTTACAGATCCTGCACCTGCTACAACCTTTGCTCACCTTGATGCAACTACGGTTCTTTCCCGTAAAATCGTTGAGCAGGGTATTTATCCGGCTGTTGATCCCCTTGAGTCTTCAAGCCGTATCCTGGAAGAGGATATTGTTGGTAAGGATCACTACGATACAGCCATGAAGGTTCAGGAGATCCTTCAGAAGTACAAAGAGCTTCAGGACATCATCGCCATCCTTGGTATGGAAGAACTTTCTGACGAGGATAAGATGACAGTTCACAGAGCCCGTAAGATACAAAGGTTCTTATCACAGCCTTTCCATGTAGCTGAACAGTTTACCGGTCTTCCAGGCAAATTCGTTCCGCTTTCTGAGACGATAAAGGGCTTTAAGGCAATTGTAAATGGTGAGATGGACCATTATCCAGAGGCTGCCTTCTTTAACGTTGGAACTATAGATGAAGTAATTGAGAAGGCCAAACAGATAGAGGCTTAATATGAGTGAGCAACTGGCAAAGACCTTTCACCTGCAGGTGATTTCAGTTAATGGAATATTTTATGATGATGAGGCCATTGAGATAATAGTTCCCTGTGATGACGGAGAACTTGCTATTTTGGCTGGCCACGAGGAGATGATCCTTGCTATCTACGAGGGCATCATCAAGATCAAAAATCCAAAAGGGGATTGGATAATAGGTGTCGTAAGTATTGGCTCCGTTCAGGTTACAGTTGATAACAGATGCATAGTTCTTGTTAATACGGTAGAAAGACCTGAAGACATCGACAAACGAAGGGCGCAGGAAGCCTATGAGTTTGCTATGGAGCACCTGATGCAGAAGCAGTCTATAAAAGAGTTTAAGAAATCCCAGGCGGGACTTGCAAGAGCCCTTACACGACTTAAGGCTGCATCAAAATATCAAGATTAAAAGAAAAGTTGGTGGATGTTTTGTTTTCAAATAAGAGAATTATTAAGTATTTAAGCAGAGCTTGTGCGTTAGCTCTTTTATGCGCGTTTGTAACAGCATGTGGCAAGCAGGCAGATCCAAAGCTTGAAAGCTACAAAGAGAGTATGACAGAGTTCTATAACAAGTTATCTGAGTATGACAGTTCAATCAATTCAATCGATCCGGACTCAGAAACTGCAGGAGATGAGCTTTTAGTTGTTCTTGATGAGATGAATGAAACCTACAAGAACATGGCAGCAATCGAAATACCTGAAGAGTTTTCAGGAATATCTGATATTGCAGTAGAGGCTGCTGACTATATGGACAAGGCCAATGAATTTTATCATCAGGCTTATGACGGGGACTTTGATTCAGACAGCGAGATGCTGGCAAGCCAGTACTACCAGAGAGCCAACGACAGAGTTCTTATAATGCTCCAGGTCCTTCACGGACAGGTTCCGGAAGGCGAGGGCATTACGGTAGAAACTGAAAGTACATATGAAATATCAACAATTGATGATGAAAGCACTGATGGTGAGTGATCAGTGCTTCATCTTTTATGAGGAGTAATAAATTGGGAAAGCCAGCTGAAAACCGCTTTATTTATGCCATAAAGTTCATAGCGTGCATTTTTATTGTGACTACTCATGCAAGATTTAACGGACCTTTGTGGAATATTGTTTTTGCCATAGATCATTGCTGTGTGCCATTCTTTCTAGCTGTTTCAGGTAGATTTCTTTTGTATAACCGCGGAATGAGTAACATCTATGACACTGCAACCATAAGGCTTAAGACAAAAAATTCTCTCTTAAGGCTTCTTAAGATCACAGGTGTTGTTTACCTTGTTCATCTTATCTTTTCGTTTTGCTTTTATATGGTGAAGGGCTCATCTGTAATAGAGTGGCTTACCATGAAGTTTAATCTTCATGAGGCAAGCATATTCTTTGTATTTAACTCGGGAAGATTCATATATGACGGATCCTACGTCTATGATCACCTTTGGTATCTGTTTGTTATGATCTACGTCTATATACTGATCTATATATTTGCACCGGTTCTTAGAAAATGGTATAAGGGCCTTATTGTGATCCTTCTTTGCCTTCTCTTTATCGGTGAATATTTCCAGATATTTTATCCGATACGGCCATTTGGCATCAATATTTCCACCTGGTATGTTCTGAGAAACTGGCTGTTTGTAGGTATCCCATTTGTACTTATTGGAATCCTTTTTAATGATTATGTATATAAAAAGGGCGATATAAGTGGAATGAAGATCCCGGCCATTGTCATGACTGTTGGCGGAATAATATCAAGCTACATTGAGCTTCTTATCTTTGGCGGTGAGAATTACATCTATTTTGGATCAATAATTACAGCAGTAGGACTGCTGTTCCTTTCAGAATGTAGTTCGTATAAGGGATGGATCCTTTATACACTGGGTAAAAAATCTTCATCAAATATCTACTTTTACCACGTCCTTATAATTGCTGTTTTGGATATAATGGCACAGAATGGTTTGATACCATGGTCCGTTATGGCATTTAAACCTGTTCTTGTGATGATCATATGCTTTGTGTTATTTTGTATTAAACCACTTATTGAGTATAGGAAGAGAAATTCGTGAACAGAACTGAGTTTTTAAATTTTTGTAAAGACAGGATAGTATTTTTGGATGGTGCAACAGGCAGTAACCTGATGAAAGCTGGAATGCCTGCAGGAGTATGCCCTGAGAAATGGATACTTGAACACAGACAGGTCATGAAAGACCTTCAGAAAGCCTACGCTGATGCAGGCTCTGATATAGTCTATGCCCCGACTTTTACAGGTAACAGAATCAAGCTATCTGACTACGGGCTTTCAGAAGACATTGTTTCCATCAATTCAGAGCTGGTGAGCCTTTCAAAGGAGGCTGTTTGTGGCAAAGCGCTGGTTGCTGGTGACATCACCATGACTGGAAAGCAGCTTAAGCCCATTGGAGACCTTGATTTTGAGGAGCTTATTGATGTCTATAAAGAGCAGATAAAGATACTTGTTGATGCGGGATCTGACATCCTTGTAGTGGAGACTATGATGAGTCTTCAGGAGTGCAGGGCTGCCCTTATTGCTGCAAAAGAGGTATCGGATATTGCAGTTATCGTAACCCTTACATTTGAACCGGATGGTAGAACTCTTTTTGGCTCTGATCCTGAATCTGCAGCCATAACCCTTGAGGCCCTGGGAGCTGCTGCCATTGGCGCAAATTGTTCCACAGGTCCCGACAGGATGGAAGACATCATCAGCAAGATGGCTTCAGTTACAAGTATTCCTGTTATTGCCAAGCCAAATGCCGGACTTCCAAGTGTTGATAGTGAGGGAAACACTGGCTATGACATGGATGCTGATGTTTTTACCAGGGAGATGAAAAGACTTCTTGATAAGGGCGCATCCATAATAGGCGGATGCTGTGGAACAACACCTGAGTTTATAAATAAGATCCACGAGGCTTATAAAGACTATGCTCCTGCAACTGATATTCCAAGGAAAATGGCTGGAAGACGGTACCTTTCCTCAGATAGAAGAGCACTTGCTTTTGACCTGGATGATCTGTTTATGATCGTTGGAGAAAGGATCAACCCCACAGGTAAAAAGAAGCTTCAGGCTCAGCTACGGGAAGGAAATCTTGACCTTGTCAGTGAGTTTGCTGAGAGCCAGGAAAAGGACGGTGCGTCAATCCTCGACATCAATGTTGGTATGAGCGGCATTGACGAAAAAGAAATGATGCTGACGGTTCTTTCTGAAGTTTCCGGAATAACAGATCTGCCACTTTGCATAGATACTTCAAGTGCTGAGGTCATGGAGGCAGCTCTTCGGATTTACCCTGGAAGAGCACTTATGAATTCAATTTCTCTTGAAAAGGGTAAAGCTGAAGAATTCCTTCCCCTTGCGAAAAAGTATGGAGCTATGTTCGTTCTTTTGCCCCTGAGTAAGGAAGGTCTTCCCAAGGACCTTGATGAAAAGATAAACAATATAAATGAACTTTATAAAATGGCTTATTCACAAGGACTTACCAAGGAAGACATTGTTGTTGATGGACTGGTTGCAACTGTTGGAGCTGATCCTAAGGCAGCCATCAATACTTTAGATACAATAAGCTATTGTCATGATAATAGCTTTGCTACAATTTGCGGACTTTCCAATATCTCTTTTGGACTGCCAGAGAGAATGAATGTAAATACAGCATTCCTTACCATGGCAATTTCAAAGGGACTTACAATGGCAATTGCCAATCCTTCACAGGAAATGCTGGTAAATGCTGCCTTTGCATCAGATCTTTTGAGAAACAAAGAAGGGGCTGATGGCAGATATATTGAGAGAATGGCAAGATATGCTGAGGGCGATACCAAATCCCAGGGGGAAAAAGTGAGTAATCCTGCCCCTACTTCTGACGGTGATTTTCTTGCTATAATAAAGCAGGACGTCCTTAAAGGAGCCAAGAGATCAATAGAAAAGGATACCCAGAAGGCCATTGACAGCGGAATTGAGCCAAAAGCTATCCTGGATGAGGCTCTTATGCCTGCAATCAACGAAGTTGGTGACTATTTTGATAAGGGCAAATATTTCCTTCCACAGCTTATTGCCGGTGCGGAGGCCATGAAGCTTTCTATCGCAATATTAGAACCCCTTCTTCAGAAGGATAAGAATGATTCTCAAAAGCTTCCTACAGTGATCATTGCTACAGTTCATGGAGATATCCATGACATTGGGAAAAACCTTGTGGCACTGATGCTTAAAAACTACGGCTTTAACGTGATTGACCTGGGAAAGGACGTACCTAAGGAAGAGATTGTAAAAGCAGCTAAGGAAAACGATGCTAAAGTCATAGCTCTTTCTGCACTTATGACAACCACCATGAAAGAGATGAAGAACGTGGTTGAATATGCCAAAAATCAGGGAATCACAGCTAAGATCATCATAGGCGGAGCGGTAGTTACTGAGGATTTTGCTACTGAGATCGGAGCTGACGGATATTCAGCTGATGCTGCAGATGCTGTAAGATTAGTAAAAAAGCTTCTTTTTGAATAAAGTATCTTTGGAGGACATAATATGATCGGAGCAGAGGCTATTGTAAAATGCCTTGAAAAGGAAAATACTGAGGTTATCTTTGGATATTCCGGAGTTGCCATAGATCCTTTCTGGAACAGCATTCTGGATACCAAGATTAAAACTGTTCTTATAAGGACAGAGCAAAATGCTGCTCATTGTGCCAGCGGATATGCCAGAATAAGCGGAAAGGTTGGAGTGTGCGCAGTCACATCAGGCCCTGGTGCCACAAACCTTATCACAGGTATCGCTACAGCCTATGCTGACAGCATTCCAATGATCGCCATAACAGGACAGGTTAACTCTGACATGATAGGCTCAGATGTTTTCCAGGAGGCAGATATTACAGGTGCTGTGGAGTCCTTTGTTAAGTACAGTTATCTGATCAGAAATGTTGATGATATTCCCAGAGTCTTTAAAGAAGCCTTCTTTATTGCAGGCAGCGGAAGAAAAGGACCAGTACTTATAGATATCCCTTACGACATTCAGCTTGCTGAAATGACAACTAAGTTCAGCTATCCTGAATCAATATCAATGAGGTCCTATAAGCCCACAGTAAAGGGAAATATAGTTCAGATCAAAAAAGTCATCAAGGAAGTTGAGAAGGCTAAGCGCCCAATTATCTGTGTTGGCGGCGGCGTTCATTTGAGCGGAGCAACAAACGAACTTGTCAGGTTCGCTGAGCTAAACGATGTTCCAGTTGTTTCAACCATGATGGGAATTGGTGTAATGCCAACAGAACATCCATTGTATTTTGGTATGGTGGGTAACAACGGTCAGCCCTATGCAAACAGGGCCATGAATGAGTCTGATCTTCTTTTGATGGTAGGCGCCAGAGTGGCTGACAGGGCAGTTAACAGACCAGATCTTATTACAGAAAACAAAGTAATGGTACACATAGATGTAGACCCTGCAGAAATAGGAAAAAATGTAGGACCTACAATACCTCTGGTAGGTGATATCAAGCACATATTTAATGACTTCCTTGAACAGGATGATCATGCTGATGATCACAAGGACTGGATAGCTCTTTTAAACAGCTATAAAGAGGACATGGCTTCTGACAGAGTGCCTGATTATTCAATAGAAGCATATGTTGAACCTAAGGACTTTATTTCAAGGCTCTCAAGAGCCATGAAGGACGATGCTGTTTATGTGGCTGATGTTGGACAGAACCAAATCTGGTCCTGCGCATATCATATAGTTAAAAATGGCAGGTTCCTGACATCAGGAGGAATGGGTACCATGGGCTATTCAATCCCAGCAGCCATGGGGGCCAAGCTTGCTGATAACAAGAAACAGGTTGTAGCTGTAATTGGAGATGGAGCCTTCCAGATGAGCATGATGGAACTTGCAACCATGCGTCAGTACAGGATTCCAGTTAAGATCGTTGTTCTTAAAAATGGCTTCCTTGGAATGGTAAGAGAACATCAGCACTATGCATACAACGATGCCTACTCAATGGTAGAGCTTAAGGGAGATCCAGATCTTTCCCTGATTGCTGCTGCCTATGGCATGGAATATGTTAAGGTTGATGGAAACAGTGACCTTGACGGAGAGCTTGAAGCTTTCCTTAAGGATGATACTTCATCACTTATGGAAGTCAGGATAGACCCAATGGAGCTTACAAAATTCTGATACAAGAAGGAAATGGCTATGAAGAGAATATATTCAGTACTGGTTGAGAACAGGGCAGGTGTACTTTCCAAGGTAGCAGGACTTTTCTCAAGAAGGAATTTTAATATCGATTCAATGGTTGTCGGGGAGACAGCCGACCGAGCTGTGTCCTGTATGACCATTGTCTCTACAGGTGATGAGAGGACCATTGAGCAGATAGAAAAGCAGCTCAATAAGAAGATTGATGTCATCAAGGTTAAGACCTTTAAGGAGAGCATGAGTATCAACAGGGAACTTATGCTCATCAAGGTTAAGTATAACAAGGAAAACCGCAGGGACATTATGGAGAACTGCCAGATCATGAATGCTCAGATAGTTGATATGAGCAAGAACCTTATGATCATTCAGATCTGTGACACATCTGAGAGGATAGAGCTGTTTATTGAGATGCTAAAGAGTGTCAGCATCGTTGAGATTGCAAGAACAGGAACAGTTGCCCTGACCAAATGTAACGAAAACTAAGTGCTGCTAAGGCATTTAGTAAAAGAAAATATCTATACCCAAAACGCTTTAGCACAGTAAAATGATTACAGTTTAAAGTTTAAAAGATATTTTTGTTGACACGGGACCTAAAAGGAGTATAATTTGAATAAATTGATTTAAAAACGGTCTGATTTCATTCAAAATCCTATGAAAAACCGAAAATATTTCAGTTAAAAATATCATACTTTAAAGTGCTAAAGACGGCATGAAATATCTGAGGTTGAGAGGAGATTTATGAGTACAAAACTCAAGAAAAAAGTCTTCCAGCTACTGGTTGACAACAACCCTGGTGTACTTAGCAGGATATCAGGACTATTCTCAAGAAGAGGCTACAACATTGAGAGCATTACGGCCGGTGTTACAGCTGATCCAAGGTTTACCAGGATTACGATTGTGGCTTCTGGCGATGATGTGATACTTGATCAGATTGAGAAACAGGTCAGGAAACTCGTCGATGTAAGAGATATCCATGAACTTTTGCCGGATGACTCTGTATATAGAGAACTTGCTATGGTTAAGGTCAGAGCAGAGGCCGATAAGAGACAGAGCATTCTTGCTACAGCCAATATCTTCAGAGGCAATATTGTAGATGTCAGTCCGGATTCACTTATCATTGAGATAACTGGTAGCCAGTCCAAGGTAGATGCATTTTTAAAGCTCCTTGAAGGCTATGAGATATTGGAACTTGCAAGAACTGGTATAGCAGGTCTTGGCAGAGGTACAGATAAAGTCATTTATCTGGACGAATAACTTAGTTACTAATTTAAAAATTCATAATATGGAGGATATTAAAATGTCACAGGAAGCACGTATTTTTTACCAGGAAGATTGTAACTTATCATTACTTGAGGGCAAGACAATTGCTATTATCGGTTATGGCTCACAGGGTCATGCACATGCCCTCAACTTAAAAGACTCAGGTTGCAACGTTATCATTGGCCTTTACGAGGGATCAAAGAGCAAGGCTAAGGCTGAGGCTCAGGGACTTAAGGTTTACAACACCAAGGAAGCTGCTAAGATGGCTGATATCATCATGATCCTTATCAATGATGAGAAGCAGGCTAAGATGTACAAAGAGGACATCGAGCCAAACCTTCAGCCAGGTAACATGCTTATGTTTGCTCATGGCTTCAACGTACACTTTGGTCTTATCAAGGCTCCTAAGGATGTAGACGTAGCTATGATAGCTCCTAAGGCTCCTGGTCATACTGTTCGTTCAGAGTATCAGGCTGGTAAGGGAACACCTTGTCTTGTAGCTGTTGAGCAGGATGCTACAGGTAAGGCTCTTGACCTTGCACTTGCATATGGCGCTGGAATCGGCGGAGCAAGAGCTGGTCTTCTTGAGACAACCTTCAGAACTGAGACAGAGACTGACCTCTTTGGTGAGCAGGCAGTTCTTTGCGGCGGTGTTTGTGCACTTATGCAGGCTGGTTTCGATACACTTGTTGAGGCAGGCTACGATCCAAGAAACGCATACTTTGAGTGCGTACATGAGATGAAGCTCATTGTTGACCTTATTTACCAGTCAGGCTTTGCTGGAATGAGATACTCAATCTCTAACACAGCTGAGTACGGTGACTATGTAACAGGTCCTAAGCTCATCACAGACGAGACCAAGAAGACAATGAAGAAGATCCTTTCAGATATCCAGGATGGAACATTTGCAAAGGAATTCCTTCTTGATATGTCAGAGGCTGGCGGACAGGTACACTTCCAGGCTATGCGTAAGCTTCACGCTGAGCATCCATCAGAGAAGATCGGTGCTGAGATCCGTAAGCTCTACAGCTGGAACAACGAGTCTGATAAGCTTATCAACAACTGATCTCTTCGTTGAAAATGTAAATAAATTAGACTATTATTTAAGAGTGCCAATTTCTTTGGCACTCTTAATTTTCGGGGGAATGAAAAGCCTGCTATGCCAAAAATAACGCTTAAAACAGCATATCTTGAAAAAAGAACAGAAACAAAGAGCTATTATAATCCGCTGTTTATGCTGCTTAGTTCATTCCTTATGTATGTTCTGGCTATTCTGCCTATTCTTGTAAAGAGAGGCCTTCCCTTCTTTTATTATGGAGATTATAACGTTCAGCAGGTTCCTTTTTACATCCTTGCTCATAGGGCTGTAAGGAGCGGAGAGTTTTTCTGGAACTGGAATGTGGATCTTGGCGGCTCTATGGCTGGAGACTTTTCTTTCTATCTGTGGGGAAGCCCGTTCTTTTGGCTCACTGTACCTTTTCCAGAAAGCGCAATTCCTTACATAATGCCATTTTTAATGGCTCTTAAGTATGCTGTAGCAGCAACTCTTGCTTATATCTATATTAAACGCTATGTTCACAAGTATATTTATGCCATGATAGGCGGTTATCTTTACGGCTTTTCTGGCTTTAATGCATGCAATATAGTGTTTAATCATTTTACTGATTCAGTGTGCTTTTTCCCTTTGTTTTTGATCCTTTTTGAAGAACTTATGGAATGTGAGACTTCAGAAAATGGGAAACTAAAGCTGTCAGGAATGTCGCTCGTTAGGTTTACGCTGATGACAGCCTTCATGGCTATCATAAATTATTACTTTTTCTTTGGACAAATACTGTTTCTTGTTATCTATTTTGTTGTCAGGTACCGAAAAGCAGAATCCCTTTACGATTTCTTTATAAGACAGCTAAGACTTATTATTGGTTTATTCTTTGGAGTATTGCTTTCTGGTTTTTTTCTGGTGCCTGCATTTATGGGCATTCATGGAAACTCCAGGCTGGACAATATCATAACCGGCTACAATATGTTTATCTATCCCAGTGGTAAGATGATATGGGATATATTTAAGAGTCTTGTGATGCTGCCAGACATCATTGGCAAGGGAACGCTGTTTTACACAACAACGGTCAAGAACGCATCACTTGCATCATATCTTCCAATGTATGGAATTGCTGGTGTCATAGGCTTTATGCTTTTGAACAGGAAAAAGAAGAACTGGGAAAAGACTCTGACGATCTTGTTTCTGATAATAGCAGTCATTCCGGTTTTGAATTCGGCGTTTTCTCTGTTTAACACTTCTTACTACGCAAGATGGTTTTATATACCAGTTTTATTTATGTGCCTTGAAACAGCGCAGATTGCTGAAAGAGGCAAGAGCATACAGCTTAAAAAAGGCGTTGCTATCGAAGTTTTGTGTTTCCTTTTCTTTGTGCTTGTGTATTTTCTGCCCAGCACAGATGAAAATGGGGAGATCTCGATGTTTAAAATGACCGAGAACTCATCCATTTTCCTAAGGGACGTTCTTTTTACCGGGCTTTTGCTTCTTTTCCTTATTGTGTCGGTATTTCTTTTGCCCAAAATGAAAAAGGTAAGGGATGTGATAATCCTTGCATTTGTGATGATATCCTGCATCATATCTACTTATGTGCCTGTCAAAAATGGTAGCTCTATCATAAGCGACACGGGAAAAGAGATGTGGCAGGAGCAGATGCTCTACAACAAGGTGGAAGTAGATATGTCGCAGTTTTTGCGAGGAGAAGTTGACTCTACCTCCACCAATTACGACATGGTCTGGGGGATACCGTCTATACATTGCTTTTTAAGCACTGTTCCAGCGCCTATCTTTGACTTTCTTGAAGGAACCCTGGGCATTACGAGGACAGTTGAAACAAATATCCCAGTGGAAAGAGCGGGAGTAAGGGCAATCCTTTCAGCAAAATACTATTTTGAGAATGCCATAATCAGCAAAAACAGGGTCTATTACAATGACGAAGGCACTGATGGCTATGTCTATGTGGATACTCAGGATGGATTTGACATATTTGAAAACACTAACTATATCCCCATGGGATTTACATATGATTACTATATTACAGAGTCTGAGTGGGAGGACCTTGAGCCTAAAGAGCATGATCTAGACCTTTCAAAGGTTTTGATAATCTCAGATGATGACGCCATAAAGCTTATGGGAAGCCTTGATATGGTTGAGCTTTCAGCTGAGGACATTATTGAAAACCCGCTAAATTACTATGAGTTTACAGGCGAATGCGCGAAAAGATCTCAGGGCGCATGCACAAGTTTTGAACCTGATACTAAGGGCTTTAGCGCAGTTACTGGTGATGTCAAAGGAGATAAGCTTTTGTTTTTCTCTGTTCCAAAGGTAAAAGGATTTAGCTGCACTGTTGACGGAGTATCTACCCCGATCTATACAGCTGACTATGGGCTTATGGCTATTCCGGTATCCGAGGGAGTGCACAATATCAGAGTAACATACAGGCAGGAAGGTCAGGCTGTTGGTATCATATGCACCTTAGCAGGCATGGCATCTATTGCCGGTTATTTGAGAATGTTAAAAAAAGTCAAGAAAAACGATTAAATTTGTTATGTTGTTTGCTGCATAGACAGCATGTTATATTTACTATTATCTAATTGATAATAATTAAGAAATGGTAAGGAGAGATACGGTATGAGTGGAATGACCATGAGCCAGAAGATTCTTGCACATCACGCAGGACTTTCACATGTTGATGCAGGACAGCTTATTGAGGCAGATCTGGATCTTGTTCTTGGAAATGATATTACAAGTCCGGTAGCCATTGGCGAGATGAAGAAATTCACAAAGGGCGGAGTTTTTGATAAGGACAAGATTGCACTTGTTCCTGACCACTTTGTTCCCAATAAGGACATTAAGTCAGCAGAGAACTGCAAGTGCGTACGTGAATTTGCAAAGAAGAACGAAATAACTAACTACTTTGAAGTTGGACAGATGGGTATTGAGCATGCTCTTTTACCAGAAAGAGGACTTACAGTGCCTGGAGACCTTATAATAGGTGCTGATTCACATACCTGCACATATGGAGCTCTTGGAGCATTTTCTACAGGTATCGGATCAACTGACATGGCTGCAGGAATGGCCACTGGAAAAGCCTGGTTTAAGGTTCCTTCAGCAATAAAGTTTAACATTGTTGGCAAGCCTTCCAAGTGGATTAGTGGTAAAGATGTTATCCTTCACATCATTGGACTTATTGGAGTTGATGGAGCACTCTATAAGTCAATGGAGTTTGTAGGTGAAGGAATTAAGAATCTTTCCATGGACGATAGATTTACAATTGCCAATATGGCCATTGAAGCAGGCGGAAAAAACGGAATCTTCCCTGTTGATGAGACCGCTATAGAGTATCTTAAGGAGCATGCTAAAGGAAAGAAATACGAGATCTATGAAGCTGATGAGGACGCTGTGTATGATGAAGAGTACACCATTGACCTTGGAAGTCTTAAGTCAACTGTTGCATTCCCGCATCTTCCTGAAAATGCACACACCTTTGATGATATTGGTGATATAAAGATTGACCAGGTAGTTATAGGTTCATGTACCAATGGAAGACTTGATGACCTTAGATGTGCTGCAAAGATCCTTGAGAACAGGCATATTGCAGAAGGTATGAGATGCATTGTGATCCCTGCAACTCAGAAGATTTATTTGCAGGCAATGGAAGAGGGGCTTCTTCGTACGTTTATCGAAGCAGGGGCCATAGTTTCAACTCCAACCTGTGGACCATGTCTTGGCGGATATATGGGAGTTTTGGCTTCTGGCGAGAAGTGCGTCTCCACAACTAACAGAAACTTTGTTGGCAGAATGGGAGCCATTGATTCTGAGATCTATCTGGCTTCTCCTGCAGTTGCAGCAGCCAGCGCAGTTACTGGAAAACTATCACAGCCATCAGAGCTTGGACTTTAAGGAGGAAGAAATGAAAGCTGCAAAAGGAACAGTTTTTAGATATGGAGACAATGTAGATACAGACGTTATCATTCCTGCAAGATATTTAAACAGCACTGATCCAAAGGACCTTGCTGCTCATTGCATGGAAGACATTGATAAGGAGTTTGTGAATAAGGTACATGCTGGAGACATCATAGTGGCTGATAAGAACTTTGGCTGCGGATCATCCAGAGAGCATGCGCCAATTGCTATCAAAGCTGCAGGAGTTTCCTGTGTTATAGCTAAGAGCTTTGCAAGGATCTTTTACAGAAACTCGATAAACATCGGTCTTCCCATCATTGAATGTGAGGATGCACCAGACAATATTAAGGCGGGAGATGTTGTTTCGATCGACTTTGATTCTGGTCTCATAACAGATGAGACAACAGGAAAGACCTTTAAGGGTCAGGCATTTCCTCCTTTCATGCAAAAGATAATCGATTCTGAAGGACTTGTTAACTACATCAATTCAAAAGAGTAATTTTACGCCACAGCATACCTATTGCTGTGGCGTTATTTTTGCAAATGTATTATTATAATAAGGTATGTAAATTGATTGGAGGAATGTATGGGAAGGCTATTCTGTGTTATACCCTGTTATAATGAGCAGGAGGTTCTGCCAGAAACTTCAAGTCGCATTCGCGACAAGCTTTTAGACCTTATATCTAAAAATAAAATAGACAGCGACTCAAGGAT
>NZ_JAGAYD010000073.1 GCF_017940685.1 Butyrivibrio sp. | reverse complement strand
GGGGACGGTTCTGCTGACACGGGGACGGTTCTACTGTCAGGTTTTATCTAAGTAAAACCTGACAGTAGAACCGTCCCCGTGTCAGCAGAACCGTCCCCGTCTTGTCTATTAATCAAATATATCTACAAGCTCTATCTTGAAGTTAAGTTCTTTGCCAGCCATCTCGTGATTGCCGTCGAAAGTGATCTTGTCATCTGCAAGTTCTTTTACCGTGACAGGGAATGCGCGACCATAACCGTCCTGTAAAAAGACTCTGTCGCCAATTTTAAGCTTCTCAACCTCTTCTGCAGGGAACTCATCAGCATCTACAACTACAACGTAGTCCTCGTTGTACTCGCCGTAGGCCTGGTCTGGAGTAAGATGAACGTCTACGATATCGCCCTTCTCCATGTTTACAACTGCAAGGTCAAAGCCAGGGATCATCATGCCTGTTCCGCAAATGTAGGTGATAGGCTCGCCTCTGTCATATGAAGCATCGAACTGAGTGCCATCGTTGAAGGTTCCTCGATAGTGAACTGAAACCTTCTTGCCGGCGTTCTTGCCTTCCATGATAGGTGCACCGCCGTGGCATCCTGAACATCCGCCGCAACCACCTTCTGAGTCGCCGCATCCGCCGCAACCTTCAGCGTCGTCCTCTGAACCTCCGTGACATCCGCCACATCCGCCTTCTGATTCCTCGTGACCGTGATGTCCGCAGTGTCCACCCTCGTGACCTTCACCGTGCTCGTGGTCGTGGTGGTCACAGTTAACGCCTGTGCTCTCGAGCTCGCCCTTAAGGTAAGCTTCAACTGCTGCATCTGTGTCGCCCTTAGCGCCAGCTACAACCTCGATGCCATTAGCCTCAAGAGCTGCCATTGCGCCTCCGCCGAGACCACCGCAGATAAGCGCATCAATCTCTTTTCCGGAAAGAAGAGTTGCGAGAGCCTCGTGGCCTGCTCCCTCTGTTCCGATAACCTCTGAGGATACTACCTTGCCATCCTCAACTTCATATACCTTAAACTGCTCAGTATGTCCAAAGTGCTGGAACACCTGTCCATCTTCGTAAGTTACTGCAATTTTCAATGTGTTACCTCTTTCTAATTACTTAAAATAAACAATAATTCAACCTAAAGAGTTTAACATAACACTACTTACAGCATCAATAGTCTTTTGCCTGATGCCATTATCTTTTGCAATCTGCTCCCAGTTTGACACTGCATCATTAACTTCGTTTATTATTCTTTTTACCTTAGCCGTACCAATTCCCATATTGGCGCCAGTGGCCAGCAGATCATCCCTGGTTATTCCGGTGGTTTTATTATTAATCTTCATCTGGTGTGCCTTAAGCCAAACATTGTCGGGATTGTATGAAAATGTTATGTCGTAAGCAGGTGAAAGACTCCACTTGCCTTTTCGATTCATAAGAAAAGAAATGTTCTTAACATGATCATCCTGATTGACCGCAATTACGTTAAATACCATTCTTCTGAAGAACTGCTCAATCTCTTTAGCAGTCAGATCCATCTGCCTCATATACATAGCTGCCTGTTCATAACTACAGAGCGCAGGAAAAGAATAGTCCAAATGCGCCAATGCACCAAGTGTTTGCATATGTAATTTGTCACCATTTACTCTGTCAAATCTCTTTGTCATAAAATGGTTTCTTCCATTTTCTCGAAGCAGCCTGCATTCTGACATTTCCACTCCAGCCAGCACCGCCATTTGATAGTACGAATATTCTATCAACGTATATTCTGGCTCATCCTCTAAATTATGATCACCGTTTTTTGAAACCCCATCAAATTTCAGGAGCCAATAATCGAAGCCATCACCAGCATCTACCTGACCTGATTTAATTTCTCCGCTGTCCTCATTCCATGCAATTATTGCCTTTGCCCGCGCTCCCCCTGCTGATGTACCTAACTGCAAAAGCTGTGAATACGTGAGATTCTCATCAGTTTTTATCTTTATCCGTTCTCGATTTGATAGTACTTCTGAGGCAAATTGCACCATTGCATCCAGATCCACAAGGCTCTTTTCGTCTTCATCAGGGCCGTTTGCAGGAACATATTCCAGTGCTCCCATCCCTCGTTTACCTGTATAACACAACCTGTCGATGACATTGAAATCAGCCTCAGACTTTCCCTGACTTACAAGCCAGCTACTAATAACAGCATTACCAAACTTATCAGGTAACGAGTCTGCAATCAATCCTGGTACACCTTTAAAAGATTCCCCAATGTCAGGAAATCTATACACTCTATCCGAAACTGGCATTTTTATGGGCGACAATTCTATCCCCGCCCTTACTGCGCCGTCTACAAAGTTTCTATCATATTCAAAATCTGCAATATTCATTCCATCTTCAAGGCTCAGAATTCCTACTCTGGTCCCCCACAGGAACACTTCAACATATTTCATGTTTCATCACCCCACTTAAATTCTACTGTTCCCATAGAATCTTGTTTTGTACTTTTTCGTGCTCTCTGCCTGGTATGGTTTCTGCTTTTTTCCAGCTTGGCAGATGGCCGGTTATCCATATCTGGGATTGCAGCATTTACAAGATCAGCAATATTCAGAGCCACTAAGATTTTCATAAGATTTTCAAAAGAAATATCCGAACCTTTTTCAAATCGTTGAAGAGATCGGACTGAAACACCTGTGAGTTCTGACAGTTTCTGCTGCGAAATCCCACTTTCAATCCTGTATCTTTTGATTTTCCTTCTTAATTCATCAACATAATAACTATAAGAGTAGGCCATATGATCACCTGTGAGTCGAAGATATATGCTTTTGCTGTTACATGTACATTATAGTCCATTCAAAAATAACATGCAATATTTGACGTTTTATAGCAGCAAAAACGGATAACACGTCATATTTGACATGTTATCCAGGTTATAGAATGTGTATCTCTAGATTACAGTTTGCAACGCTTATTCTACTAACACCTACTGTCCCAATCCACTTATGGATTCACCATGACCTTGATGTATTCCTCAGATTTATTCTTCATGATGGAAAGACCCTGGTCCATGTCTTCAAGGCTAAATCTGTGAGTAATGAGGGAAGATGGAGTCATTGCTTCAGGTGCATCTGCTGCTGCGCTGTCGCCAGTTTTATCGCCTTTCTGCTCCCGCAAACTGCTCCAGGCTGTAAGTCTTTCAACCACATAGGTCCAATCGTCGGGATAAGATGAATTCCAGGTGCCTTTGAGGGTCAGCTGATTACGAAGTATCTTCCAGTAAGTCTCCCTGGGCAGGTCCATATCTGCAGCCGGATTGCCCACCAGCATCACCTTTCCAAGAGGCGCAGCGCACTTAATGGCCTGCTCATAGCTCTCAGGGCGACCAATACATTCAAAGTAGTAGTCCACTCCGCCGCCGGTCTTTTCTTTTATAAATGTAGCTGGCTCCCCATATCGCACGTCACAAAGGTCGCCTTCAGAATATCCCATCTCCAGAAGCTTTTTCTTCTGGATGTCCTTGTTTCCTATGCAAAAGACATTTCGGTAGCCCGCATCTTTAAGGAACATAGCCACGAAAAGACCGATGGTTCCAAGACCGCAGACTGCTATCGTGGGCTGGGTGCCAGATCCGCCAGTGCCGCCCGCTTCAGCATCCGCTGTAGTCCACTGTTTTGAGCCATCCTGAGCGGTTATCCTACGGATAAGTCCAATCTCCCTGATAGCGTGCACAGCGACACACATAGGCTCAAGCATAGCTGCCTCATCATCTGATATATCATCTGGCAGCGGTATCAGGTTCCACACCGGAACAGTGAGAAACTCTGCAAAACCGCCATCACACCTTGATCCAAGATAATTATAGTTTTCGCACATCTCGTAGTGACCAGCCTTGCACTGAGGACACTCCCTGCAAGGTATAAGCGGGAATATTCCCACTCTCCGGCCAACAAGCTCCGGCCTTGACGCACACTCTTTTACCGTACCAGTCATTTCATGGCCAGGTACAAGAGGCATGTTGTGTGCTCCGGTCTTGTAGATCCTTGGGATGTCTGAGCCGCAGATCCCGCATGCGTTTACTTTCACAAGAGCCTCGCCATCCTTTGGCGCGGGCTCTTCAACTTCAGTGTATTTTATGTTTCCGATTCCGTATAAAACTTGAGCTTTCACAGGCAAATCTCCTAATGATTACTGATTTTCTTCATCTTTTAGCTTTGCAAATATTTTCTCAACATCAAAATCCGACTCAGCATCTTTAGCTGCCTCATATATTCTCGTAATCATATCAAGTTCTTCATCTAAATCTTCAGCAATTTCTTTGGCATTCTTACCTTTACTCATCTTACGACAAACCAGTTTAATCAAATTTATGGTTTCACCTTTTTCTACCCATACTTCCGCCGCTCTACACATTTTCATGGTTCCCTCCTTTTCTCGTGCTATCGCAATCTTAGCATCTGTGAATGTATTGATCACGTTGATCGAGTCAATATCCAGCACCCAATCTTTGCCTTTTTTCTTCAAAGCCCTTTGAAAGTATCCCTCATCATTCTGGTACTTAATAAACTCAAGCACATCGCCAAGCATAGTATGAAACTTACCAAAATCCTTAATGTCATGAGGATCTATGATCTTTAATTCGTAATCATTAACAAACTTCAATATTCTGGAATCTGTCTTCTCAAACATATCGGATAATTTTCTTGGTCCATCCCACCTTTTGTCACTCCAGTTGATCACAAGCGTAATGACCGGATATATCCTGCTGTCTTTTGTAAATCCCGATAGAAACTCAGCATCGCCTGTCTTTTTTCCGGTTTTCCTAACCTCTTTCTCCGTCTCGGAGACCTGAGCCGCATAATTAAGCGCATCATACAGCAAATTCCTAACCGGCATTGCATAATGGATCTCAGACTGATTCTCAATTCCAAGAAGAACATATGTGATGTTATCCCCCCGCTTAACATTGAGCGTCTTTATAACATCCCTGGTCTTCTTGGTTGTTATGATCTTATCCAGCTTATTAACTATGGCTGTCTTAACCGCCTCTGCAGGAGAAAGATCTTCCGGTTTTATAACCTTTTCCCCATCATAAATAAAGTAATTAAAAGCATCTGCAAAATGCTCATTGTCCGCCATATAATCGCCGGACACAATATCTTTGTTTCCCACTTACTCCTCCTTTAATTATATTTTCTTCGCACACTGCTAGCAAGTGTACTTAATAGTGGATAATCTCAGCGAAATGCTGATACCGCAACGAATGTGGCGGACGACCCTGAAACGGGCACAAGAAGTATGATAACAAAAAAATCTCAAGAAATAAAGCCCGAAATTTCTCATTCGCTTCTCCCCCTTTATGATACTATAGAAACGGGGTACTAATTCATGGATCACAGCATAGACTTCTTCAAAGACGAGATTCGAAACGGTTTCTATATTCCCACCGCCCTGAAGGTTTTCTGGGCGGCGTCTCTTGATGTTCTCAAAGTAATAGACGATATTTGCCAAAAGCACGATATAACTTACTTCGCCGATTGGGGAACATTTCTTGGGGCAGTTCGCCATGGTGGATTTGTGCCCTGGGACGATGACCTAGATATATGCATGCTGAGGGATGACTACATCAAGTTCAGAGCCGTTGCTGATTCTGAGCTCCCCGATCATTTCTGTATTCACGACTATGAGCGCCAGGAAGATCACTGGCTGTTCCTTTCCCGCGTAGTCAACAACAAGCACATCTGCTTTGACGAAAAATATCTCCGCGACCATTACAATTTTCCCTGGCTCACGGGAGTTGATATATTTGTAAAAGACTATCTGTACCACGATCCTACTGATGAGAAAAAAAGAAGCGACGAAATCCTTCGCATTCTGGCCGTTGCTGACGGTATTACAGATGGAAACCTTGACAGGCAAACGATCACGTCTTCTTTAGATTCCCTTAAAAAGAAATATGGCATCACTCTGCCATCATTAGCCGACAAGCGCTCTGTGTCTGTAGCACTGTATTCTCTTGCAGAATCCATAATGGCCCGTGTTCCCGCGCAGGATGCTGAAATGGTCGGTCAGATCTTTCCATGGGTACTCAAGGGCAGCCAGGGCGAGCCCAAGGCTTACTATGAAAAGATAGTCAGGCTTCCCTTCGAAGATACTACTATCCCTGTTCCCGCCTACTACAACAAAGTTCTGGCCCAGCGCTATGGCAACTACATTGAGATTCACAAGGTTTGGAGCGGACATACTTACCCGGCTTACGAGGAGCAGCGCAAACTCTTTGAAAAGCAGGCAGGTCAGAAGCTTCCAAGATTTTCATTTATCCCTGACATGTTGAACCGTCCTGTTTCAGATAAGTCAGGCTCTTTAAAAGAGCTTTCAAAAGAATGCCTTGCTCAGCTAAAAGCTTTAAACAAAAAAGCTGATCAAGAAACCCAAGAAGATCCGCGCAATATTCTTTCAGAAATGCAGCAGTTATCCGTAGATCTTGGCACACTTATTGAGAATGTAAAGGGCGAGGATTCGCCTTGTGCCAAAGAAGTTGTTGCCATTTTGGAGGAGTTATGCGAGGCCATATTTGCATGCTATCAAAAGTTATCGCCATCCACAGAAACACCAGATTCTGAGCCTGCATCCCTCGACCTGACCACCTTAAGCAAATCTCTAGAGAAGCTGGAACTGTCCCTGGAGAAGAACATCTTCTCCAGAACAGAAGCTCTTTTCCTGCCTACCAGCCCATCCAGGTGGGAATCCATGAAAAGAGCTTATCAGAGCGCATGTGAAGATGACAGCTGCGACCCTGTTGTCGTTCCGCTTCCTCTTTTCACTAAGGACTTTTTTGGTTCGCCTATGATGTCTGACGAAGAGATCATCAAAGCTACAAACCTTGATGATTATGACAAGGATCTTCCTATCCGCAGCTGGACAGACTATGATATATCCTTGCACTGTCCAGAGACTGTTTACATCCAAAGCCCTTACGACGGCACTAATCCGCTTCTCTCCGTGCCAGGAAGCTACTACGCGGAAAACATCAGATTCTTTACCGATCACCTCGTTTATATCCCTATTGGCGCAACCGCAGAATTTGGCCCTGAGGATACTACAGATCAGACCGTCATGGACTACTACGTGACTGCACCTGGCATAATCTATGCAGATGAAGTCCAGGTCCAGTCCGAGAATATAAAAGAGCAGTATGTCAATAAGCTGACTGCGTTTGCGAGTGAGAACACACGCGATCACTGGATCAAAAAGATCAAGGCAGATACCGCACCAACCGTCATTACAAAACCTGATATTACCAACTCCAACTGCAAGAAACGCCTCTTATACTGCATCGGCCTCTACGACATGTTCGAAAGCGAAGCCACCATCCTTGAAAGTGCAAAGAACAGGCTTGATACTCTATCTGGCGCAGACGACAAGCTCATAGCCAGCCTGTGCTTCTACCCACAGGAATTTGAAATATCGGAAACAGCTCTTTTATCAAAGATCAATGACACAAAGGCGGAACTGATCTCATACGCAAAAGAAAGAGGAATTGAAACAATCCCTCTTCCAGTAAATGCTTATTCAGATTTGCAGGCTGATTTCGATGCCTATTACGGCTGCAACAGTCCTCTGGTGCACGAGTTTGCCATGCGCCAAAAGCCAGTCATGATAACAAATTACAGCATATCATGATATTGCGACCACAACTAAAAGCCGCTCACCCCTCCAAGATTTCCCTTGCCCTGTCCAGGTCCTCTCTAGTGGTAACTTTGAAGTTGAGCTGATTGCCCGGGATCATTGCCACATCAAGGCCTGCCATGATCGCAGGCTCTGTGGAGCCCTTTATCAAAAGAATCTTATCCGGCAGCAGCTCCTCATTGGCCCGCAGATACTCAGTAAACCTGAAGGCTTCCGGAGCCTGCCCGGCATAAATGCAGTTGCGGTTCAAAAGCTCGTCTACTTTTTTCCCACTTCTGCTAAAATACACCGTGTCCTTCATAGGAAGGACGGGCATGGCCCCGTCATGGGCATCAAGTGTCTTTAAACACTCATCTATATCTTCCACTGTAACAAAGGGCCTTGCTGCATCGTGGATGATCACGCCGCCCACACCCTCAGAGGAACTGTCTATATCCTTAAGTGCATTGTAAATTGACATCTGTCTGTTTTCTCCAGGGTCGGAAAATCCCATAAACTTGCGGGTCAGCTCTGCATTATCCCCGCCACAGATCTCACTTTCAATTTTCTCTCGCCATGCACTGTCTGCTACAATCTGTATGCCATCCACCATCTTACTATCCGCAAATGGCTTAAGGCTGTGCATTATCATCATCTGCCCTGACAGCTCAATGAACTGTTTGGGTATATCAGATGCAACTCTGCTGCCGGTGCCCCCAGCCAGGATAATCGCAATATTCATAAAGTCATCCCCCGTGATCACTAAATTCTAAAATTAGTCCCTAACACTCATCATTAAAACCCATCACTGCAACAGTGCAAGAACGCCCTGATTAGTCTGGTTTGCCTGCGCCAGCATTGACTGACCTGCCTGTGCAAGGATATTGTTATTAGAATATTTTACCATTTCTGCCGCCATATCCGTATCACGGATTCTTGACTCAGCAGCTGTGGTATTCTCTACATTGTTGTCAAGGTTCTTTATTCTATGCTCAAGACGATTCTGAAGAGCTCCGTAATAACTGCGAACTCTTGCGACATTAAGGCCGCATAAGTTTACTGTCTCGATAGTAGCCTGCGCCATATCTCTCGTACTGGTATCAAATACATTGCCCTCTGAAAGAGAACTAAGTTTTATATTAAAACGCTTAAGGTCCAATTGACTTGTTTCATTACCCTCAGAGCCAACCTGAAGCTTTAATACTTTTCCATATCCGTCAGCCCCGCCTTCGCCATCAGCAATGCCATCCTCTTTGTCGGGGAATACATAACCGCTGCCATAGGCATTGGCGTACCAGGTGCTGTCAGGTGTTACAGTATAGTTGCTTCCTGTAGGAGAGAGCTTGTCTGGAGCAAAAAGATCTGTCTGCGAATCTCCAAGATTTCCAAAAAGTGATCCTTCTCCGTTTGTCCCTCTGGCCTGAAGGAATTTTTTTGTAAAATCTAATGGATCAAGATACGCAGATTTCGCAATTGAATTCTTAAAGCTGTTTTCAAAATCTGACTGTCCGCTATACCCTGTAAGATCAGGATCAGCAATTGCCTCATTTAAAGTCTTTTTGTTCTCAGCCATATAGGACATAAGCTTATTAAGACCAGCTTTAATGTTATCGGAATTGACATCCACCGCAGAGCCTGCCTCAGTGGCTGCAACTGCATATCCGAGGTACATTGTTGCTACATATCCTGCCCCATACTCATTGTGATTAGCGTAATCTGTCATCTTGGAATTGTAAGCCTTGATGGCAGCATCTGATGATGACGGTCCAATATTAACCCATCCGCCGTCACCACTTGATGTCTGAGCTGCGCCTTCTACAAACCAATGAGGATAACTGGTTGCTGTTCCACTCAACATTCCATTGGTAAGAGTATCGTACATAACAAGATGTGTCATCTCATGAGCTATTGTTGCTGCAAGATCAGCCTTCTTTTCATCGCTCATGGTTGCAAATGAAGACAGTGGATAATCTACTGTATCCACAAACATTGAATACTGCATCATGGTAGATGAAGAATTGGCGCTCATCTTAAGGGATGCCGATGCCAGCGTTCCGCCCTCTGCATCCTTGTGAAGATCCAGTCCCACCTTGATTCCTTTAGATGCTGCCGCACTAAATAATGCCGGAAAATTCTGATAAAGTTTTCCAACAGCATTTGCTGCTGCATCCTGCACAAATTTTGCGAATTCACTTTCGCCATAAGTAGTATCCTGACCTGTAGCCTGAGTGCCTGCAACTTTATCTATCTTGCCATCAGCTCCGATGAAATTTACTGATATCTCAACATCTACTCCGTTTGGCAGGGTAAAAGACATTTTCCGCATATCAGAATCTGTTGTCGCAGCCTTTGGAGCAAACCCCTCTGCAGAAAAGATTGGAATCTCGTTAAATCTGGTAGCTTCATGAGTTCTGTCAATCTCAGCAGCAATCTTTTGTATCTCTTCGTTGATATATCCCCTGTCATTATCGGTAAGGGTATCGTTTGAAGCCTGGATTGCAAGCTCTTTTGCCCTTGCGATCATATCGCTGACCTCATCAAGGGCACCGTCAGCTATCTGGCACCATGACACTCCGTCCTGGGCGTTGTTGGAAGCCTGAGTCAGACCTCTTACCTGGCGTCTCATCTTCTCAGATATGGCAAGACCTGCCGCGTCGTCCGCAGCTCTGTTGATCTTGTAGCCTGAACCAAGTTTTTCCGAAGACTTAGCCTGAATTCCTGTAATAATATTAAGTTGTCTGTTAGCATTCATTCCAGAAAGATTGTGCTGAACAACCATATTTTAGTCTCCGTTTTCTTTAATCCCAGTAGCCTGTATGCGTAGCTTCAAGTATATCTCCACACGCGGGGCAGTAGATTGTTTCCTTGCCATCAAGCACCTGCATGAAATCCTTAAGATCTATAGAGTAAGATTCACATGCGCATCTTGAGTGATACTCTATCGTCTTGCCTGAAGCATCTGTAGCCTTAAACACTGCGATAGCTGATATCTTTCCGCATTTTTCGCAGATGCCTATCTCTTTATATACATTCCAGGTTGCGCCTCCATCAGCCAGTTCCCTGATCTTAGTCTGTATTTCTTTGTCAAAAAAGCTAATGACTGACTCAAGTCTGTTGAATGTGCGGCCTCCGCCAAGTCCAAGATTCGTTTCATAACCGCATTTATTGCATTTAAGATTAACAAGCATTCCCATATGTCTTATCTCTTTTCATATATCAGCCATAATGCCCAAAAACTACTGAAGAAGTGACAGCACTCCCTGATTGGTCTGGTTGGCTTGGGCAAGCATCGCCTGTCCGGCCTGAGCCAATATGTTATTGTTGGAGTACCTGACCATTTCGTCTGCCATATCCGTGTCACGGATCCTGGATTCGGCTGCTGTGGTGTTCTCCTCAACATTTGTTACATTCTTATAAGTATGCTCCAGTCTGTTTTGCTGGGCTCCAAGGGTTGCTCTTTCTTTGCTTATGTATTCGATACCCTTTTTAACTGTATCGATGGCGCTTCTTGCGCTGGAGCCAGTAGTTACATCTACACTCCTGACGCCTACAGTTTCTCCGTTTATCCTGGGGATAGTTACATACATGCCATCGCCCTTATCAGCTCCTGCCTGGATCCATAGGTCGCGGTTTTCGTTATCGATCACATCTCCTGAAAGAGATGAGCAGTCAACTTTTGCTCTGTTACTTCCTGAATCATGAAGACTTTTGAAGTAATTCTTGGCAGCTGCCTCCGTAGCCTGTCCTTCACCCGGAGCGTATATCACAAAGGCAGCTCCACCTGTCTTTTCCATAATATTGTCATGAGCAACCTTCAGAGAATCTGCCCCCGGGGTGAGGCCCTGCTGTGCGCCAAATTTTTCGACAATATAGTCAAACATCTTATTAACTATATCTGTGCCATTCTCGCAGTCAGCTATTCCTAAAGTAAAGTGGTGGGTTCCACTTCCTATCGTAGTGCTGCCCTCAAAACTGTTCTCATTTGTATCTGATTTAAAGGTGAACTTAAATGTTTCTCCACATCCCATTGGACAAATAAAAGAGAACCCTTTGTCATTAAGAATATCTATATCGTCCTTACCAACCCCTGAAAAGTCCAAAGTTGCTGCGGGATAGAACCTCCCACCTTTTTCGTATGCTTCACTCAGATACCCCGAATCTGCCGCAGAGCATTTAACAAGATCTGTCATTTTTTTGTACTTTGGTGCCACACCATGTATATCCCCAAGGATATGTCTGTCATTAAATGTAGTACTTATACCTACTCTGTCGATTTCAGATATCAGAGCATCGATTTCCTGTTGTATATACTGTCTGTCGCTGGAAACAAGCGTATCGTTTCCTGCTTTTACAGAAAGCTCATTCATTCTCTGGAGCATATCGTGCACTTCAGCAAGAGCTCCTTCTGCCGTCTGTAGCATAGAAATGCCATCCTGGACGTTTTCAGAGCCCTGGTGTAATCCACGTATCTGTCTTCTCATTTTTTCACTGATTGCGAGTCCTGCTGCGTCATCTGCAGCCCGATTGATCTTATATCCGGACGACAGCTTCTCAGACGACTTGGCCTGTATGCCAGTCGTTAATCCAAGCTGCCTATTAGAATTCATCGCCGTCAGGTTGTGCTGTATAACCATGCTCAGATCCTTCTGTAATCAATCACCAATATCGGCGGAGCACTCCTGCTTCCGCACTTTTTTGCATCCTTGCATGTAACGCCACTTCCCTGCGGCTATTAGTAATATCGGATAATAATGCACAACACATTAGGTTTGAGGAAATATAATTTCATTTTATTTTAAGAAGCGTTCCAGCCCAAAAATGATTGGCGCCCACCTTACCTCGGCGCTATAATACTTATTAGGCAGACATTTTGCAATTGTAAAGGATGAAAATATGCTGAAAATACATTTTGGCGAACTTGAAAATACAGAATATGGACCATCATGGTTCAAATTCAATTATAATCCCGAATGGCTCAAGGACCCTTTTGTTCAAAAAATGATAAAGGATGTAGATAATTCCACCTACATTGATGGTCTTGTGATTGACAGCCCCGTCCTTGGCCCTATCCCTCCTGAAAGATTATCCGGAGGGGTTAAAACACTTATTATGATCTATGAAAAGCCAGAATTGATATTTGATGCCACAAGCTGTGGTGAGAATTGTGCCAAGTGGCTGCTAGAAATTGGCAAGTTCAAAGATGTGACAATTAACCTTGAGTACTTGATGACGTTTGAAAGCTACGCTCCATTTGAAATATATAACATCAATGAGGAAAGGATCATAACTGATCCGGAAGACTATTTTTTGACCGCTGTAAAATACATTTGATTGGGGATGTTTTATGAAGGGTAAACATCATATAACTGTTGAATCAAGTAATTTAAAATATGAATTCGAGATAAAAAGAAATTTTACCGTAATATTGGGGGAAAGCGCTACAGGCAAGACCACTCTTATTGATCTTTTGAATGAGATAAGACGCCGCGGTGGAAATGGGGCTGTCAGAATACAGTCTGATGTTCCCTGTTCCGTATACCTCGCAGGTGAAGACAATTGGAAATATGAGCTTGCAGGACTAAGTGGTACAATTGTCTTTTTTGATGAAGATTACAGATTCATTTTTACTAAAGAGTTTGCCGAGTTTGCTGCTAAAGCAGACAACTATTTCGTTTTTATTACAAGAAAGCCCTTAAAAAATCTCCCCTATAGCATAAATGAAATATATGGTATCCGCACAACAGGAAAGTATCATTTCCCCGAGCAGGCTTACCACGAGTTTTATCCCATATATGATAATGAATTATGCCTAAACAATATCGACGCAAAACTGCTACTTCTTGTAGAAGACAAGGATTCTGGCTATGAATTCTATAAAAGCGTTGCTCAAAAAGCAGACGTCAGAAGCGCTGAAGGCAATTCCAGTATTCTTCCCAAAATGATCGAATCATCCTTAGACGGAAAGATGCTTGTTGTTGCTGATGGCGCTGCCTTTGGTGCATACATTGATGCCGTCATAAAATTCGCCGAAATGAAGGGAAACGTGGGGCTGTATTTCCCGGAATCTTTTGAGTGGATAATTCTAAAATCTGGAGTCCTCGGTAACAACGATATTCAAAGTATACTTGATTCGCCTGAAGAGTACATAGATAGTCAAAAATATGTCAGCTGGGAGCGATTCTTTACCGCATTGCTAATTGAGCGGACCAAAAATGACAAATACATGCGATACAGCAAAACCAAGCTTCCTGAGTACTATTTAACTCCTGGAAGCGTTGAGAAAATACGGAATGTCATTCCTGAAGAGATACGGAATCTGTTTCTTTAATCGTAAGCGCTAAATATTTAGGTGGGTAGCGCTACCACCACATTTATGTTATTAGGTACAAGGGCTTTTGCCCATAAATATACCCCAGCCTCTTATGAGACTGGAGCACCTTGACAATTCACATATGATTAAGATCACATCG
>NZ_JAGAYD010000072.1 GCF_017940685.1 Butyrivibrio sp. | reverse complement strand
GTGGAAACTGTGAATTTTTTGTGAAAAAGTTCTTGTCATATTAAATGATTTGTTATATATTAAAGCCGTGTAGTTGAGGGGAAACTGATAAGAAGTTTTTGTTTGTGGGTAAATATATTTGTTAAGCTTTTTATCTTAGCAGATATCAAGGGCAAAGCCATTGAGAGATGGTGACGCAAAGCTAAAGGGTCTTACCAATATAGGAAGACAGCCAGTTGCTGGTGCTGGATATGAACGGCACCATTAAGGATGACCGTGGCTGTGGGGGATGATGCTAACGGTCTATTTTTTTGGAAATTATGTACCTTTATGCTCAAGGATGAGCATGCAGTTTTTTCTGCAGTACAGGGAAAAGAATAGTTTCTAAAACATGCAATTGGACTTGGCAGGCTTTGTCTTATCAGAGAGGGTTTAAGTGATACTAAAAGGTATCGTGCGCCGTGGTCCGGAGCATGATACCTTTTTTTAGCGAGAAGATCATGGCAGACGTAAATCTTAAAAAGCTTAGCCGCGCAGAACTACTTGAAATGATGATCAGCTTTTCAGAAGAGGCTGAAGCGGCCAGACAGCATGAGGAAGAACTTAAGAAAGAGCTTGAGAGAGAAAAGATTGAACTCCAGCAGGAGATGGCCAAGGAAAGGGCTCAGATGCTGAAGTCCTTCGACGAAGAGAAGGCCCAGATGCGAGAGAAGTTCTCACAGCAAAAGGCCGAGATGCAGGAGAAGTTTGACAAGGACATCGAAGGTCTCAAGGCCAGACACGAGCGTGAGATGAAAGCCAAAGATGATGAAGTCAATAAAAAACTGGCAGCCATCGAAAAGTCCGGAACCCTTGCTGAAGCAGTGGTGAACATCACAGGACTGATGGAAAAAGCGCAGGAAGCCATAGATCTTTATACTAATCAGATACACGAGAGAAAAGAATGACTGAAATAGAAAACGAGACAAAAACAGAGGAGACTGCAGCCGCAGCTAGTGAACGTCCCTCGATAGATGCCTTAAAAAGCGAGCTTAAGAGGGAAAACAATAAGAAGGAATATAAGAGAGTTCTTAGAAATACATTATTTGTAGTAGTTGTGGTAGCTGCCCTGGCAGTATTGGTATCAAGCTTCTTTGTGACAGTACTTAAGGTTACAGGGGATTCAATGACACCAACCATGAACACCGGAGAGATAGTTATAGCACAGAACTCCACCAGTTTTGAACCTGGAGATCTGCTTGCTTTCTACTATAACAACAAGGTCCTTGTGAAAAGAGTCATCGGCTCACCAGGGGACTGGATCAACATTGATGATGAAGGAAACGTATCAGTCAACGGAGTTGCTCTTGAAGAAACATATGTAACAGAAAAGAGCCTTGACCCAACAGACATTGAGTTCCCTTATCAGGTTCCTGAGAACAGATACTTTGTTCTGGGAGATCATAGAAGTGCATCTATCGATTCAAGATCAAGTGTCGTAGGATGCGTAACAAAAGAACAGCTAATAGGAAAGATCTTCTTTAGAGTATATCCCTTCAATGTTCTTGGTGGGATGTAAGACAGCTAGCTGACCTATATTTTTTTACCTTTTTGTGGAACGGATACTTAAACGTTTTCGAAACATCATAAAAGGCTAATAAATTTGGAAAAAGCTAAATTTACATGATGGAAAGGCTTGAGTTAATAAAGTTTTAATCACTTTCACACAAAGTTCACAGAAGTTTTTGGGTTTTAAAGCAAATAGGAGTATGACGATGCGAAAAGTTGATGAGTCTCGCGCGGCAAACTACATAAGGAAGCATTCTAATTATAAAAAGTGGCTGGCATTTGTTCTTTGCCTGTCCCTTCTTACAGGAACGGTCACTCTTTATATTCTGAATAAGCCGGCTACAGCAATGACAGCGGAGGGAGCTGAAGGACTTGGCGTTATGCTTGAGACTGCAAGCAATGCTGATGAAGAAACGCTTATCCAGCAGACTCTTGAAAACAAGGCTGAGTCAAATGAAGGCGGCGATGATGATGATGATCTCTTTTCTGAGTTTAACGAAGACGGCGATGACAATGATGAGAACGCTGGTGGAAATGGGGACGGCGATGATCTCAACAAGTTTGGTGATGATGAAGAGACTAAGGATGGCCTGGTAGAGGAAGAAGCTAAAGAGGGAGAAGTCAAAGAGGGAGAACTTACAGAGGAAGAAGAGCAGAAAGAAGAGACTGAGGAAAAAGAGGACGAGCTTACACAGGACGTTGTTCTTACAGTTTCATATGTAGATGAAGATGGTGAGGCAATCGCTGACGAGAAAGAGATTGATATCAACGACAGCATTGACCTTGCATCAGAGGCTCCTTCAATTGAGGGTTATACTTTTAAGGAAGCAACATTTAAGGGTGACGTTATCACCAAGGTTACAGTTAAGAAGAATGCAGACGACATCAGATACTACGAAGTAACATTTGATGGCGATGAGACAAAAGAAATCAAGAAGGATGCAACAGTAGTCCTTAAATATACAAAGGATGAGGAAGAGGAAGAAGTTGTTGAAGCTACTTCAGTAGTACTTACAGCTAAGTACGTTGACAAGGACGGCGAGGAAATCCAGGACGATGAGGAAATCTCTTTTGCAAAAGAGACTTCTATTAAGAAGGAAAACGTTCCTGAGATTGACAGACACTTCTTCTTGAAGGCAACCTACGACGGAGAAGAGATCGTTAAGATTGCTCCAGTAGAGGCTGAGGAAAAAGAGACTGAGGCAGAAGCCGAGGTTGAGGATTCCGCAGAGGTCTCAGAGGATGAGGAAGAGGAAGCTAAGAGCGTTTCTGTTGAAGCTTACGAGTTCACAACAGCAGATGGCGAGACAATAGAGATCACTGAGGACGCTGAGATTGAGTTTACATACCTGAAGGCCTGCGAAGATACAGTGTTCACATTCGCAGACAGCAAGGTAACAGTTACAGCAACCATCAATGGCAAGAACGTATTCCCAGACGGAATAGCACTTAAAGCTGTTGAGGTTACCAAGAACTCTTTGGCTTACAACTACGACGCATACATTGATGCCCTCAATAATAATGCTGAGAGCATAGCCAAGGATGCTGACCAGGAGGAGGCCAACGAGTTCACAGAGGATAACACTCTCCTTTATGACATTGCATTTGTTTATGAGGGAAAAGAGATCCAGCCTGAGGAAGGTACAGTATCTGTAAAGATTGAGTTCAAGAACAATCAGCTTTCAGAAGATCTTTCTGCAACTTCTGAAGAAGACTTAGCAGTTGTTCACCTTCCTATCGCAGAATCATTTAAGGAAGAGAACGAGATTGAAAATACTGAAGGAGCTACTGGTATCACTTCATCAAATATCGAAGTAATTACTCTTACAAATGCATCAGCTGATGTTGAGGGTAATGAAAAGGTTGAGTTTGAAACTGACAGCTTTTCAGTATATGCGATCACCCAGATAAATCCACTGAAGGTTGAACCGGTACAGGTAGCCTATGACTTCGTAGAATCCTTCGGCAAAGCCTACGATTACGGTATAGTTGCCAATAAGTATGTGTGGCAGGGTGATACTGAAACTAATCTCATGGTTGGTACTTTCAAATCAGGTAATAAAGATATTGGTGTATCTGGTAATTACAGCAATGCAGGAGGAAATAACTATTTTGGTGAGATAATTAGTGTTCAAGAAAATACTATGGAATTTCATTTGCCACCTGCCAACGTATTTCTTGGACCTGTTGCTTATAACCAAGTGTGCCACAAGAAAGTTCATGATGATTCATGTAAAAAAAGTCATATTCATCTGACAAATGTAGAGGGCACAAATGTTGAACTAAATGAGAATATCAAAATACCTGATATATTAAGCTACATTGATGGTTATTATTCCAAATATGAAAACCTTCCGGACTTGCTTAGTACAAATCCTAGGTGTAAGCCGGATCAAGGTGGTTTTAAATTATCGATAGATCTGAGAGAGTTTGGCAGTGGCACTTATGTACTTAATTATGACGGTAAAGATATCCATATAGATAATGAGCAGGTTGAAATATACATCAAGGAAAATCAGCATCTGATTTTAAACTGTACTTCTCCAGAATTGACCATAAGAAAGTATGAACTCAATGGCCTAGCATCAAATAAATATGTCGGCCGTGATGCTCCTGCAGACGCAGAATGGCTTACTACAGCGGTTATCTTTAACGTTGTTAATGCAAAGGAAGTAAAAATAGATGAGACCTGTGGTGTATTCATAGCTCCGAACTCTAAGGTACATGTAAATGGTGCTCCAAGTGCTGGGGTATTGATCGCTGATGAGGTTGATGGAAACCCTGAGTGGCATTATCACAATCACAATCTTCCAGCTGCTCACGGAGCAGAGATCCAGCTTCAGGCCTTCAAGACTGTGAATGACAAGGACCCTGGCTCAGATGAAAAGTTCACATTCGAATTATCTGAGTGGGATAGTGACAACAAGACATGGGTATTTACAGATTCTGTTGAAAATAATGGAAGGCAGATTACCTTTAAGCCTATCCGTTACGGCTCAAGCCAGGATGTGAAACAACCTCATTACTATCGGATTGTCGAAATAGCCGGCAATAATGAGGAGTATACATACGACGATAAGATGTATGTAGCGAAGGTGACAGTTACCTCTGAGACTAAGTATGAGGATGGCAATCTGGTAACAAGATATTATGCAAGTGAGCCTGAGTATTATGAGGCTACTAAAGAAACTACTAGACCAGGTGATTTGAAATCTGCCAAACTAGATGATTTGAATCTTACTCTGATGCAGAATGCTCCTACATTCAATAATACTAAAGGCGGTAATATTGAATTTGAATTACTGAAGAAAGTAAATGGTATCGCTCCAAAAGCAGATGAAACATTTGATTTCACAGTAAATGTGCTTACTAAAGGAAAAGTAGAGGGAAGACCAGGAGATGTTCAGACGCTTACTTACCTGAGTACTGTTTCAAATGTAGGTGAAGTGATTACTGTTTCTGCTGATTTAAAGGATCTTGAAAGTAAGGGAGCCATTCTTGGAAAAGATGTATACTTCGTAGTTACTGAGAATGATCCTACTGGTGAAAATGTAATCAAGGATCAGGATGCGATTATTGTAATAGTCTCTAATCTTGGGGATGAGAACCAGAAGATAGAGTATGCAAAATGTCAACAGAGTGCTTACCAAAATAAACTAGATATGGTGAAAGTATTCAGAGATTTATCTCGTAAGACGGATAAGCTTGCATTCTACAATAAGCGCACTACCGAAATCAAAGTTACAAAGAATTACATCGGTGGCACATGGCCTGAAGGCCTTGCATTTACATTTAAACTTAAAAAGGCAGACCCTAATGATTCTGATCAGCCAATGGAATGTACTGTAGTTGGAGACGGAAAAGAAAGCTCCAAAGAAGTTGTATTTGGACCACTTGAGTTTGATCAGAGCATTGACGCCGAGTACAAGTATGTTATTAGCGAGATCAAGGGAAACAGTAGTAACGTACAATACGATTCACACGAGATTTATGTGAAGGTTGTTGTTAAAAACAAAGAGCTAATAGGTCCAGAGTATTATTCGAATAAAGAATGTACGACTCCACTTGATAAAGCAGAATTCAATAACTACGAAAAGGGCGTTCTAGTAGTTAAGAAAGTCTGGAAACAGATTGATGGTGTAACTGATGATGCTGCCCAAAATTCATCTGTAACGTATGTTCTGCTTCGCAGCACAGATCCTGAGAAAGGAAAATGGGATGAGGTAGAAAAAGTTATCATTAAAGACACAGTACCAGATCCTGTATCAGGACAGTATTGGACCCATACTCATACCGGACTTGATCTGTTTGATGATAAGAACCACAAGCCGTATGTATACAAGGTTGTAGAAGAAGAGATTATGAAACAGACCTTCGAAATAACCTATGACTACAACGGAAACAGCAATCTTACCTATGTAGAGGTCCTTGAAGAGAACGGGAATGACTACGGAACTGTTACTATCACCAACAGAAAGATAGTATCAAATGTTCTTCCATCAACGGGAGGAATCGGCGACCTGCCTTACATGGCAACAGGTGCCGGAGCTGCAGCTGCAGCACTTCTTGGAACAGGTCTTTATTACAAAAAGAGAAAAGACGACGACCAGGAAGAAGAGTAACTAATGGTTTTAGAGCTTGGGAGAGCTTGAAATATCAACTAAAACAAGATTCAAAGGAGAGGAAAACAAATGAAAGGAATTAAGAAACTATTAACAGGTATTCTTGCAGCCACAATGATCATGGGCGCAAGCATTACAGCATTTGCAAGTGAAACACCAGCTACTACTTCACAGGACACAACAGTAAGCATCACAATTAAAAACAGCCTTGATAATGGTGTAGACGGCGTTAGGACAATCGACTACACATATTACCAGTTCCTTAAGGCAGAGGTTCGCGAATTTTCACAGGAAACTAAAACTGGTAAAGCTGTTTATTATGTAGAGAATGAAACACTTGCCAATACACTTGCTAGGACTGGTTTATTCACATCAACAAAGGCTCAGGCAATAAATCGTTGGTATATCGCAGCTAACGGAACACCTTCTGCTGAGGATATTGTAAAAGCTTTTACAAAGATTATTGAAGATAATACTACTATCGATGCTGATGGCAATAAAGTAGTAAACGTACAGAGTCTTGGTATTAAATCAGGTAATTTTTCATCAGGTAAAGATAAGAAAGCTACTCAGGGCGGACTTGAGCCTGGTTATTACCTCATTCTTTCAAGCCTTGGAACTAAGGCAGCTCTTCAGACACTTGAAGATGTAATAATCGATGAGAAGAACTCAGATACAACCGTTACAAAGATAGAGGAAAAAGAAATTGATGCTATGTTTGACCATGATGAGAAATACACCATCACAGTTACTGTTCCTGAGTCTCCTGCAAAGCAGCCAATCAAGGTTGTTGATACTGCAACAGTAGGACTTACTCTTGATGAGAAAGTAGAGGTTAATGGAAAGGAATACGACTGGGCAAAGTGGACAAAGGGCACAGAGACAGTAAATACTAAGACAGAGAAGACAGAAGTAGAGTACACACTTTCTATTCCTACAGAATTTGTAACAGCAAACGCAGGTAAGGATATCGTCCTTAAATATGGCGCTTCTGTAAATGAGAGAGCAGTTGTATATGTTCCTGAAGAGAACAGAGCCTACATCGTTTATGACAACAGAAAGTCTGTAGAGACTAAACCTGTAAAAGTTAAGACTCTTGGAATCAAGATCATTAAGTACACAACTGCTGATGGTCAGAAAAAGAATCTTACAGGCGCTGAGTTTACACTTTGGGATAATAAGACAGGCGGCAAAGAGATCAAAGTTGTTAAGGAAACTCTGGCAGATGGTAATGTAGGCTACAGAGTAGCAAAAGAAGGCGAGACAGGCAAAAGAATCGTTGTTGATGAAAAGGGTGAGGCACTTGTAGCAGGTCTTGATGCGGATCACTCTTACTACCTTCAGGAGGAAGTAGCTCCTGCAGGATACACAATGCTTAAAGAGAGATTTGAAGTTGTTATGGATACAACTAAGGAAGCATACCAGGAAGTTGAGGTTGAGAACCTTTCAGGTCTGACACTTCCTTCAACAGGTGGAATGGGTACAACAATCTTCTATATTGTAGGAAGCATCCTTATTGTAGCAGGAGTTGCTTACTTCATCGTTAGAAGAAAGGCTAATGCTCAGTAAATCATTGGTATTATTAGTTTTTATCAGGGTATGAAAAAGATCTATATACATTGAATCTTGTTTCTATATAATGAAACTAGCTGTATTCTCCGGGATGTTCAGGACATGAACATCTCGGAAATACAGTAATGATTCAAAGCAAGGAAGTACAATTGCTGTAAATGAGTAAAAAACTAAAAAAACAGATTCCCAATATAATATTTGGAATTATATTTCTTGTAGGATTAGCCGTTTTTTTATACCCTTCAGTTAGTAATTATATTAACTCCAAGAATCAGAGCAGGGTTATTTCTACGTATCAGGATGCACTCAGTTCTATCACTCAAGAAGACTATTCGAAATTCTGGAACGAAGCATACGCATACAACGAGGCACTTGCAGGCAAGGTGATGAACTTTAAGCTTGGTGAGGACGAGCTTAAAGAGTATAACAGCATTTTGGATGCCACTGGTACTGGAGTTATAGGTTATATTGAAATAGAAAACATTGGGGTAAATCTTCCGATTTACCATGGAACAGAAGAGAGTGTTCTTCAGGTAGGTATTGGACATTTAGAAGGAACATCTTTTCCTACCGGAACAGCAAGCACCCATGCAGTGCTTTCGGGGCACAGGGGACTTCCCTCTGCCAAGCTTTTTTCAGACCTCGATCAGATGATAGAGGGGGATACATTTCTTTTACACATATTAGATCAGACATTTGCATATCAGGTTGACCAGATCAAGATTGTTTTACCTGAGGAGACTCAGGACCTGGCGATTGTCGATGGAAAAGAATATGTCACGCTGGTTACATGTACGCCTTACGGCGTCAATACCCACAGGCTCCTTGTAAGGGCTAAGCGTGTTGATTATAATGAAGAGACAAAACTGATCGTTCCGGCAGATGCTACGCGATATGGTAACCTTGTGGTTGCACCATTCATAGCAGCGCCATTGATACTTTTGTTATTTGTCGTTTTCCTTATACGAACAAGAAAACCTAAGGAAAAGAAAGGCAACAATAACGAGGTTAAAAATGAAGAAAATAAGTAAAGCTTTAAAAAGAATAGTTGTTGTAGCTTTGGTAGCTCTTTTGTTTATGACCGCGCCGGTTGGTAAAGTTTATGCAAAAGAATATCTTGCTCGTGCAGACATTGACATGAGCATGGATGAACATGGAAGCCTTACCATAACACATAGATCCGTGGATGATGAGCTCATGGAAGGCGTGAATTCACAAATCTATCTTGTGGCTACAATAGATAAGGATGGTCAGTATACCATTACTGATGAATTTAAGGAATGCTTTAGTGATCCAGATTTCTTCAATAATGGATTTGATTATGATGTCTGGAAAGACTGCGTCCAGTATGAGGAAACTAGCGATTCGGATATCCTTGATAGGTATATCAAAGCAAATAAGATTAACCCTGTAACAGAAGGAGTTTCGGACGATAAAGGAAAGACATATTACACAGGCCTTAAACTTGGGGTGTATTATGTTCATAGTGACAAGATAGTAAAGGATGAATATACACATTCGTTCGTAAATTTTGTTTATCCTGTTCCTATTCTTGTACAAGACAAGGCTACTGGTGTTATAAGTCCGAATTATAGCCCGGAAGCAGAGCCTAAAAAGTCTAGAGTTAAGAATGATGTTGAAACACATTGCAGCATTCAGAAGCAGTGGAATGACGGTGGTTATGCAAATCGCCCTGCATCAGTTGTTTTTGAGATTTATTGCGATGGCGAGCTCATGGAGACAGTTACATTGTCTTCTAGTAATAACTGGTATCATGAGTGGCAAAATCTTGGTGCGCATGATTATACTGTAAGGGAAGTTGGTATAGCAGATGGGTACAGTTCTTCAATAAGTGTTTATCAGAAGCCTGGGACTCACGATTTCGTCTATACATGCGTAAACAGCCGAGGTGGCGGAGATAATCCACCTCCACCACCAGATAATCCGCCACCGGATAATCCTCCACCGGACAACCCACCACCAGGAGGCGGTGTGCTTGGAGCAATCAGAGATCTGCCACAGGTTCTTGGTGCGGTAAGAGCACTTCCACAGGTTCTTGGTGCTAGGAGACTTCCTCAGACAGGACAGCTTTGGTGGCCACTTCCGATCCTTGTGATCGCTGGAATTTTCTTTATCGTAAAGGGAATTAAAAAGAACGCTAAAATGAAAGCGAAGAATAATTGAATTTAGTATGAGCCCTGCAGAAGTAGCAGGGCTTATATT